>NZ_JBHMCF010000053.1:0-24835 GCF_042428605.1 Nonomuraea salmonea
CGACAAGACGACCACGCTCGCCTTCACCGCCGCCGGCAACAACTTCGAACTGGCCATCGCGGTCGCGGTCGGCGTCTTCGGCGTCACCTCCGGCCAAGCCCTGGCCGGCGTGGTCGGCCCGCTCATCGAAGTCCCCGTCCTGGTCGCCCTGGTCTACGTCAGCCTGGCCGGCCGCCGCCTGTTCACCGCAGAGGAGCCCGCCCGTGGCTGACAAACCGTCCGTCCTGTTCGTCTGCGTCCACAACGCCGGCCGGTCCCAGATGGCCGCCGGCTGGCTGACCCACCTGGCCGGCGACCGGATCGAGGCCCGCTCCGCCGGATCGGCCCCGGCCGATCAGGTCAACCCCGTCGCCATCGAGGCGATGCACGAGGTCGGCATCGACATCACCGCCGCCCAGCCCAAGGTCCTCACCGTCGACGCGGTCGAGGCCAGCGACGTGGTCATCACCATGGGCTGCGGCGACGCCTGCCCGATCTTCCCCGGCAAACGCTACGAGGACTGGAAACTCGACGACCCCGCCGGGCAGGACATCGAGGCCGTCCGCAAGATCCGGGACGACATCCGCGCCCGCATCGAGAAGCTGATCACGCAGCTGTAGCCGCATCAGGCCAGGGCGGCGCGTGGCGTCCGGTCCCGCGCCGCCGGGTGAATGCCGTCAGGTGATGCCTCGGGCGATCTCCCGGACCACCTCACGCCCCGTCGGGGCGACCGCCTCCTGCATCACAAGCAGCAGATCCATCTCAAGGTTCGGGTTGCGCCGCGCCACCTCGGCAGCCAGTTCCTTGAGGTAGCCCCGCGCCGCAACCCGGGCGATCTCCTGCATGAAGACCAGCAGATCCACCTCCAGCTTCGGATGTCGGCGCACCAGGTCAGCCGCCAGCTCGACGATGGTTTGCCGCGCCACCTGGGCCGCGGCCTGTTCCATCTGCATCTGAAGCGTCAGCGACAACCTCGCCGCACTCGCCGCAGCAGGAGCGGCGCCGGCCGGGGAGCGTTGAAGGTCGGCCAGTTGGTCACTCAGCCTGCTCAGCTTGTCCTGCTGAGCCTGGACGGTCTCGCGGAGCTCGGTGACGAGCTCGCGCAGCTCGGCCATCTGCCCCCGCGGTGGCGCGGTGCGTACTCCGCCCTCGTCCAGGAAGGCCCGATGCCAGGCGCGTTCCCAGGCCGCAAGGTCTGGCACCGCAACGCCCAGGTGGGTCACCAGCGCCAGCGTGACGGCCTTGCTGGCCAGGCGCTCGCCCCGCAGCATCTTTCCGCCGGTCTCGCGTGCCACCGGCACCGGGTCATGCTTGGTGCGGCTCGCCACCTGCCGCACCGACAGTCCCGAGCCGGCGAGCAGCAGGCTCAGTGCTTGAGCGAGCTGCTGAAGGGTCCGCACCTGTTCGGGATCGGCCAGTGGCCCGTCCTGCTTGGCTAAGGCGCTGGCCGATGCGACATCTTTCACCAGCGCACGCTCCTCCGTCTCGCCGACGGCGCCGACGCCCGCCCGCCCGGGAATCACAGCGTAGACACCCCGGGCCCCAAATGGCCGCCGATGCGGGGCCGGCCCGCCGGGGCGGCCCCGGACGATCGGCCCTGGCGTCACTTCGGTCTGCGCCTGCCCCTGATCTGGCTGGTCACCCTCGGTTGCCGCGGTGCTGAGGAGCAGTTCCCGTACGCGCCGCGGGCCGCCTGACGGCGTGCTCGCCTTCATGAGAAAGAACGTCATGCAGATTCTCGACCTGCTCACCGGCCTCCTGCGGGTGGCCTCCGCCGCGGCCGGCCTGTACGCCGCCATCACGCTGGCGCGCCGCCAGCTTGCCCGTCGCGTAGCAGGCGAGCCCGCCGAGCCGCCTGTCGGGACGCCGCCGGCGACGGTGCCTTCGCCCGTCCAGCCCTCGCCCGGCCCGCAGCCGACGCCCGGATCGCCGGTGGAGGCGTCCGCCCCGTCGCCGGAGGCCGACGCACGTCCATGACGATCCCGCTCACACCACGGCGCCGTGCACGCCCGTCACCATGCTGAGGCGATCGAGGGCGCCAGGAGCCACACGGTGGCCACCAACAGCTGAGCCGCTGCCACCAGGGTGTCCGGCTGGACGCGGTCGGGCGTTTCGGCGGGGGTCTGGTAGCCGGGCATGCCCATACCGATGCCGATCGCGGCCAGGCCGGCGGCGGCGTAGCGGCGGTTGTCGGAGGCCATCGCGCCCGCCCGCAAGGGCACGCCGGTCAGGCGGGCGGCCTGGTCCAGGGTGGCGAGCAGGGCGTGGGCGGGGCCGCCCGCTTCGACGGCGGCGGCCTGGTGCAGGTGCGCGGCACCGTCGAGGTTGATCACGAGTGTGTCCGGCGGCAGGGTGGGGGCGTGGTGGGCCGAGCCCCACGCGCCCGCCTCTTCGGCGTCCAGGAAGGCCACCGTTAGCTCCAGTGCCCCGGGCGGCGGAGCGGCGGTCAGCACGCAGGCGGCCTCCAGGACCGCGGCCACTCCGGAGGCGTTGTCCGCGGCCGCGGGCAGGCGCCGGTCGGGATCGTCGCCCACGCCGTCGTAGTGCGCGCCTGGCAACACCCGCGGCCCCGCGTTCCCGCCGACGGGCCCGCCGACGGGCCCGTCGCCGTGACCGGCACTACCTTGGTGGCCGTCGGTCTCCTTGCGGGGAAAACGGGCGTAGACGTTGCAACCCCGGGTGGCGACCTGCCGCAACGGCATCGAGCCGGTCACCTGAACCGGGCCACCATGCAGCGCTTCGGCCAGGTGCCCGTGGACCTCAGGACGCACGGCGATGATGGGCACCGCGCGAGCAGGCGGGCCGGCGATCATCTTGGGCATCCAGCCGTCGGTGTCGGTGCCGCGTACGGTCAGCACTCCGGCCGCGCCCTGCGCCTCGGCCAGCTCACACGCTCCCCCCCAGGCGGTGGCGTCGGCCAGCACCCATCGGCCGCGCAGGCTGGTCTCCGAGCCGGTCTCCGAGCCGGATCCGGAGTCGGTCTCGGGGACCGTGGTCAGCAGGGCGGTGCGCGGGTGTGGCAGTTCGGCGGAGGCCAGGTGCTCGACGAAGTCGCGGCGGTGCTCCAGGTGCTGTGTCTGCCCGGCGCCGCGCCATGCGAGCATGGGCGTGGCGTACAGCTCGCGGACGCCGGCGACGTCGAACTCCGACACCTGCACCTGGGCGCCCAGTTCGCCGAGCTGCGCGGCGAGCCAGGTCGCGGCGGCGCGGCCGCCGGATCTGCCCACGCGCCGCCCGGCATAGCGGTCACCGGCCAGCTCGCGCACCGTGGCCTGCATGCGGGTGGCCGACACCGCCTCGGCCAGGGCGGCCAGATCAGGCCCGCCCTGGCCGAGGCCGGATGCTGTGCTGGTCATCCGCAGCACCCGGACGCGCCCTGAACACCGGCCTGGGGAGCGGCCTGAGCGGGGGCCTGGCCGCAGCAACCGCTCTGGGCGGCCTGGGTCGCGGCGGCGGGGCTGCCGCAGCAGGCCGTCCCCGCGGCGGCCTGCCCGGCGGCGTCGGACGGCTCGCCCACGGAGGAAGGGGAGCCGCAGCAGCCTCCGGCCGCGGGCGGGGTGAAGGCCTCGTCCAGGTCGCCGAGGAAGCCGCCGCTGGTCTGATTCGTCATCGTGGTCTCCCTGCCGGGCAGAGTGGATCGCCCACTTAGCATTCATAATTAGATGGATGTCTAAGCAATCGCTACGATCTCATGTTGCTTCGATGCTCGTCAAGATAGATGAAAATCTAATTAAAGACGGCGAGTTCCAGGCGCGACGCGAGGCTCACTGCAGCTGGGCGACGATCTCGGCGACCAGCTGCCGGGCTGTGCGGCCCGCGCCGATGAGGGTGGCCGAGGCAGGTCCGGTCCAGTCGCCGTAGCCGAGGAGGTGCAGGCGGGGTTCGCCGATCGCCTGGGTGCCGCGGGTGGGGATGAGCCCGTCCGGGCCGCGCAGGCCCAGGGGCGCCAGGTGGTTCAGGGCGGGCCGGAAGCCGGTGCACCACAGGATCACGTCGCAGGCCAGGGTGCTGCCGTCGGCCCAGGCGACGCCGCGGGAGGTGATGCGGGTGAACATGGGTTCGGCCTTGAGCAGGCCGCGGTCGCGGGCCTCGCGCACGGGTGGGACGGCGACGATGTCGCCCAGGTCGGCGATGCCCGCCGTAGGCTCGCCCGCTTGTTCGCCCGCCTGTTCGCCCGCCTGGGTGGCGCGGTGGCGGCGGGTGGCCAGGTCGAACAGGGCGCGGCCGTCGATGTCGTCGGGCAGCAGGCGTGGTGGTCGCTGGGTCACCCAGGTGACCTCGGCGAGCGTGGTCAGCTCGGCCAGCAGTTGGGCGGCGGAGTTGCCGCCGCCGACGATGACCACGCGCTTGCCGCGCAACGGCTCGGGGCCGCGGTAGCCGGCGGTGTGCAGGTGCTCCCCGCCGAAGTCGCGCAGGCCCGGATAGTACGGGATGTAGGGGCGCCACCAGGTGCCGGTGGCGCTGATCACGGCCTTGGCCTGCCAGGTGCCGTGGCCGGTCTCCACCAGGAGATGGCCGTCACCGCGCCGCACGGCGTGCACGGTCACCGGGCGCAGGACCGGCAGGTCGTAGCGGCGCTCGTAGTCGGTCAGGTAGGTGACGACCTCGGCGGCGCTCGGGTAGCCGCCGCCGGGTGGGATGGGCATCATGCGGCCGGGCAGCGAGCTGTACTGGGCTGGGGAGAACAGGCGCAGGCTGTTCCAGGCGTACCGCCAGGCGCCGCCGGCGCTGTCCTGGGCGTCGAGGAGGACGAAGTCGGCCTTCGCGCGGCGCAGGTAGTACCCGGCGGCCAGGCCCGCCTGCCCGCCGCCGATCACCAGGACGTCGACGGGCCGGGGGGCGGCCGTCATGCGGGCAGCAACTCCAGCTCTGTGCGTCCCGCCGCAGGCTGGGGGGCGGGCTCGGTGAGCGGGGCGAACAGGGCGCCGAGCTTGTTCACCGCTTCGGGGATGATGCGGTAGTAGACCCAGGTGCCGCGCCGCTCCCCGTCGATCAGCCCGGCCGTGCGCAGCACCTTCAGGTGGTGGGAGATGGTGGGGGCGGTCAGGTCGAAGGCGTCGGTCAGGTCGCACACGCACGCCTCGCCGCCGGCGTGAGAGCCGATCATCGACAGCAGGCGCAGCCGTACCGGGTCGGCGACCGCCTTGAGCATCACGGCGAGCTCGGCAGCGGTGTCCTCGGCCAGCGGTTCGCGGGCGATCGGGGCGCAGCACTGGCCGGTGGGGACGGTCATGACAACCCCTCCTGATTCGAAGTCTGTCGAAATTATAGGCGGTGGTAGGCCACCAGCGCGAACGCGGCGATCGCGCAGGCGGCGGCCACCGCGCCCATCACCCAGCCGTAACCCGCGGCCTGGGCCAGGGCGACGGCGCCGAGCGGGGCCAGCGCCTTGTCGGCGACGGAGAAGACGGCGATGCGGCCGGCCAGCGAGGCGTAGGCGGTGGTGCCGTAGCGGCCGACCAGCAGGTGCGGCAGGGTGATCGAGGCGACGCCGAAGCCGAGCCCGAACAGCAGCACCGCGCCGATCGCGCCGGCGACGCTGCGCCCGATCAGGGGAAGCAGCAGGGCGGCCACGCCTTGCAGGGCGAAGATGGCGGCGGCGATGAGAGCGGCGGGCAGCCGGGTCTGCAGGCCGGTGGTGATCAGCCGCCCGGTCACCGACAGCACGCCCAGCAGCCCGGCCAGCGTGGCGGCCAGCACCGGCGGATGGCCGAGGTGGATCAGGTAGGTGATGAGCAGGACCGCCACGGTGGCGACCGCGCCGCCGCTGGCGGTGAACGCGATCACCAGCAGCCAGAACGGCCGAGCGCGGGTGGCCGTCTTGACGATGGCGGCCCGCTCCTGCGCCGCGGCCGGCGCCTGCTTTCTCGCTGTACGGGCGCGGCGCAGCACGAGGGCGTGCAGCGGGATCGCCGCCAGGCCGTAGATCAGGGCCAGGATCACCAGTGCCGTACGCCAGCCGCACCGGTCCACCAGCAGGCCGGTCAGCGGCAGGAAGATCGAGGAGGCGAACCCGGCCACGATGGTCAGCGCCAGCAGCCCGTTCGCCCGGCCGCGCTCGTTGCCGGCGAACAGGGAGACGATGACCGCGAACGCCGCCTCGTACAGCACCAGGGAACAGGCGACGCCGACGAGCGCGAACACCCCGTACAACTGCGGCAGGCTCTCCACTCGCGACCAGGTCAGCACCGCCACGGTGCCCAGCAGCGACCCGGCGGTCATCAGGACGCGCCCGCCACGAGCGTCCAGCAGGCGACCGACCAACGGCGCGCACAACGCGGCGATCAGAATGGACACGGTGAGCGCCGCGGCGATCTGCGCGGGCGTGGCATGCAGATCGCGGGCCATGGGAGCGAGGAAGACGGAGAAGGCGTAGTAGAGCACGCCGTAGCCGACGGTCTGGGTGACGGCCAGCGCTGCCACGACCGACCATCCGCGGCCGGAACGTGGCGGACCGCCGCCCTCGTGTTCGGGGGTGGCGGTCTCTGCGGGGGAAGTCATGCCGGACAGGCGATCAGCGCCCGCCCCTCGGCCGTGGTCGCCCACCCGCCCCGGAGGGTCTCGACGATGAAGCCCTGGGCCTGCAGCCGCCAGGCGAGCGTTCCCGCCATCTGGGCGATCGCGCGCGTGTAGCCGGGGTTGGTGCTGGGCCTGCGGGCGGCGACCAGGGCCTCAGCCAGCCGGTGGGCGGGCATCGGCTCGTGGTCGCAGATGAGGCGCAATGCCTCCTTCTGAGCGGCAGTCGGGTAGCCGTCGGACATCAGGGGTGTTCCTTTCAGCCGCAGCAGCCGCCGCCGTCGCCGGAGGAGACCGTGGCGAGGGGGAGCGGGGTGGACAGCAGGCCGCCGCTGATGCCGGTGGTCAGGCCGACCCGCTGCTCCTGGGCCTCGGCCAGGCCGGAGGAGCACACGCCGGTCTCGGGCAGGTCGAGCTGCACGTCCCGGGCCGCCTCCCAGTCCCCGGCCAGCGCCGCCACGACCGAGCGGACCTGCTCATACCCGGTGGCCATGAGGAACGTCGGCGCGCGGCCGTAGCTCTTGACCCCGACCGCGTAGTAGCCGGGCTCGGGATGCGCCAGCTCATCCACCCCGTGAGCGGGGACGGTGCCGCAGGAGTGCTGGTTGGGGTCGATCTTCGGGGCCAGGGCGCGGGTGGAGCCGAGCACCGGGTCCAGGTCGAGCCGGAGCTCGGAGGCGATGGAGTGGTCGGGGCGGTAGCCGGTGGCCGACACGATCCGGTCCACCGTGACGCTCTGCTCGTGGCCGGAGGGGTCGCGGCTGACCACCTCGACGCCCTGGTCGGTGGCGGTGACGCGGTGGGTGAAGAAGCCGGTCAGGAGTTGGATGCGGCCGGAGGTGACATGGGCGCGCAGCCGGGTGCCGAGCGCGCCGCGGGCCGGGAGCGCGTCGGCCTCGCCGCCGCCGTAGGTGCGGCCGGCGTCGCCGGCCCGGATCGCCCAGGTGATCGGGGTGTTCTCGAGTTCGGCCAGCGCGAGCAGCGTGGTGGCGGCCGAGTGGCCCGCGCCGACGACCAGGGTGTGCTTACCCTCGTAGCGGTCACGGTCGGCGCCGAGCACGTCCGGCAGGGCGTGGTCGACGACCACCTCGTGCTCGCCGTGGGCGGGCAGGCCGCTCGCGCCGAGCACGTTCGGGCTGGTGTAGGTGCCGGAGGCGTCGATGATCGCGCGGGCGGTCAGTTCTGTGCCGCCGGCCAGGCGGATCAGGAACGGGGTGTCGTCGCGTCCGGTGGTGCGGACCCGGTCGTAGCCGAGGCGGCTGATCGCGCTCACCTTCGCGCCGAGCCGTACCTTGTCGCCGAACAGCTTGGCCAGCGGGGCGAGGTAGTCGTCGATGAGCTCGGCGCCGGTCGGCAGCCAGTCGGGGTCGGGCGCGCTCCAGCCGCCGGCCTCCAGCAGGCGGCGGGCGGCAGCGTCGATGTTGTACCGGTACGGGCTGAACACCCGCACGTGGCCCCACCGGGCCACCGAGGCGGCGACGCGGTCGCCGGCCTCCAGGACCGTGAAGTCGATGCCGCGCTCGGCCAGGTGGGCGGCGGCGGCCAGGCCGACCGGACCGGCGCCGATCACGACGACCGGCAGGTTACCCGGCTGCCCGGAGGCGGCCTGCTGAGGAGCGGCGAACTGCTCGATCTCGACGGCGACGGTGCCGCAGCAACGGTCACTCATGACGGCTCTCCAGATGGGTGGTCAGCGGAAGGACAGGGCGAAGGTGCGGTCGCACACTTCCGAGGTCGCCTCGTTGAAGGTGAAGCCCGAGACGTCACCCGAGATGTCGGCGGGGCGGCGCAGGCGGGTGAGCAGAGCGCGCATCGCGCACCTCCTGAATAGAAGCTCATCTAAACAGCTCAGATTCTGAGCCACTGATTAGAGGATTGTCAAATTAGATGAGAACCTAAGCTGGCCAGTACGTCCGGACGCCAGGCCGGTCAGCCACCGCAGCCGCCGGCGGGCGGGCCGTCGCCCGGCGGGCAGCAGGCGGCCAGGGCGGCCTGCAGGTCGGCCAGCGCCTGCCGCGCCCCGTCGGGGTTGGCGCGGTAGTAGACGGTCTTCCACTCGCGCCGCGAGGTGAGCACCCCGCCCTCGCGCAGCGTCGCCAGGTGGGTGGAGGTGGCCGACTGGGCCAGCGACAGGCGCTCGGCCACCTGGCTCACGGTCAGCTCCACCCCGCCCTCGAACAAGAACAGGATCTGCTGGCGGGTGTCGCTGGCCAGCGCCTTGAGGAAGCCGCGCGCCGCGTCGGTGAGCTGAATGCCACTGCCTGCCGTCTGCATGGCACGACTCTACCGTATTGTCATTTCTGGATATGAGGATATGATCCGGCGGCATGGACACCATCGTCATCGGCGCCGGCCAGTCCGGTCTGGCCGCCGCCCGCGCCCTGCTCGCTAATGGACGCACCCCCGTCATCCTCGAAGCCGGCCCGGCACCCACCGGCTCGTGGAGCAGCTGCTACGACAGCCTCACCCTGTTCTCGCCCGCCCGCTACAGCGCCATGCCCGGCCAGGACTTCCCCGGCGACGGCGACCACTACCCCACCCGCGACGAAGTCGTCGCCTACCTGCAGCGCTACGCCGACGGCCTCAATGCGGAGATCCGCACCGGCATCCGGGTCACCGCGGTGGAAGCCGACGGGACGGGCGGCTTCCTGGTGCACACCGCCACCGGAGAGACGCTGCGCGCCATGGGCGTGATCGCGGCCAGCGGCTCCTTCGGCAACCCGCTCGTCCCCGCCCTGCCCGGCCAGGACGGCTACACCGGCCAGGCCCTGCACGTGGCCGGCTACCGCAACCCAAAGGACTACGCCGGGCAGCGCGTCGTGGTGGTCGGCGGCGGCAACTCCGCCGTCCAGGTCGCCTACGAGTTGGCCGAGGTGGCCGACGTCACGATCGCCTCCCGCCAGCCGCTGCAGCTCATGCCGCAGATCGTCGGCGGCAAGGACGTGCACTACTGGCACACCACCACCGGCTTCGACCAGCTCCCGCCCGCATGGCTGGCCCGCGTCGCCAGCGGCACCCTGGTCATGGACACCGGTGACTACGCCGCCGCTCTCGCCGACGGCCGCCTGCAGCGCCGCCCCATGTTCACCGCCTTCGACGGCGACCACCTCATCTGGGCCGACGGCGAGCGCGAGCGCGTCGACGCGGTGATCTACGCGACCGGCTACCTGCCACACCTGGACTACCTGGCCCCGCTCGGCGCCCTCGACCCGACCGGGCTGCCCCTGCACGCGGGCGGCCTGTCCACCACCCACCTCGGCCTCGGGTACGTCGGACTGGAGTTCCAGCGTTCCTTCGCCTCCAACACCCTGCGCGGCGTGCACCGCGACGCCGAGCACGTGGCGGCGCCGATCGCCGCCTACGCCGGCGGCGTCCTGGCCGCCTACGGCCTGTGACATGGATTCTCCGCTGATCACCCTGCCGCTGGTCGTGCTGCTGCTGGCGACCATGCTGACCGTCGGCACCTCGCTGACGCCTCCCGGCTTGGCGGCACTGCTTCGCCGTCCGTTCGCTCTGACGGCGGCCGTGCTGGTGAATGTGGTGGCGGTACCGGCGATCGCGGTCCTGCTCGTCCGCTTGCTGAGCCTGGACGGCGCGATCGCGTACGGGGTGATCCTGGCCGCCGCCGCGCCCGGCGGCGGCACCGGAGCCCTGCTCACCTACCACGCCCGCGGCGACCTGGCCCTGGGAGTGAGCCTGCAAGGCACGCTTGCCGTCCTGGGCCTGCTCGCCGTGCCCGCCTGGAGCCTGGCCGCACCGTACGCCGGCGCGCCCGTGGGAGGAGGCGCGGGTCTCCAGGTGGTGGCGATGCTGCTGGCCCAGCTCATCCCGCTCGCCGCCGGGATGTGGCTGCGCGCCCGAGCGCCCGGCACCGCCGAGCGGGTACAGAAGGTCAGCAGGCGGGTGGCCGACGTGCTGCTGGTGACCTCGACGCTCTCCATCCTGGCCACCACCGCCGACCGCCTGACCGGCATCCCGGCCTCCGGCTGGGCCGCCTTCGCCCTGCTGACGCTCCTCAGCCTGGCCGCTTATGCGGCTCCCGGCCTCGACAGCCCGGAGGCCCGGCGGGCCGCCGCCATGACCACCATCATCCGCAATCTGTCCCTGGCCCTGCTGGTCGCCGGCCTGTCCGCCGACGCGGCCCTCGTCAGCCTCATCGTGCTGGCCTACGGCCTGGTGATGTACGCCGTGGCCGGCCTGGCCCTGGCGCCGCTCCGCAGAACCGCTCGCCTTGGAAAGGACTTCGCCCGATGAACACCGCTTTGCCGGTGGCCGTCATCGGCGCCGGCCCCGTGGGCCTGGCCGCCGCAGCGCACCTGGCCGAACGCGGCCTGCCCTTCGTCGTCCTGGAATCCGGGCCCGTCGCCGGTTCCTCGGTGCGCGAGTGGGGACACGTACGCATGTTCAGCCCGTGGCGCTACAACACCGACGCCGCCGCGGTGCGCCTGCTGCGCGCCTGCGGCTGGACGGCGCCCGACCCCGAGGCGTTGCCCACCGGACAGCAGCTCGTCGCCGCCTATCTTGAGCCGCTGGCCGGCCATGACGCCATCGCTCCGCACGCCCGCTACGGGGCGCGCGTGGCGGCGATCAGCCGCCTGGACGTCGACCGGCTCCGCACAGCAGGCCGCGAGGACGCGCCGTTCGTCGTCCAGCTGGAGGACGGCAGCGAGATCCGCGCGCGGGCGGTGATCGACGCCTCCGGCACCTGGACGACGCCGAACGTGCTCGGCGCCAACGGGCTGCCCGCCCGCGGCGAGCGCGAGGCGGCCGACTGGATCGACCACGCCCTGCCCGACGTGCTCGGCGCCCACCGTGACCGGTTCGCCGGCCGGCACACGGTCGTGGTCGGCGCCGGCCACTCGGCCGCCACCACGCTCCTCGCGCTCGCCGACCTGGCCGAGCAGGCGCCGGGCACCCGCATCACCTGGGCCATCCGCGCCGACGCGCCGCAGCGCGCCTACGGCGGCGGCGAAGCCGACGCCCTGCCCGCCCGCGGCTCCCTCGGCTCCGGGCTGCGCCTGCTCGTCGACAAGGGCCTCATCGACCTGGCCGCGGGCTTCAAAGTCGGCGCCCTCCGCGTCGTGACCGACGGCACCGTCGAGCTCCGCTCCCGGCAGCCCGCAGGCTCCGACCGCACCCTCAAGGCCGATCGGGTCGTGGCCGCCACCGGCTACCGGCCGGACCACTCCATCGCCGCCGAACTGCGGCTCGACCTCGACCCCATCCTCGGCACCACCCGGCTGCTCGCGCCGCTGATCGACCCCAACGACCACTCCTGCGGCACCGTCCGCCCGCACGGCGTGGACGAGCTGGCCCACCCCGAGCCCGGCTACTACACCATCGGGATGAAGAGCTACGGCCGCGCCCCCACCTTTCTGCTGGCCACCGGGTACGAGCAGGCCCGGTCCGTCATCGCCGCCCTGGCCGGTGACTGGGCAGCGGCGCGGGAGGTCCAGCTCGACCTGCCCGAGACCGGCGTCTGCTCGGTCACCCTGGCCGTGCGCGCCATCACCAACGACCTCGGCCTGCCGCCCGACACCCCCGCCAAGCTCATGGCCGCCACCACCCGCCACCTCGCCCAGCACACCGACCCCGCCGACGCGGTCATGGCCGCAGCCCACGAACTGGGCATCGAACCGGCCGCCGCCCTCAAACTCGCCGCCCTGGCCGGCTGAACCGCCCACGCCCCCACAACGCTCGGCGCTTCCCCATCGAGGCGGATGGCCCCGCACGTCAGCAGGGCCACCCACAGCGCCGCTCGGTACCCGCGCAGCCGCGCAGCACCGGTTGGTACACCGCCGCCCGCAGCCCCGCTTCCACAAAACAACTCCGAACGGGCATCGCCGCCGACGTCAGTCATCCCAGTCGGGGCGATCCGGATCGCGCAGGTCGCGCACGCCCGCAGGACCGAGGTCCGGCAGCGCGAAGGTGTAGGTGCCGATCACGTTGATGTGCCGGCGGCCGAACGGTGACAAGCGGGCGACATCCTCCTCAGCCAGCCCGCCGCCCGCAGACGGACCAGGGCCTGATCGATGTAGAAGGTGTTTCACAGCGTGACGCAGTTGAGCACCAGCCCGAGCGCGCCGAGCTGGTTCTCATGCCCTTGTAGTAGCGGTGGTAGACCTCGCCCTTGCGGCCGTGGAGAATCTTCCCGGCCAGGGCGTGGCGGGATTCTTGCAGGTTGCGGATGCCCTTGATGTCGCGCCGATACGGTTCCTCCACCGCGTAGGTGAGGATGTGCAGCGTCTTGAAAATGCGGCCGTAGGCGGCGATCGCGTCCCCGAGCGGGGTGAGGTTGCCGTCGCGCTGCAGCATCCTCATCACGTCGTAGGCGCGGATCCGGCCGGTGTAGATCGACACCACCACCCGCAGGATGTCGTCCCAGTGCCGTTTGACCGTGGCCAGGTCGATCTTGCGCGGGCGAAGCGTGCCAGCGGCCCGTAGTCGGCGTCCTGGATGCGCCAGCCCTTCTGGTCTGGCAGGTCGGCCAGCGCCGGCCGGTACTGCATGCCCAGCAGATGCACGAGTCCGAAGACCACGTCGCTGTAGGATCCGGTGTCGGTCACGATGATGTCCGGTCGTTGCCCGGCGTCGCGCCGGAACAGCAGGTCGATCATGTGCAGCGAGTCCCGGACGGTGCCGGTGACCACCTTCGCGCCCAGCCCCGCGCCCTGGTCGTTGATCATATTGAGCCAGGTCAGGCCCCTCTTGCCGCCGAAAAATATCCGGTTGGGCCGGGTGTAGATGGACGGCACCGGGACGACGAACCGCATGCCGTCGATCGCGGCGACCAGGCCGCCGCCGAGCTGCCGGGCGAAGCCGAGACATTTCGGGTCGCTGGGGGACTGGTTACATGGTGAGCAAAGTCAGCCGAGGGTTTCCTCAACGAGGTCGAGATAAGCGTGTCCGGCGGCGACGCTGTCGGACAGGCCGAGCGTCGCGAATCCGCCGAGTAGCTGACGCAGCGTGGCGAGGTGACCCTTCCCGGTGGCATCGGGCGCATAGGGACCGCCGATGAACTCAATCATCCGAGCCGTTTCCGGAGAACGGCGGGCGATCCGCTTGCCCGCGATCGGCACGAGCGCCAGCCGCAACGCTCGGTGATCGGTGAGGCCCTTGGGCGTCGCCTGCTCGTGTTCGCCGGCGTTGAGATGCTCGGAGAAAGTGGCCGCGAGCCGACCGAAGCCTCGCCGGTCGAAGATGACGGTGCTGTCCGCAAGCCAGCTCGCCTGAGAGACCGGGTAGATGTACCAGTCGACCCAAAGCGGAAGCTCGTCAACGAGGTACTGCCCGCTAACCGCCCTGGTGCCACGAGGGCCGTTGTGTCGGGCATCGAAGGCCACCGCCAGCTTCCCAGGACCGGAGGGAAGACGCTCCGGGACCGCAAAATCGTCGAGCCACGCGTCGTCCACGACGACCAGCAAGTCGATATCGCTCCAGTCATCGCCCCGGCCGGCGCCGAGAGAGCCGACCAAGCCGGCACCGGCTACAACCGGGTCGCCGTCGAGGCGGGCAGTTATGGCGCTGAGCCAGCGGGACCGGATGTCGGCGAGACGGGGAGCTGCTGGTGGCCCAGGACCCTCGGCGCTCATCAGAACGGATCATAGCCCGGCGGAAGCGAACCCACCCTGAGGCGTGGTACCGGATTCCGCAGCGCTTGGCGGACCTCGCCATCCTCTGAAGCGTCTCCAGCCTGTCGATGCACCGTCCCCATGCGATCAGTGCCTCAACAGGATGGAGACGGCACGCCAGATGCCTCGTATCAGTGACACTGCCTCAACCTCAACGAGACAGGACAAGGACGACGAGAACCTGCGCGGATCGTAGCAGGAAGTTCACGTGAAGCTACT
Source organism: Nonomuraea salmonea (assembly GCF_042428605.1). Classification (NCBI taxonomy): domain Bacteria; kingdom Bacillati; phylum Actinomycetota; class Actinomycetes; order Streptosporangiales; family Streptosporangiaceae; genus Nonomuraea; species Nonomuraea salmonea. The sequence continues at coordinate 14,346 of NZ_JBHMCF010000053.1, forward strand.
TTCGGGAATTCTGCCTTCTCGCAAGTAGCTCCGAGGCTTCGACACGCAACAGATCTAGTTTTCTGATTTTCATTTTCTGGAAAATCGAAAATGGTATGCTGGTTGGGTGACTGCGGAGACCGGTGTCGTAACGCCTTGTAAGCACTGTGGATCGCCGATCGAGCAGCGGCGGGGGAGAGGGCGGCCGAAGGCGTACTGTCCGGAGAAGGACTGTCAGGCGGCGGCCAAGCGGGAGCGGGAGTTGCGGCGGGCGACCCCCGGGCTTGAGGGGGCGCTGGCCAGGGCCGAGCAGCTGTACGACCGGATGGAGAGCGGGCTGGCGGCGGCCATCGAGCCGCTGGCCAAGGCGCTGGCCGAGGAGCTCAGCCCCGCCGGGGTCGAGGCCAAGCTGAGTGCGGTGCAGGCCGAGGCGCATACCCGGGTGGCGATCGCGCGTACCGAGCGGGAGCAGGCGTTCGAGCAGGTACGCCTGGCACGTGAGGCGGCCGAGCACGCCCGCCGGCAGACGGCGGAGATGCGGCAGCGGCTGGAGGAGGCCGAGAGCGAGCGGGAGACCGCGCTGGGTGACGCCGAGCGGGCTCGGGAGCAGGCGCTGGCGGCGTTGCGGGAGGCGGCCAGCACCGAACGGCAGGCGCTGCAGACGGCCGAGGAGGCCAAGCGGCGGGCTGAGCTGGCCGAGCGGCGCGCCGCGGAGGCGGTCCGTGAGGCGGAGCTGAACGCGCTGGCCAGGGACCAGGCCGTCCAAGAGCTCGCTGAACGCGTCGAGCTGGCCAACCGCCAGATCGCCGAGGTGCAGGCCGAGGCCGCCGAGGCCGTGGAGCGCGCCCGAGCCGAGGTCGAGCAGGCCGAGGGACGGGCGCAGGTGGAGATCGCGCAAGCCCAGGAGGCGGCCCGGATCGAGGTCGCGCAGGCCCAGGAGGCGGCTCGGGCCGAGGTCGAGCGAGCGCGTGAGGAGACTCAGGCCGAGGTTCTGCGGGCGCGGCAGGAGGCGGACGCGCAGGTCGCAGAGGCTGAGGAACGGGCGCAGACGCAGGTCGCCCGGGCGCGGGAAGAGGCGGACGCGCGGGTCGCGCGGGTGAAGGACGAGGCGCGAGCGGAAATCGTACGTGCGAGGGAGGATGTGGCGTCGGCGCGTGAGGAGCGGGATCGGGCGCGGGACGAGGCGGCGGCGGCCGTACGGGAGCGGGAGCAGGCCGAGCGGGAGGCCGCCGGCGCCAAGGCGCGGGAGGAGGTGGCGGTGCAGGAGCGTGAACGGGCCGTCGAGCGCGCCGTCACCGCGGAACGTACGGCTGCCGAGGCCGAACGGGACCGGGCGGTGGCACTGAAGGACGCCGCCCGAACCACAGCCGAAGCCGAGCAGCTGGCCGAGCGGCTGGCGGCGTTGGAGGAGGAAGGCACCGCCGCGCTGACGCGCGAGCGCAAGCTGACGTCGCGGGAGCGGTCGCGCGCGGACGCGGCGGTCAAGGAGCGCGACCGGGCGCAGGCGGAGCTGCGGCTGGAGCGGGTACGGTTGGAGGATCTGCGGGCGGAGCTGGAGACGGTACGGGGCGAGGCCGCGCAACTGCGGGAACGAGCGGTGGCGGCGGAACTGCGGTCATCATAGGCGGGTGCCCGGGGTCGGGCAGGACCGCGGGTCCGCTGCGGAGCTGCAGGTGATCTTCGAACGCGGACACCTGGAAATCGCCGGCTCAGCAAGGGACCGCCCCGCCGGGAATGCCGGCGCACGTGTGTACGGTTGACTTCAAGGCGGACGCCGGAGCCGCGTCCGGTGCTTGTACTCCTCGTTGCCGAGCCGGCAAGGATGGCCACTGTGGACGACTATCTCGACGCCGCGCTGGCGGCCCTGGGCCGGGACTTCGGCGGATGCGCCGCCATCGCGGCCTGACTCTGGCGGACCTGGCCACTGATGCCGACTGTTTCCGAGAGCACCCTGTCGCGCCTGGAGAGCGGCGGGCGGCACCCAGGCGGACAAGCTGATCATTTTCAGGGCGACCGGCCCTGCCGAGCCCGCCCGCAGCGCCGCGAAGGCTACGAGTGGCGGCAGGCTACCGTTCGTGCTCGGCGGCCAGGAGTCAACCCTCGCCAGTCTGGTGACGCGCATGTCCCGCACTGGCTCGGCAACGCCGGGCCCACGCCGGTCGAACTGCTCATCCTGTTCGGGGCCCAGGGGAGCGCGCCCGGCCGCGCCCGAAAGGCGCCTGAGGATGGCCATGCCGGCGCCGGCGAAGGACGCCCTGTCGCTCACCAGACGGGCCACATGAACGCGGTCGCCGCAGATGGTTCGCGGCAGCGCGAGACCGCGACCGAGGTGCGGACCACGTACGCCGGCACGCAGCACAGCAAGGAGAACTCATGCCGAGTAACACACCCGTGATAGCGGTCGGTGACGCGGAACTGAACGAGCTCCGCGCTCGGTTGACGTCCACGCGATGGCCCCGGCCCTGGCCGGTGAACGGCTGGGAGGCCGGTACCGATGCCGTGGAGCTCCGCCGCCTCGTCGCCTACTGGGCCTCCGGCTACGACTGGCGAGCCCACGAGGCCGCCATCAACGCCCTCCCGTCACATTTCGCGGACCTCGACGGAACACCGGTGCACTATCTCCGCTTCGACGGCGAGCACCCGGAGGCGTTGCCGATCATCATCACGCACGGCTGGCCCAGCTCCTTCCTCGAACTCGTCCGCCTCGCCGAGCGGCTGGCCGCCCCCTCCCGGTACGGCGGGGCGGCCGAGGACGCCTTCACCGTGATCGTCCCCTCACTGCCCGGGTTCGCCTTCTCGCCCCAACGGCCCGCACTCACCGGCGAGGAGCAGACGCACGACCTCTGGCACCGGCTGATGCGCGACGAACTCGGCTTCGAGCGGTATGCGGCACACGGCGGGGACCTGGGCGCCGGCGTCACCTCACGGCTCGCCGAGGCCCACCCCGAGGCGCTGGCCGGCATCCACCTGCTGGCCGTGGCATCGCCTGCCGGCTACGACCCGGACGGCCTCGCCCCGCAGGAGCAGGACCACCTCGCTTCCGTGGCGGCCTGGCAGGCGGAGGAAGGCGGCTACCAGCACCAGCAGAGCACCCGCCCCTTCACCCTGGCCCCTGGCCTTGCCGACTCGCCCGCCGGGCTGCTCGCCTGGATCGTCGAGAAGTACCGTGCCTGGTCCGACTGCGGAGGCGACCTGTCCTCGCGCTTCAGCGACGACTTCATCCTCACGCAGACGTCCCTCTACTGGTTCACCGGCACGATCTCCACCTCGTTCAGGCCTTACTACGAGTACGCCCGCGGCCTGACCAGGCGCGTGGAGCGGGTGAGCGTGCCCACAGCGGTCGCCCTGTTCCCCGCCGACCTGAGCCGGCCCCCGCGGAGCTGGGCCGAGCGCACCTACAACATCACGCGCTACACGCACATGCCCCGCGGTGGACACTTCGCCGCCCACGAAGAACCCGACCTGCTGGCCCAAGACATCATCGAGTTCTTCCGCGCCCACCGTCCTGCCGCACCGTCAGCACCTCGATCCGATGCCTGAGCCCCGACAGCGGTCGATGGGCATGGCGACCAGGTACGAGGGCGGTTCGGTAGCCGTTGAGCCGGTCCTGGTCCGTCTCCACGCGAGTCTCGCCTCCGAGAAGGTCGCGTCACAACACGGTCGGACCCATACCGCGGCCCGCGGTTACCGCGTTGCGGCGGCCAGTGCTGCGCGAATGATGTCCTCGCCGGCCGGCCGGCCCTTCTCGTCCGAGGACGGCCCGTATGGGGTCCCCCACACCGGCGTGTCCGTCGCCTGCCGCCAGCTGTCGGCCAGTGGTCCCGCGTCCACGACGCTGTACCCGATGGATTCGATGAATGCGGTCACCGCCGCCTTCGCCGGCGCGGAGTCCCCGGCGATCGGCAGGTAGGAGCGGTCCGCGGCCCCCGCCTGGCGGGCGAGTGACAGCAGGTGCTTGAAGAAGATGTTGTTGAACGCTTTCACGACCATGGCGTCCGGCATGTAGCGAAGCAGCAGTTCGCTCGAGGTGAGCGACTCGCTGTCGAGCTCGGGGATGTGCCCGTCACGTTCGGGGCCGTAGTTGCACGTGTCGATCACCGTCTTCCCGGCCAGTGGCGCGGCGGTCAAGGTGGGGAACGCCTTGACCGGCACCGTGACCACGACGATGTCACCGGCCGCCGCGGCCTCCCCGCGCGTCGCCGCGGACGCCCGCGGCCCCAGTTTCGCGGCCGTGTCCGCGAGCGTTTCTGGACCGCGCGAGTTGCTGAGCACGACCTGGTGCCCGGCCTCGATGGCGAGCCGCGCGATGGTACTGCCGATGTATCCGCTTCCGATGAATCCCACAGTCGTCATGTTCTCGGTGTCCCTCCAGAAGGGCCTTGTCCCTGTCATTTGCCGGACCCGGTGCGACTGAGGGTCCCTGCCGTCAGCCGGCCGGGAAATAATGGCCGTTGTCCAAGTCGGCGAGCAGGTTGTGCTGGGCGGGTTCCCAGCCGAGAGTCCGGCTGGTGATGAGGTTGGACGCCGGGTAGCTCTGCGTGACTATGTTCGCGAGGAACCCGAAGTATCCCGGAAGCATCAGCTCGTCCATGGGTACGCTCACGGCGGGCAGGCCCAGGCGGCTGCCGATGGCCTCGGCGATCTCGCGGAACGGGATGCCCCCATCCTCGACCGCGTGCCAGTATCTGCCGGCCGGCCCCTTCTCCAGCGCCAAGCGGAACAAGGAGGCGGCATCGCGGACGTGCACGGCGTTCCACAGGTTCGCGCCATCTCCGGGGTAGCCGACGAAACCCTTCTCCTTCGCTAGCGCGATCAGCGTGGGGAGGAAGCCGGCACGATCGGTCGTGCTGTGCATGATGTTGGCGATCCGCACGACCGAAGACCGCACGCCCTGCTCGGCGAGGCCGATTACGGTGGTTTCCACGACGTTACGAGCCCGCAGTGTGCCCTTGTGCTCATCGCCACCGGGAAGGGCCGGGTCCTCCTCGGTGGCCGCCCGACCCAGGAATCCCTGCCCGGGCGAGCCGATACTCCCCGCCGCGACCAGCGGCTTTCCGGTTCCTGCCAGTGCCTCGCCGTACGCGAACATGACCGGTAGCTCCGCGGCGGCCACGGCGTCGATCCCGCCGGACGGAAGCAGGTCTTGCCTGTGTGCGACGTGGATGACGCCGTCGGAGTCCGCGGCCGCCTCCTTGAGCCCGTCGAGATCCTGGAGGTCGCCGCGGCGCGCCTTCGCGCCGAGCGCGGACAATGCCGCCGCGGCCGTGTCTGATCGGGCCAGGCCGGTGACCGCGTGCCCGGCGGCGATGAGCTCGGGGACGATGTACGAACCGGAATGGCCGGTCCCGCCAGTGACGAGAACGCGCATGCTACTGCTCCTGGTGATTGATGTGGCGCGAGAAGTGGTGGTGCGGGCGCGCTCAGGCAGAAAGGCTGACGCCGAGGGTGAAGTCGAAGCTCCCCGCGCCATAGCGGCCCAGGCCGATCATCACCAGGCCCGTTCCCTCCAGCCAGCGCGCCATCCCCAGGGGGCCGGTGTCCATCGGCCGCAGCCCGAGGCTCTTGATGAACGCCGACACAGTCGCCTTGGCCGCAGCGTCGTCGCCCGCGATGAGCACGTCCAGCGGGTTGCCCTGGGCCAGCATGTGGCCGAAGACGGTGTTGAACGCCTTCACGACGTGCGCGCCGGCGGGGGCGACCTTGGCGATCTCCTGCGCGCCGGAACTGCCGTCGGGGGTGACGAGGCCCTGGGAATCGGGGGAGACGGGGTTGGTGACGTCGATGATGACTTTGCCGGCCAGTGCATCCCCGTACTGCGTGACGACCGGTACGGCGCTGGCGTATGGCACGGCCAGAATGACGATGTCGCCGGTCGGGACGGCGCCGAGTGTCGCGATCGTAGCGCCGCCGCCGAGCGTCGCGGCCAGGTTCTCCGCCTTGACCGGGTCGCGGCCGATGATCTCGACGGCGTGGCTCCCGGCGACGGCGCGTGTGGCCAGGGCGCCGGCCATGTTCCCCAGGCCGATGATGCTGACGCTGCTCATGGGTGTGCCTGCTTTCTGGAGCTGGACAGGACGCCGCCTGCCCGCCCCGGACGTGGTCAGCGGGTTGTGGTGTTGGCGCCCTCACATTTGGTTAACGTGTGAACCAGACCGTATGTCGCATTTGGTTACCATGTCAACCAAACGGTAGAGTGACGTGCATGACCGAGCCGCGGTGGTTGGACGAGCGAGAACAGCAGGCCTGGCGTAGCTTGCTGAAGATGCAGGACGGGCTGTCGGAGTTCCTCGAGCGGCAACTGCGCAACCGGTTCGGGCTGTCCACCGCTGACTACAAGGTCCTGGCCCATCTCTCTGAGACGCCCGAAGGCCGGCTGAGGTCATTCGAGCTCGGCCGGTTGTTGCTCTGGGAGAAGAGCCGCCTGTCGCAGCACTTGGGCCGGATGCAGAATCGCGGCCTGGTATCCCGCGAGCGGTGCCTCGCCGACCAACGAGGGGCGGTCGTCGCCATCACGCCCCGGGGCAACGACCTGATCAAAGCCGCCGCGCCGCAGCACGTGGCCAACGTCCGCGACGTGCTCATCGACCATCTCACTGCGGCAGAGCTGGCGATGCTCGTCACCATCGGCGACAAAGTAGCCGAACGGCTCTCAGCGCTGGAACACCAGCACTGAGAGCGTGAGCATCCTGTCGAGCTCCGGCTTGACCTTGGCGCGGGTAGAGATCTTCTCGGCGAAGATCCTCGTGATCCCGGCTGCCTTGAGCGCGTCGGTCTGGGCGTCGAACGACTGACGCATGCGGCGCCGGCAGTTGCCGGGCCGCACCACGTCGGCGGGCCTTCGGGGGTCGCCGGTCTCCCGGGCGGCCACGGCCGCGGCCTTCAGCGGGAGGACGGCGAGTTCCGTGATAGCCGGCAGGTGCCGGCCTGCTGGTGCCGCGTACCGGTCGCGTGCGGCCGCGCGTGCAGCCCGGCCGCGGAGTGCCGCGTCAACGTGCCGCTTCCTCCAGTCTCCGGTCATCGCCGGCCGTGGCGGGGATGGCGTTGTCGATGAGGACGGCGGCGATGGCGGCGGCGGCGGGGAAGGCGTTGGCGTTGAGCACCCGGGTACGGGCCGCGGCGCCGTCGATGAGTAGCGCGAGCTGCTCGCCGAGCTGCTCAGGGTCGGCGGCGCCGGCTTCGCGGGCGGCGTCGGCGAGCCGCGCGGCGACGGCTTTCTTGTAGTCGCGTGCGTACTGCGATGCGGGGTGCTGGGGGTCGTTGAGTTCGACGGCGGCGGCGATGTACGGGCACAGGGGAGTGGTGGGGGGGATGTCGAAGGCGGCGAGGAGCCGTTCGCGGGGCGTGAGGTCGGTGCGGTCGAACACGCCGGACAGAACGGAGGGGTCGAACCGGCGCAGGTACTCGGCGACGAGTTCGTCCTTGCCGGTGAAGTGCTGGTAGGCCGTGCGCTTGGACACCTGAGCCGCCGCGCAGAGCTGGTCCATGCCGGTGCGGTTGATGCCCTGCTCGCGGAACAGCTGCTGGGACACGCTGAGGATGCGCTCGCGGGCGCCCCGGCCACGGCGGCGGCCTTTGGGGCCCTTCTCCAACTCCGTCATGGGCCCACCATACCTCAAACGGGTAACGACCGGTGTACATAGTTGCGCCCCGGCCGCCCGCCCCGTACCGTAAGCACACAGATCGGTGTACATAACGCCGTCACCACAAGTGCGCACAGCACCACCGACCCAAGGGAGAGACCATGGGAAAGCTTGATGGCAAGGTCGCGGTCATCACCGGCGGCACCACCGGCATGGCGCTGGCCGGCGCGAAGCTGTTCGTCGACGAGGGAGCGCACGTCTTCATCACCGGCCGCCGCCAGGACGCCCTGGACGAGGCCGTGAAGCAGATCGGCCGCAACGTCACCGGCGTCCAGGGCGACGCCGCCGACCTGGACGACCTGGACCGCCTGTACGACACCGTCAAGCGCGAGAAGGGCAGCCTCGACGTGCTGTGGGCCAGTGCCGGCGGCGGCGAGCCCGCCCCGCTCGGCGAGATCACCGAGGCCCAGTTCGACACCTGGTTCGGGCTGAACGCCCGCGGCACCCTGTTCACCGTCCAGAAGGCCCTGCCGCTCTTCAACGACGGCGGCTCCATCCTCATGACCGGCTCCAACGCCTCCCTCGGCGCCTTCCCCGGCTGGAGCGTCTACGCCGGCAGCAAGGCCGTCCAGCAGGCCTGGGCCCGTGTCTGGCTCAACGAGCTCAAGGACCGCCGCATCCGCGTCAACGTCCTGACCCCCGGCCAGGTCGCCACCGCCAAGCAGGAGGAACTCTTCGACGAGGCCACCAAGCGCCAGTTCGAGTCCCTCATCCCCCGCGGCCTGATGGGCCGCCCCGACGAAATCGCCACCGCCGCCCTCTTCCTAGCCTCCGACGACTCCAGCTACGTCAACGGCATGGAACTCGTCGCCGACGGCGGCACCACCGCCATCTGAAGCGACCACCACACCGACAGGTCAGGACATCTCATGAGCAACATCAGCATCATCGGCACCGGCAACATGGCCCGCACCATCGGAGCACGGGCGGTAGCGGGCGGCAATACCGTCGAGGTCATGGGCCGCGATCAATCGAAGGCCGCTGACCTGGCCAAGGCTCTCGGCGGCGACGCCACGACAGGAGCTTGGGGCACCACCCCTGCCGGCGGCATCGTCATCGTGGCCCTGTTGTACGCCGGTGTCGTGCCGGTCGTCGCCCAGTACGGAGACGCTCTCGCGGGCAAGGTCATCGTCGACATCAGCAATCCCTTCAATGCCACGTTCGACGGGCTAGCCCACCGCGAGGAGACCTCGATCGCGCAGGAAGTCGCCAAGGCGGCCCCGGCCGGCGCCAGCGTGGTGAAGGCGTTCAACACCATCTTCCGTCATGTCCTGGAGAAGGGTCGGCCCGACGTCTTCATCGCCGGCGATGATGCGCAGGCCAAGGCACGTGTGGAGGCGTTCATCACGAGCCTGGGGCTGCGCCCGCTGGACGTCGGTGGCCTGAACATGGCGCACTGGCTGGAAGGAGCGGGCGTGGTCACGGTGGGCCTCGCCAACCACGGGGTGGGGAACGTGGACTTCGCCCTCAGCATCACCGAACTTCCCGTCTGAGCAAACAGTTGACGAATCACCGAGCGGACTCGTCAATGAAGCCTGGTTTCACACTTCCCATCAGCGGCGCCGCCGGCCTGAGCGCGTTCTGCCGCGATCGAAGACCTTGGCTATGACACGCTGTGGGTCGGCGATCGCCTGGTCCAGCCGGTCGAAATGCACAGCATTCATCCGGGCGAAGAGCAGCCGTACCCGCCGCAGTTGAATCGCTGGCCGACAAACTCAAGCGCCTCGCCGAGTCCGGTACGGACGAGGCGTGATGGCGACCACCGCCCCCCGTTGGCCGGCGAGGCACAGCTCGCGGGACTGCCGGCCCGGGGGCGTCCGTTGGACGTGCTCATCGCCGGAGATGGCCCGCAACGGCGCGGGGACCTTCGACGTCGCCCTCGGCGTCAACCTCCCCGGCTGAGCGCACCCCTGTTCGTAGCCCGCGGCGCTCCGGCCGCGGATTCTCACGAAGGAGTCATCGTGCATCTGTTATGGCAGCTCTTGGCGGTCGTGGCGGTCTGGATCCTCGGCAATCTGGGCATCGCGGCGGTGAAGGACAACCCCTGGCCGGCGCTCGTCGCCGGCCTGCTGACGGCCGTCGTCGCGGTCCTGGTCTACGGCTGGGTGGTGCGGCGCACCGAGCACCGGGCCCCTGTCGAGGTGTCGCTGAAGGGAGCAGGCGCGGGGATCAGCTGGGGCACGCTGCTCGGCATCGCGCTGTTCGGGGCGGTCATCGCGAACATCGCCTTCTTGGGTGACTACACGATCAACGGCCTGGGCACGCCGGCGCGGGCCGTCGGCCTGCTCGGCATCATGGCGGGTGCCGCTGTGACTGAGGAACTGGTCTTCCGCGGTGTCCTGTTCCGGACCGTCGAGCACTGGACCGGAACCTGGATCGCGCTCGTGCTGACCGGCTCGCTGTTCGGCCTGATCCACCTGCTCAACGCGAACGCCACTCTGTGGGGCGCCATCGCTATCGCCATCGAGGCAGGCGGGATGCTGACCGCCGCGTACATCGCCACCCGCAAGCTGTGGGTGCCGATCGGTCTGCACCTCGGCTGGAACATTGCCGCGAGCGCCATCTTCAGCACCAAGGTGTCCGGCAGCAACACCCCGCAGGGTCTGCTGGACGCCACGATGTCGGGTCCCGCGCTGGTCACGGGCGGGGACTTCGGACCGGAGGGCAGTGTGTACGCCGTGGTGTTCGGCGTGGTGGCCACCGTGGTGTTCATGTGGCTGGCACACCGGCGTGGTCACGTGGTCCCGCTCCGTCGCTCGACCCAGCCGCCGCCCGCCGCCTGTACGACCTGACCAGCCACCTGCTGAAGTTCTAGGGCGTGTTTCAGAAGTGGTGGGCTCATAGCCAGGCGTCGATCACGGCGAGGTGAAC
>NZ_JBHMCF010000054.1:0-1681 GCF_042428605.1 Nonomuraea salmonea
GCGCACCAGCTCGTTGACACCCGGCGGCAGCTCGTCGCCCTCCTCACGGGAGAACACGCGCACCGCGATGACCTTGCCCTGCTCGCCGTGCGGCACCTTCAGCGAGGTGTCACGCACTTCGCGGGCCTTCTCACCGAAGATCGCGCGCAGCAGCCGCTCCTCCGGCGTCAGCTCCGTCTCACCCTTGGGCGTGACCTTGCCGACCAGGATGTCACCGGGGACGACCTCGGCGCCGATGCGGATGATGCCGCGCTCGTCGAGGTCGGCCAGCACCTCCTCGGACACGTTGGGGATGTCGCGGGTGATCTCCTCGGGGCCCAGCTTGGTGTCGCGGGCGTCGACCTCGTGCTCCTCGATGTGGATCGAGGAGAGCACGTCGTCCTGCACCAGGCGCTGGGACAGGATGATCGCGTCCTCGTAGTTGTGGCCCTCCCACGGCATGAACGCCACCAGGAGGTTCTTGCCCAGCGCCATCTCGCCGTTGTCGGTGCAGGGACCGTCGGCGATGACCTGGTTGACCTCGACCCTGTCGCCCTCGGCGACGATGGGCTTCTGGTTGAAGCTGGTGCCCTGGTTGGAGCGCTTGAACTTCGCCACGCGGTACGTCGTCCGCGTGCCGTCGTCGTTCATGACCGTGATGTAGTCGGCCGAGACCTCCTCGACCACACCGGCCTTCTCCGCGCTGATGACGTCGCCGGCGTCGGTCGCGGCACGGTATTCCATGCCGGTGCCGACCAGCGGCGCCTCGCTCTTGAGCAGCGGCACCGACTGGCGCTGCATGTTGGAGCCCATGAGCGCGCGGTTGGCGTCGTCGTGCTCGAGGAACGGGATCATCGCGGTGGCCACCGACACCATCTGGCGCGGCGACACGTCGATGTAGTCGACCTCCTCGGCACGCGCGAGCTCGGTCTCACCACCCTTGGTGCGGACCAGGACGCGGGCCTCGGCGAACGAGCCGTCGGGGTTGAGCGTCGTGTTGGCCTGCGCCTTGACGTAGCGGTCTTCCTCGTCGGCGGTGAGGTAGTCGATCTGGTCGGTCACCTTGCCGTCGACGACCTTGCGGTAAGGCGTCTCGACGAAGCCGAAGGCGTTGATCCGGCCGTAGGAGGCCAGCGAGCCGATCAGGCCGATGTTGGGGCCTTCAGGGGTCTCGATCGGGCACATCCGGCCGTAGTGGGACGGGTGCACGTCACGGACCTCGAACCCGGCCCGCTCACGCGACAGACCACCGGGGCCCAGCGCGGACAGACGCCGCTTGTGCGTCAGGCCGGCCAGCGGGTTGGTCTGGTCCATGAACTGCGACAGCTGCGAGGTGCCGAAGAACTCCTTGATCGAGGCCACCACGGGGCGGATGTTGATCAGGGTCTGCGGCGTGATCGCCTCGACGTCCTGCGTGGTCATGCGCTCGCGGACGACGCGCTCCATGCGGGCCAGGCCCAGGCGGACCTGGTTCTGGATGAGCTCGCCGACGCTGCGCAGACGACGGTTGCCGAAGTGGTCGATGTCGTCGACCTCGACGATGACCTCGCCGTTGGCGCCCGGCATGGACTCCTCGCCGGCGTGCAGGCGCACGATGTACTCGATCGTGGCGACGATGTCGTCCTCGGTCAGCGTGCCCAGCGTGATGTCGGCGTCGACGCCCAGCTTCTTGTTGATCTTGTAGCGGCCGACCTTCGCGAGG
>NZ_JBHMCF010000055.1:0-1681 GCF_042428605.1 Nonomuraea salmonea
GCGCACCAGCTCGTTGACACCCGGCGGCAGCTCGTCGCCCTCCTCACGGGAGAACACGCGTACGCCGATGACCTTGCCCTGCTCGCCGTGCGGCACCTTCAGCGAGGTGTCACGCACCTCGCGGGCCTTCTCACCGAAGATCGCGCGCAGCAGCCGCTCCTCCGGCGTCAGCTCCGTCTCACCCTTGGGCGTCACCTTCCCGACGAGGATGTCGCCCTGCACCACCTCGGCGCCGATGCGGATGATGCCGCGCTCGTCCAGATCGGCGAGGGCCTCCTCCGAGACGTTGGGGATGTCGCGGGTGATCTCCTCGGGGCCGAGCTTGGTGTCGCGGGCGTCGACCTCGAACTCCTCGATGTGGATCGAGGAGAGCACGTCGTCCTGTACGAGCCGCTGCGACAGGATGATCGCGTCCTCGTAATTGTGTCCCTCCCACGGCATGAACGCCACCAGCAGGTTCTTGCCCAGCGCCAGCTCGCCCTCGTCGGTGCAGGGACCGTCGGCGATGACCTGGCCCGCCTCCACCCGCCGGCCCTCGGTGACGATGGGCTTCTGGTTGAAGCTGGTGCCCTGGTTGGAGTGCTTGAACTTGGCGACCCGGTACGTGACGTGGGTGCCGTCGTCGTTGGCCACGGTGACGTAGTCGGCGCACACCTCCTCCACCACGCCGGCGGAGGCGGCGATGATGACGTCGCCGGTGTCGGTGGCGGCGCGGTATTCCATGCCGGTGCCGACCAGCGGCGCCTCGCTCCTGATCAGCGGCACGGCCTGGCGCTGCATGTTCGCGCCCATGAGCGCGCGGTTGGCGTCGTCGTGCTCCAGGAACGGGATCATCGCGGTGGCCACCGACGTCATCTGGCGCGGCGAGACGTCGATGTAGTCGACCTCGTCCGCCCTGGCCAGCTCGAACTCGCCGCCCTTGCGCCGCACCGACACGTACCGCTCGGCGAACCCGCCGTCCTCGGTGAGCGCCGTGTTGGCCTGGGCGATGACGAAGCGGTCTTCCTCGTCGGCGGTGAGGTAGTCGACCTGCTCGCTCACCCGGCCGTCGACGACCTTGCGGTAGGGGGTCTCGACGAAGCCGAACGGGTTGATCCTGGCGTAGCAGGCGAGGTAGCCGATGAGGCCGATGTTGGGCCCTTCGGGGGTCTCGATCGGGCACATCCGGCCGTAGTGGGACGGGTGCACGTCACGGACCTCGAACCCGGCCCGCTCACGCGACAGACCACCGGGGCCCAGCGCGGACAAGCGGCGCCGGTGGGTCAGCCCGGACAGCGGGTTGATCTGGTCCATGAACCCCGACAGCTGCGAGGTGCCGAAGAACTCCTTGAGCGCCGCCACCAGCGGCCGGATGTTGATCAGCGTCTGAGGCGTGATGGCTTCGACGTCCTGCGTGGTCATGCGCTCGCGGACGACGCGCTCCATGCGGGCTAGCCCGAGCCGGACCTGGTTCTGGATGAGCTCGCCGACGCTGCGCAGACGGCGGTTGCCGAAGTGGTCGATGTCGTCGGTCTCGACCACCACGTCGCCCCGCGCCCCCGGCATCGACTCCTCCCCCGCGTGCAGGCGGAGCAGGTAGTCGATCATCGCGGCGATGTCGTCGACGGTGAGCGCGCCGTGGGTGATGTCGGCGTCGACGCCCAGCTTCTTGTTGATCTTGTAGCGGCCGACCTTCGCGAGG
>NZ_JBHMCF010000056.1:0-75982 GCF_042428605.1 Nonomuraea salmonea
CGACCGGCTGTGAAGCAGGAAGCCTCACGGGCGACCGTGGGAATCCCCCTCGTTCACGAGGGGGAGGAGGTCAATGCAGGCTCACCTTGCCGCTCGCGGGGCGGGAGCTGACCAGGTCGTACAGCGCCGCCGCCACCTTGGCCGGGTCGGCGGCGCCCGCGGCCTCGTGGGCGCCGACGGCGTCGGCCAGCATGCGGGTGTTCATCTCGCCGGGATCGACCCACCAGACGCGCAGGCCGGGCTCCTCGGCGGCCAGCACGTTGGACAGCTGCTCCAGCGCGGCCTTGGTGGCGCCGTAGCCGCCCCAGCCCTCGTACGCGCCGGTGGCGGCGTCGGAGGTGACGTTCACGATCGAGCCGCCGGACGCCCGCAGCGCCGGCAGCGTGGCCTGGATGAGCGCGAGCGGCGCGGTGACGTTCGTCTCCAGCAGCCCTCTGAACGCCTCCAGCGGGTGGTCCGCGAGGTGCGGCAGCGGCGTCACGCCGAGGTCGCTCGCGTTGTTGACCAGCAGGTCCAGCGAGGGCGCCGCGGCGGCCAGACGGGCCACGTGCGCGGGGTCGGTCACGTCGCCGGCGATCGCGGTCGCGCCCAGCTCGGCGGCGGCCCTGTCGAGGTCCTCGGCGCCGCGCGCGGTGAGGACGAGGCGCCAGCCCGCCGCGCCGAGCGCCCTGGCCAGGGCCAGGCCGAGACCTCGTGAAGCTCCGGTGATGAGTGCGGTGTTCGTCATGACACCGACGCTAGGAACGGACGGCCGCGCGGACATCGGGCCGAGGACCGGCCGGTGCCTGGGCACTTCGTCCTAGGACCATAGAGTGGGTCGCGTGCCCTCCGACGTGCCTTCCGATCGAGACGAGATCATGCAGGCGGTGAGCTCGGCCGTGCTCGCGGTCACCCGCCACCTGTCGGTGCGCGAGGTGCTGCAGGTCATCGTACGCTCGGCGCAGCGCCTGCTCGACGCCCGCTACGCCGCGCTCGGCGTGCCCGACGACGACGGCTCGTTCGCCGAGTTCGTCGCCGAGGGCCTGACCGACAAGCAGTGGGACGCGATCGGCCCGCTGCCCCGCCAGCACGGCATGCTCGGCGCGATGCTGCGCGACGGCACCCCGGTCAGGCTGCCCGACCTGCGCAAGGACGAGCGGTTCGAGTGGTGGCCGAAGGCCCACCCGGTGATGAAGGACTTCCTCGGGGTGCCGATCCGCGACGGCGACCGGGTGCTCGGCATCATCTTCCTGGCCAACAAGCGGCGCGGCGGCGGGTTCACCGACGCCGACCAGGAGTTGCTCACGCTGTTCGCCGCGCACGCGGCCATCGCGCTGACCAACGCCAGGCTCTATGAGCACAGCCGCGAGCTGGCCATGCTGGAGGAGCGCAACCGCATGGCGAGGGAGCTGCACGACGCGGTCAGCCAGAAGCTGTTCTCGCTGCGGCTGTCCGCGCAGGCCGCCGGCGCCCTGCTGGACAAGGACACCGGCAAGGCCGCCGCCGAGCTCGACCGGGTGCAGCGGCTGGCCGGCGAGGCGATCTCCGAGCTGCGCGCGGTCATCGTGGAGCTGCGGCCGGCCGAGCTCGACCGCCACGGGCTGACGGAGACGCTGCGCAAGCACGTACGCCTGCTCGACCGGCTGCACCCGCCCCTGGTGGCGTTCGAGTGCGGCGAGCTGCCGGCGCTGGCGCCCGAGACCGAGGTGGCGGTGCTGCGGGTGGCCCAGGAGGCGCTGCACAACGCGCTGCGGCACTCGGGGGCGGCGAACGTGCGGGTGCGGCTGGCGGACGAGGACGGCCGGCTGGTGCTGAGCGTGCACGACGACGGCAAGGGCTTCGACCCGGCGGACCCGCGGCGGGGGCTCGGGCTGGTGTCGATGCGCGACAGGGCCGAATCCGTCGGAGGCGTGATGACAGTGGTGTCGGCCCCCGGTGCGGGGACGACCGTCCGCATGGAGGTGAGCGCGTGATCCGGGTGCTGATCGCCGACGACCATCCGGTGGTGCGGCAGGGGCTGCGCACGTTCCTCGACCTCCAGGACGACATCACGGTCGTCGGCGAGACGGGCGACGGCGCGCAGGCCGTCGAGCTGGTCGGCGAGCTCTCGCCCGACGTGCTGCTGCTCGACCTGAAGATGCCGGTGCTCGACGGGCTCGGCGCGCTCGAACGGCTCACCGGCACGCCCACCCGCGTGGTCGTGCTGACCTCGGTGAGCGACCCGGCCGACGTCGGGCCCGCGATGCGGGCGGGCGCGGCCGGCTTCCTCTACAAGGACGTCGATCCGCAGGCGCTGGTCCAGGCCGTTCGCGCGGTGCACGGCGGTCAGGTGCTGCTCGCGCCGGAGGCGGCAGGGGCGATGCTGGCCATGCCGGGCAACGGACAGGCGCCGGGTCCCGTGCCGCTGACCGAGCGCGAGCGTGAGGTGCTGGCGCTCATCGCCGCGGGCCGGTCCAACAGGGAGATCGCGCGCAGCCTGGCCGTGGCGGAGAAGACGGTGAAGACCCACGTCTCGAACGTGCTGATGAAGCTGGGCGTCCAGGACCGCACCCAGGCGGCGCTCTACGCCGTGCGCCATGGGCTGGGCTGAGCTACTGGTGGCGTACGGGTTCGAAGATCGCGTGGTGGGCGGCGACCAGCGCGCGGCGCACGGCGCGGTCGAGCTCGCGCAGCGCGTTCTCGCGTACGGCGACCTGCCCGGTGGTGAGCCCGCGCGAGTCGGCCAGGCGCAGCACGGCGGCCAGCCGCGTGGCGAGGGTGGAGACCCGGTGGGCCCGCCCCGGGTAGCCGGGCGCCAGCTCGCCGCCGCGCACGGGACGGCCCGGCCGGTCGCCCACGGGGCCGTCGACCGAGGTGAGCGCTTCGGTGGCGGCGCGCATCGCGTCGGACAGGTCACGCTCCGCCTCGGCCAGCGAGGGCAGGTCATGGCGTACGGGGCCGGCGTCGTGCACGTCGAACCGCACGCCGACGTACGACGACCCGCGCCGGTCGAGCGAGGGCACCAGGCCGAGGTTGCGGTCGGCGAGCACCGCGATGACGGCCTGACCGGCGTCGACCGCCGCCGAGTTGAACGCGGGAGGACCCGACAGGCCGAGCGGGTCGCCCGGCGCGGGCAGCGCGAGCCGCAACTCGCGCAGGCCGTCGGAGCGCAGGTTCGCGAGATGCCTTCGCAGCGGCAGCTCGCCCACGACGGCGGGCCCGCCTGCGGCTTCTACGTGGTCAGCCGCCTCGTCGAGGCCCACGTGACCGGACAGCCACGCGTTGCCCCAGGCGACCAGGGATGGGCAGACAGTCGATTCAGGGAGCACCGGTCCACGATAAGCGCTCGCCCTGCAATAGGTTTGTCCCGAGGGTGACTCCTAAGGAGGTATCGGGGATGGGTGGTCAGGTGCTGCGGCTCCAGGACGTCGCCGTCAGGCGCGACGGAGCGGCCCTGCTGCGCGGCATCGACTGGACGGTCAACGAGGACGAGCGGTGGGTCGTCATCGGGCCCAACGGCGCGGGCAAGACGACCTTGCTGCAGGTCGCCGCCACGCTGCTCTATCCGAGTGAGGGCCTGGTCGAGGTGCTGGGCGAGCGGCTGGGGCAGGCCGACGTGTTCGATCTGCGGCCGCGCATCGGCCTGGCGAGCGCCGCGCTGGCCGAGCGCATCCCGCCGGAGGAGAAGGTCATCGACCTCGTGCTGACGGCCTCCTACGCGATCATGGGCCGCTGGACGGAGGAGTACGACTCCAACGACGTGACCAGGGCCGTCGAGCTGATCGACATGATGGGCGCGGCCCACCTGATCAGGCGCAGGTTCGGCACGCTGTCCGAGGGCGAGCGCAAGCGCGTGCAGATCGCCCGCGCGCTCATGCCCGACCCCGAGATGCTGCTGCTCGACGAGCCGGCCGCGGGCCTCGACCTGGGCGGCAGGGAAGACCTCGTGCGCCGGCTCTCGCTGCTCGCCGGCGACTACCGCGCGCCGACGCTGGTGCTGGTGACGCACCACGTGGAGGAGGTGCCCGCCGGCTTCACCCACGGGCTGCTGCTGCGGCACGGCTCGGTGGTGGCGCAGGGGCCGCTCGAGCACGTGATGACGGCCGAGAACCTGTCGGAGACGTTCGGGGTGCCGCTGTCGCTTGAGCGCAGCGCGGAGGGCCGCTGGTACGCCAGAGCCCACTGATCACCGTTTCGTTCGGTAAGGGACGGGCCAAGCGAAGGGCGAATAGGATCTACGGAGTCGGTTCCCTCGGCTTCGGAGCGTCGCCATGTCCGTCGAGCAGCTCGTCGTCGCCATCGTCGTGGTCGCGGCGGTCGGCTTCGGAGTGGCCCGTACGATCCGCATCATCCCGCAGGCCACGGCCGCCATCATCGAGCGGCTCGGCCGCTATCACCGCACGCTCTCGCCGGGGCTCAACCTGGTGGTGCCGTTCATCGACCGGGTTAAGGACATGATCGACCTGCGCGAGCAGGTGGTCTCGTTCCCGCCGCAGCCGGTGATCACCTCCGACAACCTCGTGGTGTCCATCGACACCGTCATCTACTTCCAGGTCACCAATCCCAAGGCGGCCACGTACGAGATCGCGAACTTCCTCATCGGCGTCGAGCAGCTCACGGTCACCACGCTGCGCAACGTCGTCGGCGGCATGGACCTCGAGCGCACGCTGACCTCGCGCGAGGACATCAACACCGCGCTGCGCGGCGTGCTGGACGACGCGACCGGCAAGTGGGGCATCCGGGTCAACCGGGTCGAGCTCAAGGCCATCGACCCGCCCGTCTCCATCCAGGACTCGATGGAGAAGCAGATGCGCGCCGACCGCGACAAGCGGGCCGCCGTGCTGACCGCCGAGGGGCAGCGCCAGGCGGCGATCCTGGCCGCCGAGGGCGAGAAGCAGGCGGCGGTGCTGCGGGCGCGCGGCGAGGCGGAGGCGGCGGTGCTGCGCGCGCAGGCCGAGGCGGAGGCGCAGGCGATGCGGGCCAAGGGGCAGGCCGACGCGATCGGCATGGTGTTCAGGGCCATCCATGAGGGCAACCCGAGCCAGCAGCTGCTCGCCTACCAATATCTGCAGACCCTCCCCGAGATCGCCAAAGGCGACGCCAATAAAATCTGGATCGTCCCATCCGAAATGGGAAAGGTCCTGGAAAGCCTGGGCGGCCTCTTCACCACACCCCCCAAGGGCCCGGACGCCCGGTGAGCGTTCTGACCGGGAGCAAGTGACGGCGGTCTCGGGAGGAACGCGTGACGGGGTGGGAGCTGGCCGTCGTCTGCGGCGTCGGCGTGATCGCCGGTGCCATCAACGCCGTGGTGGGGTCGGGCTCGCTGATCACGTTCCCGACGCTGGTGGCGCTCGGCGTCGATCCCGTCGTGGCGAACGTCTCCAACACCGTCGGCCTGGTGCCCGGCTCCTTCACCGCCGCGTACGGCTACCGCGCGGAGCTGCGCGGCCAGCGTGACCGCCTGCTGCGGCTGGGCATGGCCTCGGCGCTGGGCGCGCTGATCGGCGGGATCCTGCTGCTGTTCCTCGATCCGGCGGTCTTCGAGGTCGTGGTGGTGGCGCTGATCGCGCTGGCCTGCGTGCTGGTCATGGTGCAGCCGCGGCTCAACATATGGATGGCCGCCCGCCGCGACCGGCCGCATCCGCACGGCGGCCCCATGCTGTGGCTGGGCGTGCTGGGCGCGGGCATCTACGGCGGCTACTTCGGCGCGGCGCAGGGCGTGCTGCTGATCGGGCTGCTCGGCATCTTCCTCGACGATGGCCTGCAGCGCGTCAACGCGGCAAAGAACGTGCTCGCGCTGCTGGTCAACGGGGTGGCCGCGGTGCTGTTCCTGTTCGTGGCCGACATCGACTGGCAGGCGGCGGCCGGGGTGGCGCTGGGCGCGATCGTGGGTGGCTTCGCAGGCGCCCGGCTGGGCCGGCGCATCCCGGCGCCGATCCTGCGGGGGGTCATCGTCTGCGTCGGCATTGTCGCGATTATCGTACTGGTGTACGGATAAGTCGTGATGGGTATGACCTGGTCATGAAAGGTGACCGGGTGGAGATCGTCATCGACGCAGGTGGGTCATCACCGCGCATCTACGAGATCACGGCCACCCGCGCCGGCCGGCGGGTCGAGGTGGCCACCCGGCGCGGGTTCGTCGAGGTGAGCGAGGTCACCAGGAGCGGCACGCCGGTGCGTACCGCGAGGTTCATGTCCAGCCGCATCCTCGCGCTGGTCGAGCACCCCGCCGACGCGGCCTAACGGAAGTCCGCCGCGTGGTCCTCGGCCCACTGCCTGAACGTCAGGGCAGGGCGGCCGAGCAGCCGCTGCACGGTGTCGACGGCCCGCTCGGGCGCGGCCACGAAGGAGCCCCAGGCCGTCAGCGCCTGCTCCACGAACGCCGGCTCGCCCCAGGCGGCCAGCAGCTGCTCGCGGGCCTCCTCGATCGGCTGCTCCGCCCAGCGCACCTCGCGGCCGACCACCTCGCCGATCGTGCGGACCTGCTCGATCTGGGTCAGCTCGGCGGGCCCGGTCAGGTGGTACGCGGCGCCGTTGTGCCCCGCCGAGGTGAGTGCGTGCACGGCCACGGCCGCGATGTCCTTCTCGTGGATGAGCGCCCTGGACGCCTGCCCGTACGGCCAGCGCACCACGCCCTGCCTGATCTGCTCCGCCCAGCCCAGGGTGTTGACCGCGAAGCCGCCGGGCCGCAGGAACGTCCAGTTGAGCGGCGTGCGCCGGATCAGCCGCTCGATCGCGGCGTAGTGCGTGTCATCGGCGCCCGGCACGTTCGCCGACAGGTAGACCACCCGCCGCGCGTGCCGGGCGACGGCCTCCACCACCTCCTCCGCGTTGCCCACGGAGAAGCCGGGCCAGAGCAGGAAGACGCTCTCCACGTCCTTCAGCGCGGGCTCCAGGCTCTCAGGGGCCGTCAGGTCTCCCTGAACGGCCTCGACGCCCGCCGGCGCCCGCTCGGGCCGCCTCGCGAACGCGCGTACGTCCAGCCCCGCCTCGGCGAGCCGGGACACCACATGACTGCCGACATTGCCGGTCGCACCGGTCACCAGGATCTTTCCCATGCCTGCGACCGTAGGACCTCAAGCAAACTTCAGGTCAACCCAGGACGCACCTGGACGGTGCCGTCCCTCCTGATCCGCGTCTCGAACACCGGCGCGGGCGCCGTCGCGGGCCCGTGCTTGACCGAGCCGTCCGACAGCCGGAACGTGCTGCTGTGCCACGGGCACACCACGCACGCCTCGCCGTCCTGCATGACCAGGCGGCCCTGGTGCAGCGGGCCCGCCAGGTGCGGGCAGCGGTCGCCGAGCACGGTGACGCCCTCGCCCTGGCGAAGCACGAAGAGCTGGATGTAGCCGAGCCGCCGCGCGACAGGCCGGCCCTCCGGCAGGTCCTTGATCGGGCACAGGTCGTGCCAGCCCAGCGGCACCAGGTGCGTCACCTGCGGCGCGTGGTTGGCGCCGGCCGCCTGCCGGTGCGCGAGATGCCCGCCGAGGTACGCCCCGAGCCCGCCGACGGCGAGCCCCGCGTACGACAGCAGCCGTCCTGGCCGCTCGCGCCCGCGCAGCCGGGCCAGCAGGGACGCGCTGAACAGGCCGAGCGCGGCCGTGTTGGCCACCATGTGGACGAACCCCACCCGCTGCTGCTCCCGATGCAGCATCGACCAGTCGGTCACCCCTGACGCCGCCGTGGGCAGCGCGTTGATGATGCCGGTGGTCAGCAGCAGGCGGGAGGCCCTGGGGTCGGCGTCCGCGAGGTCCAGCACGGCGGTGGAGAGCCAGCAGCCGAGGCTCACCGTGGCCAGCGACGGGTGCACGGGCTCGCCCAGCGGCACGCCGTGCAGCATGTCGCGCAGCCTGCCCTGGCGCAGCCGCCGGCGGACGACCTTGGCGAGCGCCCTGATCGGCCGGTCCATGCCTTTCGATTTCTCGAGCCGATCGGCTAGCGCAACCGGCCCGGCGAACCCCCGCAACTGCCGACGCTTCGCGCGTACTGTCTCTTTCACGACAAGTCCCCTACCCCGGCCATGTGGGGATCACTCGGACAGGTGTCCCCTGGCCACGGAGAGTTCGACCAGCTCCAGGGCGTACGCGCCGAGCGAGGGCGAGCCCTCCTCGATGATCCGCACCTTCTCCCTGACCTGTCCCGCCGTCACTTTGAACAGCGGCCAGGTGCCGCCCTCGGTGTGGTGATTAGCCAGGATCGGGGCGAACCGGTCGAGCGCCTTGGCGAAGCGCGCCTCCGGCGTCTTGCGCTCCTCGAACTCGTCCCACAACTCCCGCAGCCACGCCCCCTGCTCGGCGGGCAGCAGGCCGAAGATGCGGTCGGCGGCGGCCCGCTCGACCTCCGCCTGCGCGGCCACCTCCACCGGGTCGTAGATGAACGTGTCGCCCGCGTCGATCTCCACCAGGTCGTGCACCAGCAGCATGGCGACGACCCGTTGCAGGTCCGTACCGGGTGGGGCGTGCTCGCCGAGGACCATCGCCAGCGTGCCCACGTACCAGGAGTGCTCGGCGGTGTTCTCCCGTCGCGAGCCGTCGATGAGATGGTTGCGGCGGATGATCCGCTTCAACTTGTCGATCTCGATGGCGAAGGCGATCTGGGCGTTCAGGCGGTCCTCTTCTGGCACGATAGTCACGCGCGACACCCTAATGTGCGGTGATCACCCCGGTTGGTGAAATCGTGACCGGAACTCCGTTGAACACTGCGTTACCACTTGGTGCATCGATCGCCGTTTCGTCCGTGAGCGCGTTGGCGCTGACGCCCGCGTGCCCGGCCGCCACGCGCTGCGCGCTCCCCGCGTGTCCCCAGCCGTGCGGCAGGCTGACCACGCCCGGCATGATCGTGTCGGTCGGCTCCAGCGCCACCGTGACCGCGCCCTTCGCCGAACGCACCACCGCCTCGCCGGCCAGCCCGAGCCGGGCCACGTCCTCGGGGTGGATCTGCAGCGTGCACGTGTTGCTGCCGCCCACCAGCGGCTCGACGTTGTGCATCCAGCTGTTGTTGGAGCGCAGGTGGCGCCGGCCAATGAGGACGATCTCCGCCGGCTCGTCCGCGAGCCTGGCGCGCAGCCGCTCGACGTCCTCGACCAGCCGCGGGGGAGCCAGCTCGACCAGCCCGGACGCCGTCCGGAGCACCTCCTCCAGCCGGGGCTGCAGCGGCCCCAGGTCCAGGCCGTGCGGGTTGTCCCGCAGCGTGCGCAGCGACAGGTCGCCCTTTCCCGACCACTCGCCGTACGGGCCGAGCCGCAGCATCATGTCGAGCCGCCGCTCCGCGCCCGTGTCGCCGTCCAGCAGCGCGCGCAGCTCCGCCACGTCCCGCCCCTCGACGCCGGAGCCGGGCGTCTCCGCCGCCTTGCGCAGCGTCTCGTCGATGACGTACGCGTCCAGGTCCCCTTCGAGCCCCGAGGCGATGCCCGCCAGCCTGGCCAGGATCTCCGCCTCCGACGGCCGCCCGTCCAGCGGCAGCAGCGGCGGCGAGTACCGCGCGTAGTTGCGCACCGCGAAGCCGGTCAGCGCGAAGTCGTAGTGTCCCGCCTGCAGGATGCGCGGCGGCGGCAGGATGACGTTCGCGTGCCTGGTGGTCTCGTTCAGGTACGGATCCACGCTCACCATGAAGTCGAGCCGCTCGAACGCCCTGTCCAGCCGGGCCCCGTTGGGCGCCGACAGCACGGGGTTGCCGGCGATGGTCAGCAGGAACCTGACCTGCCCCTCGCCCGGCGTCTCGATCTCGTCGGCCAGCGTGGCGACCGGCAGCTCGCCGTTCGCCTCCGGCAGCCCGCGCACCCGGCTGCGCCAGCGCCCCACCTGGTACGGCCGGCGCCGCCCCGGCGACTCCGTCGCGGCCTTGGGGAACATCACGCCGCCCGGCCTGTCGAGGTTGCCGGTCAGCACGTTGAGCACGTCGACCAGCCACTGGGCCAGCGTGCCGAACTCGGCCGTGCAGGTGCCGATCCTGGCGTACACGGCCGCCCGCGGCGCCGCCGCCAGCTCCCTGGCCAGCCGGGTCACCACCTCGGCGGGCACGCCCGTCCTGCGCGCGACCGCGTCGGGCGGGAAGTGCTTGGCCGCCTCGCGCACCTCGGCCAGCCCGTTCACCTCGTGCCGCAGACTGACCAGGTCCTCGGCGAACAACGTGTGCACGATGCCGAACAGCAGGTACGCGTCCGTGCCCGGCCTGACGAACACGTGCTCGTCGGCCAGCGCCGCGGTCCGCGTACGGCGGGGGTCCACCACGACCAGCCGGCCGCCGCGCCGCCGCAGGGCCTTGAGCCGGCCAGGGAAGTCGGGCGCGGTGCACAGCGAGCCGTTGGACTCCAGCGGGTTGGCGCCCAGCATCAGCAGGTAGCCGGTCCTGTCCAGGTCGGGCACCGGGATCGTCATCGGATGGCCGAACATCAGCCCGGCCGCCACGTGCTTCGGCATCTGGTCGGCGGTGCTGGCGGAGAAGACGTTGCGGGTGCCGAGCGACTTGATGAGCGGGGTGGCGTACAGGGCGCCCGCCATGGTGTGGGCGCTGGGGTTGCCCAGGTAGACGGCCACCTCGCGGCGGTCCGCCACGCGCTCCAGGCCCGCCCGTACGGCGGCGAACGCCTCCTCCCAGCTCGCCTCGCGCCACCGGTCGCCCTCCCTGATGAGCGGCGCGCTCAGCCGGTCGGGGTCCTCGTCGAGCCGGCCGAGGCTGGCGCCCTTCGGGCAGATGAACCCCTTGCTGAACGGGTCGTCCTTGTCGCCGCGCACGCCGGTCACGTGCCCGGTCGCGTCGAGGGTGAGCGTCAGGCCGCAGACGGCTTCGCAGAGGGGGCAGGTCCGGTGCACGGTCGACGTCATCGTCACTCCTGAGTTCGCCAGATGAACTCATCTTCGCGCGGACCGCGCGCATGGGGAAGCCCCCGCGTCCTCCGGCGGCGATCGTCGTCGGGCCCGCACAGGCCGGCCCCCGCCCGTTCGACGGCGGGGGCCGGTGACGATGGTCTCTCAGTCGGCGCAGATGGCGAAGACGCTGATACCGACGTCGTTGTAGCCGATTTGGCGGCCGAGGCCGATCCAGCCGCGTCCGTCGCTGGTGGGGAACGACCCCACCAGGATGGCGGCGTTGCCGCGAGCTTCGGCTCCGCCGCCGAGGACGCGCTTGGAGCCCGGGCAGTACAGCGTACGGCGCTGGAAGTTGGGGACGTTCGCGTTGGGCAGAGTGACGAGTTGGTAGCCGGGGGGCAGCGCGGCGTGGCGGGTTGCCGCCGCGACGGGGGCGGGTGCTTGAAGGGTTACGACGGTGGCCGTCACGCAGGCTGCCGTGGTGAGAGCGGCGATGGAAAGGAGCAGGGACTTCTTGAACCGCATGGTCTCTCCTTGTCCTGTTCCCCTGACAGGCACGATGTCCGGGCGACACGCGCCGGCCGGCGTATGCGTGTTCCGAGGACATGTGACAGGGGAGAAGAGGGCTGACACGAGGAGTATCTGCTCCGTCGCACTCCGTGTCCATATGAGACCTGTGTTCGAGTAGTCACGGATCACCGGCTCCGTTCCGCTGATCCCGGTGACGGGCCTATCGCCGCCGGTCGCATCGCCTTGTCCCAGGTGATGGGGAAGCCCCGGAGCCCCCGCGGTCTCCGGGGCTTCGCCCCCCAGGGAATGTCCCGGTTCCCTAGGTCTTCATGCCGCCCTCGGCAGCACCACCTCGGTGCGCAGATCAGGCGGCTCCTCGAGGTCGGGCCGCAGGGCGACCCAGGAGCGGCGGCCGTACAGGCGGTCCAGGCCGGGGGAGGCCGCGCCGGGCGTCACGTCCCTGCGCACGATCTCCACGATGAGGAACTGGCTGCGGGTGCGGTGCCGGTAGACGTTCACGCCCCGGGCCCAGCAGGCCGCGGCGATCTCCTCGGCGTACGCCTCGAACTCCTCGGCGCTGATGCCCGCCCTGACCATGATCAGGGCCTTCTCGCCGGCCGCCGTCGGCGTGATCCACAGCACCAGCGGGATCCGTCCCGCCCGGGTGTGCATGGTCGTCTCCATGCACACCCGGTGCAGGCGGTGGCGGGAGAACACGCACCAGAAGTGCGCGGCGACCCAGCTGCGGCCCCGCCTGGTGGCGGCCGGCACCGACACGGCGCTGGTCAGCAGGACGACCGGCACCCACTGGCCGTCTCTGGTCGCGCCCAGGAGCGCGAGCACGAACAGCGTCGTGGCGGCGAGCAGCAGCAGCTCGGCCCTGGCCCGCCACAGTCTGACCAGCGGGCCGCCCCCGCGGGCGGCCGGGAGGTCCTCGTAGGCGGGGTAGATCTGGTTACGCGGGTTCCTCGCCATCAGGACACCTCCTCGGTCACCTTGCGTGGGAGGCGGAGCTGGTCGAAGCGCGGGTCGCGGTAGCGACGGGAGCCGAAGCCCGTCCTGGTGACCGTCCAGCCCATCCGGAACGCGAACTCGTCGGGCTCTACGCAGATCTCGTAATCCGCCGAGGCGACGAGGTCCTGAATCCAGGACTTGATTCGGCTGAGTCCCTTGGTACCTTGTGAGTACATAGAAGACCCCTTTCGCGGCATTTTAGAGGTGGCTTCTTGGCCGGTCCGACGGCTGATGACCGGTTTCGCCGCAGGGTGGCAGCCCTTAATGCGGCGTACTGGTGGTCAGCCTCGGCCCGGCTTTTTTCGTGCTCGAACGAGCGAATGCGCGCTACGCGCTTCAGGCGATGACGAAGTCCTTCCGGCAAGTGGCCTCCCTGGGGAAGATGTTCGTTTCCGGGACGGCGACGTTGCCGGGGATGCGCCCGCCGTGCGAGCGCGTGATCATGAGCGAGAGTCCCGATGCGTACGGCCGTGTCGTCATGTCCGGCCTCCTCACCTCTCGAGAACCCTCCTGGTTCTGATCGTCCCCCTCGCTCGGCGATGCTGCAATACCAGGAGCAAGGGAACATTTAATTTTCTTCGCCGGTTGCCCTGCAACTTGCACAGAAACTGTCGTCGTCGGGGTGCGAGGAGGAAGATCTATGCCCGGCTCCGGCGCACTTGCGAAGGTTGTCCTTGCCCCTACGCTCTCCCCGTGAAAGCCTTCTGGCGAGGCTGTGCGGCACTACACATGCAACTTGCAGTGTAAGATTGGGCGAACGGCCCAAAAAGCCGGGCTCCAAACGGTCCCTTCCGGCTACACCTTCATTCCCGAGAAGGAGTGTGGACGGTGCCATCGCAGCAGGGCAGTCCAACAGTACGGCGACTCCGGTTGGGCCAGGAGCTCCGCCTCCTTCGCGAGCGCCGCAAGCTCACCGGCGCCAGGGCGGCCAGAGACCTCGGCTGGAGCGCCAGCAAGGTCAGCCGCATCGAAGCCGCCAAGACCATGCCCAGCACCGACGACATCAAGGCCCTGGCCAAGCTGTACCGGCTCGAGGGTGACAAAGTTGATGAACTCTTCGGCCTGTTGCGTGATGCGGAGCAGCGAGGGTGGTGGGAAGATTACGAAGACGCCCTCCCTGAGGAGTACACGACATTCCTTGGGCTGGAGGCGGAGGCGACATTCCAGCGCGACTGGGAACCCCAGGTCGTGCCTGGCCTGCTACAGACCGAGGACTACGCCAGAGAAGTGATCCTGGCGACCCGGGGCATCGCCCGCATCACGCACAGCGGTGTCAGGAGCCGGGTCGAGGCCCGGCTCGACAGGCAGGAACGCGTGCTGCACAGGCCCGATCCCTGCGTGCTCACCGTGGTGCTCGACGAGTCGGCCCTGACGCGCCGCTTCGGTGAGCCCTCGGTCATGCGTGAGCAGATGGAGCATCTCCTGGAGATGTCCGTCCTGCCGCACGTGAGCGTCCATGTCCTGCCACTGGATGCACTTCATCCGGTTAACACGGGTGCGTTTATTCACCTGAAGTTTTCCGCTTTCGACGATGTTGTGTATCTGGAACAGTTGTATACTGCTCATTTCGTCGATGACCTCGAACGGGTAGCTGGATACGAAATGGCCTTCGACCACATCAAGTCGGAGGCCTTGGATGAGGACGAGTCGCGTGTTCTCATCCAGCGTAAAGCCATGCTCTGGCGTCGATAGCGACGACGGAAAAGCCTCAGAAAGGGGCAACGGTGCCCCTTTACGCATTTGGGGAGAAAATGTACAACCACCTAAAGACGGCAGCCTGGCGGAAGAGCACCTTCTGCAACGGCGCGGCGACGTGCGTCGAGGTTGCCCCTCTGGCCGACGGGAACGTCGCGCTGCGGGACAGCAAGGAGCAGGACGGTCCCGTCCTGGTCTTCACGCCGGAGGAGTGGGCCGCCTTCACCGCCGGGGTGCGCAGCGGCGAGTTCGACCTTGCCACGCCCGTAGGCAGGGGATAAGCGAACGGCCCTGGCACCCATCGGAGACGCAGGGCCGTTCGTGTGGAGGCATGGCAGTGCCTCCCGGCTTTCCGGCTCTCCCCACAGGTCGAGCAGAGAAGACGTGCTCATCATGGCACACCAGCCGCCAACTTGATCAACCTCCGGCGCGCCGTTTCCTGAACCGGCCCAGCCAGGAGATTCCCGCCACGGCGACCGCCGCCGCAGCAGCCACGAGCAGCGCGGCAGGCCGACCGGATCGGGCGGCGGGAACCACGGCATCGGAGGGCGGCGCGGGCCGTTCCTCCAGGCTCCGGCGGTAGGCCAGATCGAGCGCCGCCACGAACCGCACGGCCCGCCGGCTCTTCGCCACCGCCCGGCGGTGCTCACGAGTGCGCACCCAGAACCGCCGGCCGGTCTCCGTACTGAAGATGTCGGCCTGCGCGTATTTCACGAGGACCGGCTCCGGCATGTCGCCGACGTTGAAAAGCATCTCCCAGTAGGAGAGCACCAGATTGAGATAAAGGTGCGTCGCCGGATCGAGCCCGCTGTCCACCCTGCCCAAAGCATTGTGCAGCGCAGGATTTTCGATCTGCAGCTGCATGAGCTGGAAATGATGCGATCGAGAGGCGTCCTCACGCGCGAATCGCATTTCCCTGGCCTGCAGGAAAAGAGAGACCCCGATGGCCACGAGCGCGAAGGCGGACAACACCGCCGACGCGGCGCCGTACGTCTCGCCGACCGCGCTCAATTCCTGCCAGCGCGGGCTCGCGGGCACCAGGAGGTCCAGCAGGAGCGGTGAGAACAGCGTCGCGGCGGCGCACACCGCCGCGATCGTCAGGAGGAGGGGCATCAGCAGGCTCGGCGTGCGCCGGTTGCGGGGGGTCATGTGCCTCACCGTGCCATGCGAGCGGCCCGCGTCCGTGGAAGGACGCGGGTTCACCCGTCATGAGGGGATCGGCTTGGGGCGGCGTACGAGGAAGAGGGAGCTGAGGCCGGCCAGGACGGCGAGGGCGGCCATGGCGGCGGCCGTGGTCATGGAGGCCGTGGAAGAGGATGCGGTGTCCAGGGAGATGAACAGGGTGCCGATGGCGGCGACTCCGATGACCTGGCCGATCTGCATCACCGTCAGGAGGGCGCCGCTGGCGTCCGCCGCGTAGGCGCCGTCCACCTTTTCTGTGGCCATGTTCGTCACCGCGACCTGTACGCCGAGTCCCGCGCCGACGAGGGCGCCCATCAGGGCGTACAGGAAGCCGCCTCCCGCGGCGAGGCCGAGGCCGATGTACGCGGGGGCGGCCAGGACGTAGCCGAACGGGACCAGCGGGCGCTGCAGGCGCAGCGGCAGGCGAGGCCAGGCGAGGCCGACCAGGCCGAAGGCCAGCGCGCACGGCACCAGCATCATGCCGGAGGCGAGCGGCGTCATGTGCAGGTCGCCTTGCAGGTGCAGGGCGGAGGTGAACAGGAACGCGCCCCAGGTGGCGGGGCCGAACAGCAGGACGGCGAGACCGGGACGCATGCCCGGTGCGCGCAGCACCCTGGCGTCCACCAGCGGGCGCCCGCCGCGACCTGTCACCCAGCGCTCGACGCGGACGAACACCGCGAACATCACCACGCTCAGCCCCATCGAGATCCAGCCCCACAACGGCCAGCCCAGGTCGCGGCCGAGCACCAGCGGCACCACGAACAGCAGCACGGCCGCCGACAACGTCACCAGGCCCAAGGGGTCGAGCCCGCCACGGCCGCCGCCGTGGTCGGCGGGCAGCAGGCGGGCGCCGGCGACCAGCAGCAGCAACGCGATCGGCACCACCGCCAGGAACACGACCCGCCAGCCCAGGCCGAGGCCCAGCAGGATGCCGCCGAGCGCCTGACCGGCCACGATGCCGCCGCTGATCATCAGGGACCACAGGCCGATGGCCCGGCCACGGGCAGCGCCCTGGAAGTTGCGCTGGATCAAGGTCAGCACCTGCGGCATCATCATCGCGGCCCCGGCGCCTTGCAGCAGCCGGGCCGCCACCAGCCAGCCCGTCGTGGGCGCGAGGCCGGCGGCGAGCGTGGTCACGGTGAAGGCCGCCAATCCGCCCAGAAACGCTCGGCGGTAGCCGAACAGGTCGCCGATCCTGGCTCCGGTGATCAACAGGACGGCATAGACAATGGTGTAACCAGCAATGATCATCTGCAGCCCGGCGCCCGACGAGTGCAGGTCGGACTCGATGGTCGGGGTGGCCACGTTGACGATGTTGACGTTCAGGATGGCCAGGAACTGCCCCACGAGGATCGTCGCCAGGAGCAGCCCGCCGGCCTTGGGGCTCTCCTGTGAGGTGGTGCCCACAGGGGAGGGAACAGCGGTGGTTTGGGACATGATGAGAAGTCTGCCGCTTTCCCAGTACCAGTAACGAGAGCCCCTTTATCCTGGTATCAGGAGTAACTGGCTGAGCATCACTTTTGTCACGCATAGTGGATGCATGCAGGTGGTTGAGGCAAGACGTACGGATCTGTCAGCGTTCCTGCGCTCCCGGCGTGCGCGCATCACGCCCGAGATGGTCGATCTCCCGCCGGGACCCCGCAGGCGCACCCCCGGGCTGCGACGAGAAGAGGTCGCCCAGCTCGCCGGGGTCGGCGTCACCTGGTACACGTGGCTTGAGCAGGGGCGGCCGATCAACGCCAGCCCGCAGGTGCTCGACGCCATCGCCCGCACGCTGCGCATGGACGGCGCCGAGCGGCAGCACCTCTACCGGCTGGCCGGCCACGTGGCCGATCCGGTGCCGGCCGCGTCCGGGCAGGTGACGCCCGAGATGCAGATCATCCTCGACCGGCTCGGCGAGCTGCCCGCCGTCATCTCCAACGGCCGGTGCGACGCGCTGGCCTGGAACGACGCGTACGCGCGGCTCTTCCCCGAACTGGTCGCCGCGCCCGAGGGGGAGCGCAACCACCTCTGGCAGCTCTGCGTCGGGCCGCAGCCCTCGATGCTGCTGGTCGACCGCGACCAGGAGGTGGCGCGGCTGGTGGCCGTCTTCCGCGGCGCCTACAGCCGGCACTCCGACGACCCGTGCTGGCAGGACTTCCTGCGCCGGCTCAGCGAGGAGAGCCCCGAGTTCGCGCGGCTGTGGGCCCGGCAGGACGTGGCGGAGCCGGGGTCGCGGGTGAAGGCGTACAAGCACCCGGAGTACGGGCTGCTGCGCTTCAGCTCGACCGGTTTCACCGCGATGCCGGAGATCCGGATGGTCGTCTCCACGCCGATGGACGACCCGACTCGTACGGCAATGTCCAAGCTCATGGGGTCTGCCCGGTAAACCGCCCTACATGGCATGCTCGATGGCTGAAAGTCAGGTTTCGAGCGGAAGTGGCGGCATATGAGACTCCCCCATGCCCTCCCGGTTCTCGCTGCGCTCGTATCGGTGGCCGCCTGTTCGGCCCTCCCCGGGCAGGAGCCGGAGCGGCAGCCGCAGCGCAAGGAAGTCCAGCGGCAGGCCGCCGAGGAGCCGACGAGCGAGCCCACCAAGAAGCCGAAGCCGAAGCGCCGGCCGTTCACCATCGCGTTCGGCGGCGACGTGCACTTCGAGGGGATCCTGCGCCCGCGCCTCGCCAACCCGCGCACCGCGCTCGGCCCGATCGCGAGCGTGCTGCGCAAGGCCGACCTCGCGATGGTGAACCTGGAGACCGCCATCACGACGGGCGGGACGCCGGCGCCCGGCAAGCAGTACACGTTCAGGGCGCCGTCCAGCGCGCTCACCGCGCTCAAGGCGGCCGGGGTGGACGTCGCGTCCATGGCCAACAACCACGGCATGGACTACATGGAGAGCGGGCTCGCCGACTCGCTCAAGGCGGTCAAGCGCGCCAAGTTCCCCGTGGTGGGGATCGGGGCGGACGCGGCGCAGGCGTACCGGCCGTACCGCAGGACGGTGAACGGCAACCGCGTCGCGATCATCGGCGCCACGCAGGTGATGGACGCGGAGTTCATCCAGGCGTGGACGGCAACGTCCGGCAAGGGCGGCCTGGCCTCGGCCAAGAACGAGACCGCGCTGCTCAAGGCCGTCCGGCAGGCGCGCAAGAACTCCGACACCGTGATCGTCCACCTGCACTGGGGCACCGAGCTGCAGAAGTGCCCGAACGAGGCGCAGCGCTCGCTCGCGCCGAAGCTGGTCAAGGCAGGCGCCGACGTGGTGGTCGGCGGCCACGCGCACATCCTGCTCGGCTCAGGCTACCTGGACGACGCCTATGTCAACTACGGCATGGGCAACTTCGTCTTCTACAACTCCGACCCGGCCACCACCGGCAGGACCGGGGTGCTGACGCTGACCATCAACGGCCGGCGGATCATCAAGGACACCTGGACGCCGGCCACCATCCAGGGGGGAGTTCCGGTGCCGATGACGGGCTCCGCCAGGACCCGCGCGGTGGCCGACTGGAAGGCGCTGCGCTCCTGCACGGGCCTGACCGCCCGGCCCGACCAGGAGTAGCCTGACGCCGCCCGGCGATCTATTGTTCTGGACAGATCGTCCAATAGGAGGCCGGCATGGGTCGGGTGCGGTCAGGTTTCGGTGGACGGCTGGTCGTGGTGACCGGCGCGGGTGCGGGGATCGGGCGGGCGACCGCGCGGGCGTTCGCGGCGCACGGGGGACGGGTCATCTGCGCGGATATCGACATCGGCGCGGCGAAGCAGACGGCCGACGCTATTGCGAAGGATATTCACGGTACGGCTTACGCCATGCGGGTGGACGTGGCGAATAGCGATCAGGTGGAAGACTTCGCGCGAAATATCATCGCCCAATATGCAGTACCGGACATTGTGGTGAACAATGCCGGGATCGCGGTCGTCGGGCCGTTCCTGGATCACACCGTCGCCGACTGGCGCAGGACCCTCGACGTCAATCTGTGGGGCGTCGTGCACGGCTGCCGCCTCTTCGGGGCCGCCATGGCCGATCGCGGTACGGGCGGGCACATCGTGAACGTGGCGTCGCTTGCGGCGTTCGTGCCGACGCGGCTGCTGCCTGCGTACACGGTGTCCAAGGCGGCGGTGAAGGCGCTCAGCGACTGCCTCAGAGCCGAGCTGGCCGGTCGGGGCATCGGGGTCAGCGTGGTCTGCCCCGGGTTCGTCTCGACGGGGATCGCGGGGCACGCCACGTACACCGATGAGGGGCTGCGCGGTGCTGCCGTACGGGCGCTGGCGCGGCGTGGGTACCCGCCCGAGCGGGTGGCGGCGTACATATTGCGGGCCGTCCATCGAAATCAAGCAGTCGTTCCCGTGAACATGGAGGGAAAAATCGGGTATGCCCTCTCGCGGATTTCGCCTCGCGCCCTGCGCGGGTTCGCCCGCTTGAGCGCTCCTTCGAGGATTCCGGAATTCGGCAGGTAACGATCGCCTCAACGGGAGAAGATGAATCCGTGTCTTCGCCGCAGCAAATGGACGACGTGTGCGTCCAGCCGAAAGCTCTCAGGCGGCAGCCCTCGCAGCGCCGCAGCGCCCGACGTGTCGAGCGGATGCTCGACGCGTGTGCCGAACTGCTCGACGAGCTCGGCTACGAAACCCTGTCGACCACCCGCATCGCCGAACGCGCCGGGGTGGCGATCGGATCGGTCTACCAGTTCTTCCCCGACAAGCGCGCCATCACCCAGGAGCTCACCCGGCGCAACGTCGAGGAGTTCGTCCGCCGAGTCGATCGCAGGTTCCTCGAAGAGGACTACCGCGGTTGGTGGGAGGCCGTCGACGCGATCATCGACATCTACGTCGACATGCACAGGACCGTGGCCGGCTTCAAGAGCCTCCACTTCGGCGACGCCGTCGATCTCAACCTGCTCGACTCCGACTCCGACAACAACGCGGTGATCGCCGGGCGGTTGCGCGGGTTGTTCCTCAAGGAGTTCGGGCTGGCCGACAGCCCGTCGCTCGACCTCGCCGTGCTCGTCGCGGTCGAGGCCGGTGACGCGGTGCTGAAGCTCGCCTTCCGCCGCGACCCCCAGGGCTCACCCGAGATCATCGACGCCGCCAAGCACCTCATCAGAGGATTCCTGTCCCGGCAGCTGAGATCCTGGTCGCCCCCGGTGGCGGCCGGTCAATAGCGGATCATCCCCGGGCGGGCAGGCAGGTCGGGCAGCCGGCGCTCGGCCTCCTCCTGCTCGCCCAGCGCCGTCGCGGGCACGTCCTGGAGGCGGGGCGGGGCCGGCGTGCTCTCGCACGCGCCCGGCAGGGCGGCAGGACGGGCCTCTCTGGCCTCGCGGATCTGCAGCCGGGTCTCCAGGGCCCGCAGGTTGCGTTCGGCCGCCTCGATGGACTCCAGACGGGCCGACAGATAGCCGGCCACACCTGGCCCGAGGGCCGACAACACCACGGCACAGGCCAGCGTGAAGGTCATCTGCTTGGACATGCCCATCACGGTCCCTCCGCTCGCGTGGCGGCTGAGTGCCTCCTATATGCCCTGTGACCTGGGCAGATACGCATTGCGTACACGGGATTGGACGAGACGTTACCGAATTTGCACGTGACCGGCGATGCGGATTGACCGGGCAAACAGCCGGGTGGCTCGGTAGTCTCGCGGTGTGGCGCATGTGACCCGTGAGCACCTTGATCGTCTGCTCGAGCAGGCCCTGCTGGCCGACGACCACGATTCGCTGGCCAGTCGGCTCTACGACGTCGCGCTCGACTATTCGTCCGGCGACGTCTCCAGGGCATCCATCCTGGTCCTCGCCGCCGAGGAATGGCGAGCGGCCGGACAGCCCGCCCGTGCGATGGAGTGTTTCCAGCGCGCGGTCGAGGACGGCGGAGACGCGGGCTTCGACGCGCGTGCCGGCATCGCCGACACGCTCTTCGAGCTCGACCGGCCAGACGAGGCCAGGGAGGTCATCGAGACGATACGCGCGGAAGGCAACGTCTCCACGGCGACCGCTCACACGATCGCCGAGACGCTCGTGGCCTACGGCGACCTGCAAGGGGGGCTCGAATGGGCCACCCAGGCCGCCCTCGGCTGCGATGAGAACGATCCGGAGCAGGTGGCGGTGCTGCGCACGCGCTACCGCATCAGGGTCGATCTCGGGCTGCCGGAAGACGAGCTCGACGAGCTCGTCTCCTGACGACCGCGCGTCCAGAGGAGCCCGCCGCACCGGCAGGGCTCCCTGACCCGTGCCCGCATCCGCCCGACTGACGCGCTCCCACATCTTCGCGCCCCTTCGCGCCTTCGCCCCTTCGCGTCTTCGCGTCTTCGCCCCTTCGCGTCTTCGCGTCTTCGCCCCTTCGCGTCTCCGCGCTTTCCCGTCTTCGCGTCTCCGCGCTTCCCCGTCTTCGCGTCTTCGCGCTTCCCCGTCTTCGCGTGGGTCGGGTGGGCCCCATGGGTCAGGTGGGTCGCGTGGCGCGCTGTGGTGTGCGGCTTGTGTGGTGGTGAGGGGCGGCCGGAGGGCCGGGTGGTCCCGGTCCCTCCGGCCTGGAGGCCGGGCGCGGCAGGCACGACCCACGCCCGGACAAGTGGCCCGGCGCTCTCCGCGGCCCCCGGCTTCGGCTCAGCCGCGCCGCCGCGTCGGCGACGCGGCTGAAGGCGCTGAGGGCGCAAGGCGCCGGTCAGCTCAGGATGCCGGTCAGCCCCAGGGTGCCGGTCAGCCCCAGGGTGCCGGTCAGCCCAGGGGAAGAGGGAGGCCCTGGGTGAGGCCGGACAGGCTGCTGAAGCCGCTGACGATGGAGCCGCCGCCGGGCGCGAACTTCGTGCCCTGCAGAGCCTCGAACGCCTTCGGCAGCACCTCGCTGATGACCTGCGAGCCGACCTGGCGTACCGGCTCCTGGAGCTTCATCGGCGAGTCGAGGCCGGTGCCGGCGATGGTGCCCTGCGGGGGCGCGTTGCGCGCCTTCTTGTTCACGGGCGGCTTGCCCGCCAGCGGCACCTTGGGCAGCTCGGGCAGCGCCGGCACGCCGCGCATGGTGGTGACGTCCTTCATCGTGAGCGGCTCCGGCACCAGGGGAAGCAGCGCGGGCGAGCCCACCAGGGGCGGCATGCCCCACGTCGCCGCCACCCCGCCGAGGTCGCTCATGCCGAGTGCCTGCTTGCCGGTCGCCAGGCCGGTCAGGCCGAGCCGCCTGGCCGTGTCGCCGGCCGCCATGGCCAGCTTGGCCGTCTCCGACGCCACCACTCGGGTGGCGCCGATGCCGGGGTCGTCGAGCTGGATGCCCGTGTGGCCGCCGCATTGGGCCAGGGCGGGCGTCAGGAGCGCCCCTTCTGTGCGGGCGCACGTCCGGGCCGTCGCGGGAACCGCGCACAGCCAGCTGACGCCCACGGCCACCGCGGCCACCGCGATCGTGCTCCGGATCTTCTGGAATGACACCGCACGTCCCCCTCATCGATGTCGGTGCACTGACGAACGCACAACGTAGTCAGCGATCATGAGCGGGGGAGGCGGCTTGTCCGAAGAGTGGGGCGAACCTTACCGAACGCCGGGCCCGATGACCCTGGCATGACACGCCGAAGCCCGGAGATCTCGTGAGATCTCCGGGCTCGAACCTCTGCAGCCCGTCGTGCGCGGCGCCCAGCCGACTTGCCCAGCCGGCCTGCTCGGCCTACGGGAGCGGGTCCAAACGGCCCCCCTGCGGTCCCCGAGCGGTCCCCGAGCGGTCCCCGAGCGGTCCCCGAGCGGGCTCCCGAGCGGGTTCGCGTCATCCGGGTGCGGGCCGCAGGGGTGCGCCGGCCGTGGTCAGGCGGCGCGCTGGATGAGGAGCTCGTCGTCGCCCAGCTCGACCTTGACCTCGTCGCCGTCCACGACCTCGCCCGACAGCACGGCCTTGGCGAGCTTGTCGCCGATGGCCGACTGCACCAGGCGGCGCAGCGGGCGGGCGCCGTAGAGCGGGTCGTAGCCGGTCAGGGCCAGCCACTCGCGGGCGGCGGGCGTGACCTCCAGCCGCAGCCGGCGGTCGGCCAGGCGTCGTGCCAGCCGCTCGACCTGGAGGTCGACGATCTGGGCCAGCTCCTCGGAGCCGAGCGCGTCGAACAGGATCACGTCGTCGAGCCGGTTGAGGAACTCCGGCTTGAACGAGCTGCGCACCGCCCCCATGACGGCCTCGCGCTTGGCGCCGTTCTCCAGGCTGGGATCGACCAGGAACTGCGAGCCGATGTTGGAGGTCAGGATGAGGATGGTGTTGCGGAAGTCGACCGTACGGCCCTGGCCGTCGGTCAGCCGCCCGTCGTCGAGCACCTGCAGCAGGATGTCGAACACCTCGGGATGCGCCTTCTCGACCTCGTCGAGCAGCACCACGGTGTACGGGCGCCGCCTGACGGCCTCGGTGAGCTGGCCGCCCTCCTCATAGCCGACGTAGCCGGGAGGCGCGCCGACGAGCCTGGCCACGCTGTGCTTCTCGGAGTATTCGCTCATGTCGATGCGGGTCATCGCCCGCTCGTCGTCGAACAGGAACTCCGCGAGCGCCTTGGCCAGCTCGGTCTTGCCCACGCCCGTGGGGCCGAGGAACAGGAACGAGCCGGTGGGCCTGTCGGGGTCGGCGATGCCGGCCCTGCTGCGGCGTACGGCGTCGGAGACCGCCTGGACGGCCGGCCGCTGCCCGATGAGCCGCCTGCCCAGCTCCTCCTCCATGCGCAGCAGCTTGGTCGTCTCGGCCTCGAGAAGCCGCCCGGCGGGGATGCCGGTCCACGACGAGATCACTTCGGCGATGTCGTCGGCCCCGACCTCCTCCTTGACCATGGCGTTCTCCGGCGGCGCGGCCTCGGAGGCGGCCTTGAGCGCCTGTTCCAGCCGGGGCACCTCGGCGTACATCAGCCGCGACGCCGCCTCGAAGTCGCCGTCGCGCTGGGCCCGCTCGGCCGCGCCGCGCGCCTCGTCGAGTTGCTTCTTCAGCTCACCGACCTTGTTGAGCCCGGCCTTCTCGTGCTCCCAGCGGCCGACGAGGGCGTTGAGCTCCTCCTGGCGGTCGGCGAGCTCTTGACGCAGGCGTTCGAGCCGCTGGACGGAGGCCTCGTCGGTCTCCTTCGACAGCGCCAGCTCCTCCATCTTCAGCCGGTCGACGCTGCGCTGGAGCTGGTCGATCTCCACGGGACGCGAGTCGATCTCCATGCGCAGCCGCGAGGCGGCCTCGTCGACGAGGTCGATGGCCTTGTCGGGCAGGAAGCGGTTGGTGATGTAGCGGTCGGACAGCGCGGCGGCGGCGACCAGCGCGCTGTCGGCGATCTGGACCTGGTGGTGTGCCTCGTAGCGGCCCTTGAGCCCGCGCAGGATCGCGATGGTGTCCTCGACCGTGGGCTCGCCGACGTAGACCTGCTGGAAGCGGCGCTCCAGCGCCGGGTCCTTCTCGATGCGCTCGCGGTATTCGTCGAGCGTGGTCGCGCCGATCATGCGCAGCTCGCCGCGGGCCAGCATGGGCTTGAGCATGTTGCCGGCGTCCATGGCGCCCTCGCCGGCCCCCGCGCCGACGACGGTGTGCAGCTCGTCGATGAACGTCACGATCTGCCCGTCGCTCTCCTTGATCTCGGAGAGCACGGCCTTGAGCCGCTCCTCGAACTCGCCGCGGTATTTCGCGCCGGCCACCATGGCGCCCAGGTCGAGCGAGATGAGCCGCTTGTTGCGCAGCGACTCGGGCACGTCGCCGGCCACGATGCGCTGGGCCAGGCCCTCGACGACGGCGGTCTTGCCGACGCCGGGCTCGCCGATGAGCACCGGGTTGTTCTTGGTGCGGCGGCTGAGCACCTGGACGACGCGGCGGATCTCGGTGTCGCGGCCGATGACCGGGTCGAGCTTGCCGCCGCGGGCCTGCTCGGTCAGGTCGACGCCGTACTTCTCCAGGGCCTGGTAGGTGTCCTCGGGCGTCTCGCTGGTGACGCGGGCGTGGCCGCGTACCTTCTCGAAGGCGTCGAGCAGCGCCTGCGGGGTCGCACCCTGCGACTTCAGCAGGTCGGCGGTCTGGCCCCCGTCGGCCGCCAGGCCGACCAGCAGGTGCTCGGTCGAGACGTAGAGGTCTTCGAGCCGGTTGGCGTGCTGGGCGGCGGTGTTCATGACGGTCAGCAGGTGGCGTGAGCTCGACGGCGCCCCCACCGTCGCGCCCTGCGCCTTCGGCAGTGCGGCGAGCTGCTCCTCGGTGCGCGAGCGCAGCACCCGCCAGTCGGCCCCCACGGCCTCCAGCAGCGGCACGGCCGTGCCCCCGGTCTGCGAGAGCAGCGTGCTGAGCAGGTGAGCGGGAGCGATCTCGGGGTTGCCCTCAGCGGCGGCACGCCGCATGGCACCCGAGAGCGCTTCCTGGCTCTTCTGGGTGAGCTTGTAGTCCATGGTTCTTACGCCCCCGGTGGCAGCTGGTAGCGGATCAGCGCCTTGACCATCCGCATCTCGGCGCGCAGGCGGTGCACTTCCTCGCGCAGCCGGAGAGCTTCGTTCTCGAGCTCGAGTATCCGCTTGATGCCCGCGAGGTTGATGCCCTCCTCCTGGGAGAGCCGCTGCACCTCGCGGAGCTGGATGATGTCTCTTGTGGAGTAGAGGCGGCCGCGCCCCGCCGTGCGGCCGGGGCTGACCAGGCCGAGCCGGTCATATTGCCGCAGGGTCTGCGGGTGCAGCCCCGACAGCTGCGCGGCCACCGAGATCACGTAGACAGGGGTGTCGTCAGACAGGTCGAAATAGTTGCCGTCCATCCGCTCACTCGCTTCTGGCTCGCTGAATCAGCTCGGCGCGCGGGTCCTCACCCGCGGTCGCGGTGTTGAACTCGGTGAGGAGCTCGCGCGATTTGTCGTCGAGCGTCTTCGGCACGAGCACCTCGACAGTGGCGAGCAGGTCGCCTTTGGTGCCGTCTTTCCTCGTGACACCCCTGCCACGGACGCGGAACGTGCGCCCGTTGGGGGTGCCCGCGGGGATGCGCAGCGTGACCGGCATCCCCTTGAGGATCGGCACCTTGATCTCGGCGCCCAGGGCGGCCTCCGTGAACGTCACCGGCACGGTGATCGTCAGGTTGTCGCCCGACCGGCCGAAGACGGCGTGCGGCTTGACGTGGGTCTGGATGTAGAGGTCGCCCGCCGGGCCGCCGTTCTCGCCCGGCGCGCCCTTGCCCTTGAGCTTGACCCGCTGGCCGTCGGCCACGCCGGCGGGGATGCGCGCCTGGATGGTGCGGGTGCTCTTGGCCCGGCCGCTGCCCTCGCACACGGGGCAGGGGTCGTCGACCAGCAGCCCGCGGCCCTTGCAGTCGCGGCACGGCTCGGAGAAGGCGAAGCTGCCCAGGTTGCGGCTGGCCGCGCCGGTGCCTTCGCAGGTGGGGCAGACCCTGGGGGTCGTGCCCGCCTTGGCGCCGGTGCCGCTGCACGCGGTGCAGGCGGCGGAGCTGGTCAGCCGCAGCGAGACGGTGGTGCCCTCGACGGCTTCGGTGAACGTCAGCGTCACCTCGGACTCGATGTCCTGGCCACGCCGCGCCCTGGTGGTGCCGCCGGTGGTGCGGCCTCCGGCGCCGCCCCGGTTGAACAGCCCGCCGAACAGGTCGCCGAGCCGTTCGCCCGCGCTCCCGCCGGGGCCCTGCTGGCTGGTGCCGCCGAACAGGTCACCGAAGTCGAACGGGAAACCGCCACCGCCGCCGGGACGCTGGGCCCCCACCCCGGATCCGAACAGCGTGCGCGCCTCGTCGTACTCCTTGCGGCGCTTGGCGTCGGACAGGACGTCGTAAGCCTCGGAGACCTCTTTGAACTTGGTCTCTTTGGTGGCGTCGCCCTGGTTGGTGTCGGGGTGGTACTGCCTGGCCAGCTTCCGATACGCCTTTTTGATCTCTTCGGCGGTGGCGGTCTTGGGCACACCAAGGACGGCGTAGTAGTCCTTCTCCAGGTAGTCCTTGGTGCTCATCTACGGCCCTTCGTCCTTGTGGTCAGTTTTCTTCGTCGTCATCGGACGCCGCGGGAGCGTCCTCCGGCTCGGCGACGGCCACCCGCGCGGGGCGCAGCACCCGGTCACCCATCCGGTATCCAGGCTGCAGCACCTCGATCGCGGTCGGCTCGGTCACCTCCGTCGAGTAGCTGTGCATCAGCGCCTCGTGGACGGTCGGGTCGAACGGGTCGCCCTTCTGACCGTAGGCACTGAGGCCCAGCTTCGTCAGCACGGACTCCAGCGACTCGGCGACCTTGGCGAAACCGCCGGTCAGCTCGCCGTGTTCGCGGGCCCTGCCGATGTCGTCGAGGACGGGCAGGAGCTCCGTGAGCGCCCCGGCGACCGCCTGCTCGCGGACCGCCACGCGGTCGCGCTCGACCCTGCGGCGGTAGTTGGTGTACTCCGCCTGGAGACGCTGCAGGTCGGCCGTCCGCTCGGCGAGCTGGGCCGCCAGCTCGCCGTCCTGCGGCTCCAGCATGTCGCCGGGCGCCTCTTGTGGCTGCTCGGCGGGCGGCTGGTCCTTGACCTGGCCCGTCTCAGGGTCGATCTTGCGGTTGTCGCGGATCACCGGCTCTTCGTGCCCGTTGTCACGCGGCGGCATCACTGGTCCTTCTTCGGCTGGTCGTCGTCCACGATCTCGGCTTCGACCACGTCGTCGTCGGCCTTCTGGCCGTCCTGACCGGCCGAGGCGTCCTGCGGGGCGCCCTCGGGGCCGGCCTGCTGGCCCTGGCCGGCGGCGTAGATGGCCGAGCCCATCTTCTGGCTCACGGTGGCGAGCTTCTCCGCCGAGGTGCGGATGACGTCGGTGTCGGTGCCCTCCAGAGCCTTCTTCAGCTCGGCGAGAGCGTCGTTGACCTCGGTCTTGATGTCGCCGGGGACCTTGTCGTCGTTCTCGCGGAGGAACTTCTCCGTCTGGTAGGCCAGACCGTCCGCGTTGTTGCGGACCTCGGCCTCCTCGCGGCGCTTCTTGTCCTCCTCGGCGTACGACTCGGCCTCGCGCATCATCCGCTCGATGTCGTCCTTCGGCAGCGCGGAGCCGCCGGTGATCGTCATCGTCTGCTCCTTGCCCGTGCCCAGGTCCTTGGCGGAGACGTTGACGATGCCGTTGGCGTCGATGTCGAAGGTGACCTCGATCTGCGGGATGCCGCGCGGCGCCGGCGCGATGCCGGTCAGCTCGAACGTGGCCAGCTTCTTGTTGTAGGAAGCGATCTCGCGCTCGCCCTGGTAGACCTGGATCTGCACCGACGGCTGGTTGTCCTCGGCCGTGGTGAAGACCTCGGAGCGCTTGGTCGGGATCGTCGTGTTGCGCTCGATGATCTTGGTGAAGATGCCGCCCTTGGTCTCGATGCCCAGCGACAGCGGGGTCACGTCGAGCAGCAGGACGTCCTTGACCTCACCCTTGAGCACGCCGGCCTGGAGCGCGGCGCCGATGGCCACGACCTCGTCGGGGTTGACGCCCTTGTTGGGCTCCTTGCCGCCGGTCAGCTCCTTGACCAGGTCGGAGACGGCGGGCATGCGGGTCGAGCCGCCGACCAGCACCACGTGGGCGATGTCGGAGACCTTGATGCCGGCGTCCTTGATGACCTGGTTGAACGGGCCCTTGGTGCGCTCGAGCAGGTCGGCCGTGAGCCGCTGGAACTCGGAGCGGGTCAGCTTCTCGTCGAGGTGCAGCGGGCCCTCGGAGGAAGCCGTGATGTAGGGCAGGTTGATGTTGGTCTCGGACTGGCTGGACAGCTCGATCTTGGCCTTCTCGGCCGCCTCGCGCAGGCGCTGGAGCGCCATCTTGTCCTTGGCCAGGTCGACGCCGTGGGCGTTCTGGAAGCGCTTGACGAGCTCGTCGACGATGCGCTGGTCCCAGTCGTCACCACCGAGGTGGTTGTCACCGGAGGTGGCCTTGACCTCGACGAAGCCGTGGCCGTCCTCCTGGCCGACGTCGAGCAGCGACACGTCGAAGGTGCCGCCACCGAGGTCGAAGACCAGGATCGTCTGGTCCTGCTCCTTGTCGAGCCCGTAGGCGAGGGCCGCGGCGGTCGGCTCGTTGATGATGCGGAGCACGTTGAGGCCCGCGATGGTGCCGGCCTCCTTGGTGGCCTGCCGCTGGGCGTCGTTGAAGTAGGCGGGGACGGTGATCACCGCGTCGGTGATCTTCTCGCCGAGGTAGGCCTCCGCGTCCTGCTTGAGCTTCTGCAGGACGAAGGCGCTGATCTGCTGCGGCGAGAACTTCTTGCCGTCGATCTCCTGGGACCAGTTGGTGCCCATCTCGCGCTTGACGGAACGGATCGTCCTGTCGACGTTGGTGACGGCCTGCCGCTTGGCGACCTCTCCGACGAGGACCTCGCCGTTCTTGGCGAAGGCGACCACGGACGGGGTGGTCCGCGAGCCCTGCGCGTTCGCGATGACGGTGGGCTCACCGCCCTCGAGGATCGAGACGACGGAGTTGGTCGTCCCAAGGTCGATACCTACCGCACGTGCCATGAGTACGTCCTTGTAGTCAAAGTTGAGTCGTTTGGACTCAACCTATGGATGGGTGTCGCCTTTGTCAAACGACTTGAGCCTACCTGACTCAACCCCCCTGAGCGCGGATGCATTCCCCCTGACGAGCACGAACAGCGGAGCAGACGCACACCGGGGCCAACGAGACCGGGCCTGCCCGGGTTCCGGGTTCAGGGGCGACTCAGGGACATCTCAGGGACGAAAGAACGGGGCCCGGCGCGTGCCGGACCCCGTTCGGGAAGGATCTACTTCTTGGCGCCGTCGGCCAAGTCGCGCTTGCCGAGCGGCTTCTTGAGCTTGACCGTCGTGG
The DNA here is from genome assembly GCF_042428605.1 of Nonomuraea salmonea. Lineage (NCBI taxonomy): Bacteria > Bacillati > Actinomycetota > Actinomycetes > Streptosporangiales > Streptosporangiaceae > Nonomuraea > Nonomuraea salmonea. Next base: position 29,856 of record NZ_JBHMCF010000056.1, read on the forward strand.
TCTTCTCGACGGCCATCATGATGCAGGCCGTGTTCTTCGCCTTGGGGGCGGTGCCCTCGTACAGGGTGACGGTGACCTTCTTGGCGGTCTCCTTCACCTTGACCCGGTCGAGCACCGTGCACGGCTCCACCCCCGACCACCACGTGAGCTGGACCTTCCGGCCCTTGTCGACCGGCTTCGCCTTGGTCCAGCGGACCTTGCGCACGTTGATCGCGTCGCCCCGGGGCTTGACCACCTGGGGCTTCTTCGTGGGCGCCGTGGTCACCGGCTCCGACACGACCGGTGGTCTGCCGGGGGTCGTGGCGGCCACCCGCTGCTGCTCCGGCGACGGCGCGGCGGCGCAGCCCGTCGCGAGCGCGAGACATCCGGCCAGGAGAGTCGCTGTCATAGTCCGCATACCCCTAGGACGGATTCCGCTCCCCAGCGGTTCAAGCGGAGCGGTCCGAGTGATTAGTGTGGATCTCGTGCTCCGTCAGGCCATGCTCGCCCTCTCCAAGAGCCGGCGCGCCGAACGGCTCGTCACCACCTCGCCGCTGACCGCGGACGTGGTCGATCGCTATGTCGCGGACGACGTCGCCCGCGTGGTCGGCGCGCTGACCGGCGAGGGCTTGCTGGTCAGCGTCGACCACCTCGGCGAGGAGGTCACCGACGAGGCCGCGGCGGGGCAGGCCGTCGCCCACTACCTCGCGCTGCTCGACCTGCTGCCCGCGGGGGCCGACGTGTCGGTCAAGCTCACCGCGCTCGGGCTGCGGCTGTCGCAGCGGCTCGCGCTCGAACACGCCGGCGCCATCTGCGCCGCCGCCGCGCAGCGCGACCTCACGGTGACGCTCGACGCCGAGGAGCACGACACGATCGCCGGGCTGCACGCCGTGCACGCCGCGCTGCGCCGCGAGCATCCCGACGTGGGTGTGGTGGTGCAGTCGTACCTGCCCGACTCGCTCGACCGGTGCGAGAAGCTCGGCGGCGCCCGCGTACGGCTGTGCAAGGGGGCCTACACCGCGCCCGGCGCCTACACCAGGCCGGCCGACATCGACCGCTCCTACGTACGGTGCCTGAAAGTCCTCATGTCCGGCACCGGCTACCCCATGGTCGCCACCCACGACCCCAGGCTGATCCGCATCGCCGCCACGCTCGCCGAGCTGGCCGGCCGCGACGCGACCGGCTTCGAGTACCAGATGCTGTACGGCGTGCGCCCCGACGAGCAGCGCCGCCTGGCCGGGCTGGGCGCGCGGGTGCGCGTCTACGTGCCGTACGGCTCCGACTGGTACCCCTACCTCATGCGCCGCCTCGCCGAGCGGCCGAGGAACCTGACCTTCTTCCTGCGTTCGCTGCTGTCGCGGCGGTAGCCGATAGGCTGCGAGACCTGGATCCGCGTCCGTTCCGCACGAGGGGCTCCGAAGATGATCGCGATTCTGGGCACGGGCAAGATGGGCGAGGCCCTGCTGTCCGGGTTGTTGCGCGCCGGGTTCAAGCCGGGCGACATCCTGGCGACCACGCGCAGGGAGGAGCGGGCCCAGGCGCTGCGCGAGACGTACGGCGTGCGCGTCGTGTCCAACTCCGAGGCCGCCAAGGCCGCCGACACGCTCATCCTCGCCGTCAAGCCCCAGGACATGGGCACCCTGCTGGCCGAGATCGCCTCCTACGTGCCGGCGCAGACGCTGGTGATCAGCGCCGCGGCCGGCATCACGACGTCGTTCGTCGAGCAGCGGCTGGGGGTGGAGGTGCCGGTGGTGCGGGTGATGTCCAACACGCCGATCAAGTTCGACGAGGCGATGAGCGTGATCTCGGCGGGGGCGCACGCCGGCGAAGAGCACCTCCAGCTCGCCGAGGGGCTGCTGCGGCCGGTCGGCAAGGTGCTGCGCATCCCCGAGTCGCAGCAGGACGCCGCGACGGCGCTGTCCGGCAGCGGGCCCGCCTACTTCTTCTACCTGGTCGAGGCCATGGTCGACGCGGGCATCCTGCTGGGCATGCCGCGCGCGGCGGCCCTCGACATGGTCACCCAGTCGATCGTGGGGGCGGCGGTGATGCTGCGCGACTCGGGCGAGCACCCGGTCATCCTGCGCGAGGCCGTCACCTCGCCGGGCGGCACGACCATCGCGGCCATCGCGGAGCTGGAGCGCCACAGCGTACGCGCGGCCTTCCTCGCCGCCATCGAGGCCGCCCGCGACCGCGGCCGCGAACTCGCCTCCGGCTGACCTCCGGGCGATCAGGTCACATCGACGGTCTCGTGCAGGTGCTGGCGGCGGTTGAAGGCGCCGGCGATGCGGGCGACGGCCGTGCGGGGCAGCAGGCGGGCGGGCCAGGTCATCATCCGGTTGACGGGGCTGCCCGGGTAGGAGACCGGGCGGCGCCTGGCGTAGTCGTCCAGCGTGCGGGCCGCGACGGCGGCCGGGGTGTCGGCCCGGGGGTCGATCGTGGCGGAGGTGCCGTCGAAGAAGCCGGTCGCGATCGCGCCGGGGTGCGCGGCCATGACGTGCACGCCGGTGCCGCGCAGCTCCTCGGCCAGTGCCTCGGTGAAGGAGAGCACGAACGCCTTGGTCGCGGCGTAGCTGGCCTGGTAGGGCATGGGCTGGAAGGCGGCGGTGGACGACACGTTGATGACGCCGCCCGAGCCGCGCGCGACCATCTCGGCCCCGATCGCGTGGGTCAGCGCGAGCAGGCCGCCGACGTTGAGGCTGACCGACCGCAGCTGCGGCCCCAGCGGGCGGTCGAGGAACGGGCCCGCGCTGCCGGCGCCGGCGTTGTTGAGCAGGAGGTCGACGGTCAGGCCGCGGTCGTGCAGCTCGCGCAGGATGCGGTCAGGGCCGTCGGGGGCGGCGAGGTCGCCGACGACCACCTCGGTGTCCTGCCTGCCGTGCCGCTCGTGGAGCTGCGCGGCGAGTTCGCGCAGGTCGCCCTCCGATCGCGCCAGCAGGATCACCCGGGCGCCCCGGCGGGCCAGCTCCATCGCGTACGCCCGCCCCAGCCCCTTGGACGCGCCGGTGACCAGCGCGGTGACGCCTCGATAGCCGTCGCTCATTCGCGCCTCCTTTGTTTCGAGTCTCGAAGTAAAGGTAGCACCATTACTTCGAGACTCGAAACGTCATAGGATGGCGGTCATGTCCGCACACGAGCTCACGGCAGTGGTCACGGCGACCTACGAGATCTGGATGCGGACCAACGCGCTGATCATGGATGCGCTGGCCGGGCACCGGTTGACGCCGGCGACGTTCCAGGCGCTGTGGGCCATCGATCCGGCCGAGCCGCCGCCGTCGATGAAGGTGATGGCGGAGCGGCTGCACTGCAACGCTCCCAACCTGACGTTCATCACCAACCAGCTCACCGAGCGAGGGCTGGTCGAGCGCGCCGTCGATCCGTACGATCGGCGCTCGCGCGTCCTGGTCCTGACCGACCGGGGACGTCAGATCCGCGAGGAGCTGCTTGAGACGACGCTGGAGAAGACTCCGCTGAAGGTGCTGACGGACGCGGAGTTGCGGCAGCTCATTGGGCTGCTGAGCCGCGTCGTCGAGGCTTAGGACGACCGGTCCTGCCGCCCCGGCCGGACGCGGGGCGGCAGGTCACCGCAGGAACGGTGGTTCTACCACTTGCTGGAGCAGACCGAGATGCGCTTGGTCGAGAAGTTGCCGATCCTGAACGACTTGGTCTTCGGCGCGATCCGGCCGTTGGACAGGCGCTCCAGCTTGAAGGTGCCGGGCCGGCCGCGCCAGTAGCCCGTGCCGGTCGACTTGCGGGCGGAGGACGCGACGCCGGGGCCCTTGAGGGTGATCGTCACATCGCCCACCTTCGAGCAGTTCCAGGTCAGCTTCACCAGCGCGTACGGCGGGGTGGCCGAGGCAGAGGCAGGGGCGATGCCGACGGCCGCCATGGCGAGGCCCGTCGCGAGCGCGCCGGTGAGGACGGAACGCCGGAGAATGCGCAGCATAGTGATCCTTTCCCGTTGATCGCGGCCACCATAGCGGCATCGCAACGGGGGTGTCGTCCTGAAAACCGGCTCTGACCTTTTGGTTTTCACCGAAATAAGGCCGCTTACCTGCTCCTGTCGCGCTACGTGAGGACCCGGCGCCCAGCACCCGGAGCCCCAGGTTCGGCGTGCGCCGGTCGCGCCGGCGCGCAGGGCGGGCCGGATGGATCCGGTCGTCACCCTGCGCGCCGAGTGAGAGGTTCTAGGCGTCGCGCCGCCGCATCAGTACGGCCCCCGCCAGCACCGTCACGGCGATCCACCCGAGATAGACGCCGAACCCGCTCCACGCCCCCAGCGACTCGCTGGACTGCCCGAAGACCACCAGGGACCCGGCGTTGGTGGTGAAGTAGTCGGACACGGTCTGGCCCCACGCGCCCGGGAGCATGTTCGTGAGCTGCGGCAGCACCAGCATCAGCGCGACGGCCGACAGCAGCGCACCCGGCGTGTGCCGGACGAGCGTGCCCAGCCCCAGCCCGAACAGCCCGCACGCGGTCAGGTAGAGCGTGCTGCCGAGGCCCGCGCGTACGGCGTCGCCGATCTCCAGCCCGGCGGGCTGCGTGATGGCCACGCCGATGGCGAGCGCGGCGGCCGAGGAGACCGCGCTGACCACGAGCGCCGTCGCGGTGAACACGACCAGCTTGCCGGTCAGCAGCTTGTACCGCTGAGGCACGGCCATCAGCGACGTCCTGATGCCTCCGGTGCGGTATTCGCTGGAGATCACCAGCACGCCCAGCGTGGCCAGGGCGAGCGTGGCGAAGAGCGCACCGGCGAGGCTCATGGACAGCGCCTCCTCGGCCGGGATCGGCCCGCTGCCGCTGGCGGTGGCGGCGACGCCCAGCAACGTGCCGAAGCCGGCCATGAGCAGGAAGGTGACGCCGAGCGTCCACATGGTGGAGCGCACCGAGCGGATCTTGGTCCACTCTGATCGCAGGATGTCGGTCATGACGAGTACTCCAGGCTGTCCTTGGTGAGCTCCATGTACGCGGCTTCGAGCGAGGGCTGCACGAACGTCAGCTCCTCCAGCGGCAGCCCCGCCCGCGCGGTGAGCGTGCCGATCTCGAGGGTGGTCATCGCGGTCACCCGCAGGTGGTCGGGGTGCAGCTCGCCCACCTTGACCAGCTCGGCGACCTCGGCCAGGCGGGGCGAGCGGACCCGGACGTAGCCCTGGGAGCTGCGCCCGATGAACTCCGGCACGCTGGTGTCGGCGATGAGCCGCCCCTTGCCGATCACGATGAGGTGGTCGGCGGTCTGCGCCATCTCGCTCATGAGGTGGCTGGAGACGAACACGGTCCGCCCCTCGGCGGCCAGCCGGCGCATGAAGGTGCGGATCCACAGGATGCCGTCGGGGTCGAGCCCGTTGACCGGCTCGTCGAACAGCAGGATCTCGGGATCGCCCAGCAGCGCCGCGGCGATGCCCAGGCGCTGCGCCATGCCGAGGGAGAACCCGCCGACGCGCCGCTTCGCCACGCCGCTCAGCCCGACGATCTCCAGGACCTCGTCGATGCGGCTCGCGGGGATGCCGTTGCTCTGGGCGATGGCCAGCAGGTGGTTGCGCGCGCTGCGCCCGCCGTGCACGGCCTTGGCGTCCAGCAGCGCGCCGACCTTGCGGAGGGGGTGCTTCAGCTCCGCGTACGGCTTGCCGTCCACGAGCACGGAGCCGCCGGAGGGGTGGTCGAGTCCGAGGATCATGCGCATGGTGGTCGACTTGCCCGCCCCGTTGGGGCCGAGGAAGCCGGTCACCCTGCCGGGCTCGACGTCGAACGACAGGTCGTCGACGGCCACGGTGCCGCCGTAACGCTTGCTCAGGTTGGTTGCCCGAATCGCGGTCATGACTCAAGCGTGCCGTCGCGCGCCCCCGATCACCTCCTGCCCGCGAACCGTTCGCACGGCGGCGTTCTGGGACCCTGGTCCTACTCTCCGGGTCGGACGAGACCCGCCTCGTACGCGGCGATCACCGCCTGCGCCCGGTCCCTGACGCCGATCTTGGCGAACAGGCTCGTCACGTGGTTCTTGACGGTCGAGGGGGAGACGGACAGCTCGGCGGCGATCTCGGTGTTGGAGCGGCCGCGGGCGATCAGCACGAGGATCTCCTGCTCGCGCACGGTCAGCCCGGCCAGCTCGGCGGGGGTGGATCGCGGCGGCGTGGTGCGGACGTACGTGCCGATCAGCCGGGTCAGCAGCCGGGGCGCGACGGCCGACTCGCCGCGGTGCACGACGCGGACGCCCTCGATCAGCTCCTCGGGGGAGACGTCCTTGGGCAGGAAGCCGTCGGCGCCCGCGCGCAGCGCCGCCACCACGTTCTCGTCCAGGTCGAACGTGCTCAGCGCGAGCACCCGCACCTGCGGCAGCTCGGCGGTGATCAGCTCGGTGGCGCGCACGCCGTCCATGCCGGGCATGTGCAGGTCCATGAGCACCACGTGGGGCCGCAGCCGCCGGCTCAGCTCCACCGCCTGCTCGCCGTCGGCCGCCTCGCCGACCACGCCGAGGTCGGGCTGGGCGTCCAGCATCAGCTTGAAGCCCCTGCGCACGAGTGCGTGGTCGTCGGCGAGCAGCACCCTGATCGCGGCCGTCATGCGCTCTCCAGCGGGATGCGGGCGTGCACGCGGAATCCTCCTTCTGGCCTGGGCCCCGTCGAGAGCCGGCCGCCGCACAGGGCCACCCGCTCCGCCATGCCGCCGAGCCCGAAGCCCGGCGGCGTGCCGTCGTTCTTGGCCACGCCGTCGTCGAGCACCTCGACCTCCACGGCCTCCGGATCATAGGTCAGCAGCACGCTGGCCCTGGCGCCGACGGCGTGCTTGCGGGTGTTCGTCAGCGCCTCCTGGACGATCCGGTAGACGGCGTGGTCCACGGCGGCGGGCAGCTCGACGGGCTCGCCCGTCACGGTCAGGGTGGCCGGCAGGCCCGCCGACCCCGCCTCCTTGATGAGGGCGGGCAACCGGTCCGTGCCGACCCCCGTCGCCGCGTCCGCGCCCTCCCCGCCCTCGGCCCTCAGCACGTCGAGCAGCCGCCGCATCTCCGACATGGCCTGGCGGGCGGTCTGCTCGGCGCTCGCCAGCGCATCCCTGGTGACCAGCTGCTCGGGCGGCAGCGTGGCCCTGGCGCCGCCGACCAGCGCGTTGATCACGGTGATGTGGTGGGCCACCACGTCGTGCAGTTCCCTGGCGATGCGTCGGCGCTCGGCGCGTACGGCGGCGTCGGCGGCCTCGCGGGTGGTGCGCTCCCTCAGCTCGGTCCTGAGCCGGACGAACTGGCCGGTACCCACGAACACGCCGACCAGGAACAGGGCGCTCAGCCAGCTGTTGACGCCTGGCCTGTCCACCTCCATGGCGACGGCGTACACGGCGAAGGCGGCTCCGGTGGCGATCGCGGTCGGACGGCCTCCCGTGTAGCGGCCCAGGCTGTAGAGCGCGACGGCACTGTGCACGTTCGAGCTGGTCACCAGGCCGGTCGCGATCGAGACGGCGTCCACGACGACCACCGCGCCGGTCGTGAGGAGCGGCCGGTTGCGGCGCATGAGCAGGAACGGCGTGCTCACCAGGTACGCGACGGCGCTCGGCAGCATCTCCGTCATGCCCAGCACGCCCGTCACGAGGCTGATCAGTGCGGGCAGGCACAGCACGATCACCAGCGTGCGGTCGTACACCGTGGGCCGCCGGAAGAACCGCACGATGGTCATGAACGTCCGCGCTAAGCGCACGCTAAGACCCTAAATCACAAGATTCCGAGATCGGCGTGATCTTTCCGGCCGCCTGAGGCCGGGCTACAACCAGCGGTCTGCGCTGCGGTAACGTCGGCGCAAGGCGAGGGCACGCGGCAGAGGGGTTGGCATGAGCCGTTCGGCACGGGTGATCTGGGACGACGCTCTGACCACCTACGACTTCGGCCCGAGCCATCCGCTGGCCCCCGTGCGCGTCGAGCTCACCATGGCGCTGGCCCGCGAGATGGGCGTGCTCGACAAGGTCGAGCTGGCCGGCTGCGTCCCGGCGAGCGACGACGAGCTGGCGCTGGTCCACCACCGCGGCTACATCGAGGCCGTCAAGCGCGTCTCCGCCTCCGGCCTGCCCGACATGAGCGCCGGGCTCGGCACCACCGACAACCCGGCCTTCGCGGGCGTCCACGAGGCCAGCGCGCTCATCGCCGGCGCCTCGCTGGCCGCCGCCCGCTCGGTCTGGGAGGGCACCGCCGAGCACGCCGTCAACGTCGCGGGCGGGCTGCACCACGCGATGCCGGCCCTGGCGAGCGGCTTCTGCGTCTACAACGACCCCGCGCTGGCGATCGCGTGGCTGCTGGAGCAGGGAGTGGGGCGCGTCGCGTACGTGGACGTCGACGTCCATCACGGCGACGGCGTACAGACGGTCTTCTACGCCGACCCCAGGGTGCTGACGATCAGCCTGCACGAGAGCCCGCGCACGCTGTTCCCCGGCACCGGCTTCCCGCACGAGACCGGCGCCGCCGGCACGGCGGTCAACGTCGCGCTGCCGGCCGGCACCGGCGACGCGGGCTGGCTGCGGGCCTTCCACGCGGTGGTGCCGCCGCTGCTGCACGAGTTCGGGCCGGAGATCCTGGTGACCCAGCACGGCTGCGACAGCCACGCGCTCGACCCCCTCGCCAACCTGATGCTGAGCGTCGACGGCCAGCGGGCCGCCTACGAGGCCCTGCACCGCCTGGCCCACGAGACGGCGGGCGGGCGCTGGATCGCGACCGGCGGCGGCGGCTACGAGCTGGTGCAGGTGGTGCCGCGGGTGTGGACGCACCTGATGGCCGAGCTGGCCGGGCACCCGATCGATCCGGCCACGCCGACGCCCGAGGAGTGGCGCAGGTTCGTCCGTGAGCGTACGGGGGAGACACCACCCCTCACCATGACAGACGGCCGCCATCCGGAATTCAGCGACCTATCTGGTGGTTATGATCCTGCGGACCCCATTGACCGTGCGGTCATGGCGACCCGGCAAGCGGTGTTCCCCCTGCACGGCCTCGATCCGATGCCCTGACGAGGAATGAAGCAGTGCTGAGCCGCGACGAACTTAGAGATCACCTTGTTCACAGCCGCATCGCCGGCGATGTCGCGACCTCTCGCGAGAACAACCTCGACCACTACAGCTCGCTGGCCAACGGCGACCCCTACTACGCGCTCGGCCTGACCTTCGACCAGCCGTGGTCCTACCGCGACATCCTGGCCCTCATGGCCAAGTCCGCGGGCGTCGTCGCCGACCCCGACCACCGCTACGGCCAGGACACCATCGACCCCGACCTGACCATCGACGCGCTCGACGCGATGGCCGAGCGCATCGCCGCCGTGCTGGCGCGGCCCGAGCCCCGCATCCTGTTCGCCACCGGACACCCCACGGGCCTGCTCGCCGTGCACCTGCCGCTGGCCGCCTTCTGCGTGGCCCACGGCGCGCGGCTGCTGACCCCTGGGGAGGGCTGGTCGTACGCGGGCTCCGGCTTCGGCCGGCCGCGCAGGATCCGCTACCTCCAGGACGTCGCGATGCTCGACGACAGGGGCGCGCTGGTGCACACCCACGACGCGATCCCGATGCGCCACATGCTGGACGAGCTGGGCGGCGACCTGCCCGACCTGGTGATCGCCGACCACGGCTGGGCCGGAGCGGCGGGCGAGGCGGGCGTGCCGACGGTGGCCTTCGCCGACTGCAACGACCCCGGGCTGTTCCTCGGGGAGGCGGAGGGCAAGCTTGAGGTGGTCGTGCCACTTGACGACAACGTGCTACCCCGCTATTACTCTCCGTTGACGGAGCGGCTAGTCACAGAAGTCTCACGAGCCCTTTGAGTCGATAACGGCCCTCCCCATACCGTCTTTTCGCGCCTGCATTCCAAGGGGCTCGCTGTCCCTTTGCCAACTTTTGGCAGGGCTCCGGCGACTCTTATGTGTGGCAGCTTGGACAGTTCCAGCGTCCAGGCGAGGTGCTTGGCCAGGCGGTTGGCCAGCGATTTCGCTGGTTCGGCTGACAGGTGGCTCCGTCGGCTGGAAAAATAGGGGGTTTGCGCACTCGGAGTCCCGACTTACGCTGACGGCAGTACACGTGCGTGAGCAATGGCACCAGTGGGGATAACCCGGAAACACGTGCGGAAGAGGCGTCCGATGGGTGCAGGCGAAAGACCTCTCAGCGAGGTGAAGTTCCTGACCGTGGCAGAAGTGGCGACGGTCATGAGGGTGTCCAAGATGACGGTGTACCGGCTCGTCCACTCCGGCGAGCTGCCGGCCATCCGAGTCGGCCGCTCGTTCAGGGTGCCTGAGCAGGCGGTACACGATTATCTCCGGGAGGCCTACATCGAGGCAGGATGACGTAGCGACACGCCCGAACGTGTCGTGAGTGTGTCGCGGGAGAGGCCCGGCCGCCCGCTGGTACGGCCGGGCGCTCACCCCCCGAGGGGCGATCTACCGTGGATCGCCGGTAGTCTGTGAGCCGGTGTGCGCTCGCACTCCGATTCAAACGTGCTATCAGTACCTGGGGGTCCCGTGGGCTCTGTGATCAAGAAGCGCCGCAAGCGGATGGCTAAGAAGAAGCACCGTAAGCTGCTCAAGAAGACGCGCATCCAGCGGCGCAACAAGAAGTAACCGACGCAGCTGCGAGGCGCTGATGACCCACACCGTGCTTGTCACCGGGGTCTCGCGCCACATCGGCGCCCGGGTGGCGAGCGTTCTGGCGGCGGACCCGGACATCAGCCGTGTCATCGGAGTGGACACCGTGCCGCCCCCCTCGCTCACGCGAGACGGCGGCATCTCACTCGGCCGGACCGAGTTCGTCCGGGTGGATCTGCGCAGCCCCGACATCGCCCAGGTGATCGCGGCCGCGGACATCGACACCGTTGTGCACATGAGCCTGGTCAGCGCTCCCTCACGCAATGGGGGCAGGGCTGCCATGAAAGAGCACAACGTCATCGGCACCATGCAGTTGCTCGGTGCCTGCCAGCGGTCGGCGACCGTGCGGCGCGTGGTGGTGCGATCCACCACCGCCGTCTACGGCTCGTCTCCCCGCGATCCGGCGGTGTTCACCGAGGACCTGGAGCCGCATGACGGCCCCGTCCACGGCTATGCCAAGGACGCGGCCGAGGTCGAGGGCTACGTCCGCGGTTTCGCGCGGCGGCGTCCCGACGTCACCGTGTCGCTGCTGCGCTTCGCCAACTTCATGGGCCCAGGCGTCGACTCGCCGCTGACGCGTTACTTCACCCAGCCGGTGCTGCCGAGCGTGCTCGGCTTCGACCCGCGGCTGCAGTTCGTCCACGAGGACGACGCGGTCGAGGTGCTGCGCCGGATGGCGACCGAGGATCACCCCGGCACGTACAACGTGGCCGGGGCAGGCGTGTTGCTGCTGTCGCAGTGCGCGCGCCGGGCGGGGCGGCCCTCGCTGCCGCTGATCTCGCCCGCCTTCACCGTGCTCGGCGGTGCCGCGCGCCGGCTCGGCCTGGTCGAATACTCGCCCGAGCAGCTGCGGCTGATGAGCCACGGCCGCGCGGTCGACATCGCCCACCTGGAGGCCGAGCTGGGCTGGAAGCCCAAGTTCAGCACCGGTGCGGCGTTCGACGACTTCCTGCGCTCGCGCGGGCTGCGTCCGCTGGGAAGTTTCCGCGCATGAGCGTTCCGCGCCCAGCGCCAGATGAGGAAGGCCGGGTGATCCCCATCACCGCGGCGCCGTCGTACGACGAGCCCGACCCCGTGGCCAAGGCGCTCGCCTTCATCAGGCGGCGGGTCACCGGCGACTACGAGGTCGACGAGTTCGGCTACGACGCCGAGCTGACCGACAAGGTCGTGCTCGAGCTGCTCAGGCCGCTCTACCGCCACTGGTTCAGGGTCGAGACGCTCGAGCTGAAGAACATCCCCGACGACAGCGGCGCGCTCATCGTGGCCAACCACTCGGGCACGCTGCCCGTTGACGCGCTGATGCTGCAGGTGGCGCTGCACGACGAGGCCGCCAGGCCGCTGCGGCTGCTCGGCGCCGACCTGGTCTACCAGCTTCCGCTGCTCAGCCATCTGGCCCGCAAGACCGGCCACACGCTGGCCTGCCGCGAGGACGCCGACCGGCTGCTGCGCAAGGGCGAGCTGGTCGGGGTGTTCCCCGAGGGCTTCAAGGGCGTCGGCAAGCCCTTCTCCGAGCGCTACAAGTTGCAGCGCTTCGGCCGCGGCGGCTTCGTGGCCTCCGCGATCCGCGCGGGCGTGCCGATCGTGCCCACCGCGATCGTCGGCGCCGAGGAGATCTACCCCAAGATCGGCGACCTCAAGTCGCTGGCCCGGCTGCTGGGGCTGCCCTATCTGCCGATCACCCCGTTCTTCCCGCTGCTCGGGCCGCTCGGCCTGGTGCCGCTGCCGTCGAAGTGGATGATCGAGTTCGGGGAGCCGATCCGCACCGACGAGTACGACCCGTCGGCCGCCGACGACCCCATGCTGGTCTTCAACATCACCGACCACGTGCGCGAGGTCATCCAGCAGCTGCTCAACGAGCTGCGCCTGCGCAGGGGACACGCCTTTCCCCCGCTCCTCTGACGCCGCCGGCGCGACGATCCCTGAACCCTGACGGCGGGTTGTGGCAAGACATCCGTGACCCATTCCCCGCAGAAGGGCGGAGATGATCACGCAACCCGCCGTCAGGGGTGCGGACGCCGAACTCGTGAGCGCCTCGCTGACAGAACCCGAGGTGTTCGCCGAGCTCTTCGACCGCTACTCCGCGATGCTCTTCAGATACGCCTCCAGACGCCTCGGCCCCGAACCCGCCGAGGACCTCGTCGGCGAGACGTTCCTGGTCGCCTTCTCCCGCAGGAAGAGCTACGACCTGGCCTACCCGGACGCCAGGCCGTGGCTCTTCGGCATCCTCACCAAGCTCATCTCCCGCCACCACCGCACGGAGGCGGCCCGCTACCGTGCGCTCCTGCGCGCCCCCGTCGACCACGAGGTGGAGTCGCCCGCCGACCGGGTGGCGGCCGGGGTGTCCGCCCGTGCCGTCCGCGCGGAGCTGGCCGGCGCCCTGGCCGCGCTGCCCGCCAGGGACCGCGACGTGCTGCTGCTGATCGCCTGGGGCGACCTCACGTACGAGGAGGCCGCGCGAGCGCTCGGCATCCCTGTCGGAACCGTGCGCTCCCGCCTCAACAGGGGCAGGCGGAAGGTACGCACGGCGCTCGGCGACACCAACCCCCTGGAGGAGGAGTGACGATGGACGACCTGAAGCTGCTCCGCGACCTCGGGGCCGAGCTGGAGCACCAGCCACCCGCCACCCTGGTCCGCCACCGCACGGGCTTCCTGCGCGGCCGTCCCCGGCGCAGGTGGCCGACGGCCGCGCTGGTCGCCGCGGGCACGGCCGCCGTCGTGGCGGTGACGACGGCGTTCATCACCGGCTTCCCCGTGGCCGCGCCGTCCGCCGGCGGGCGGGTGGACATGAGCGGCGCCATGAACGTGCTGCTGATCGGCTCCGACACCCGGGACGGTCCTGGCAACGCGAAGTACGGGCCGCAGTCGCGGGGCTCGGGCCAGCGCTCCGACACCATCATCATCGTCCACCTGCCGGCCGACAGAGGCAGGGCCACCGTGGTCAGCGTCCCGCGCGACTCGATGGTGCGGGTCCCGTGCGGGTCGGCGCCGGATCGGGTCGCCATGATCAATTCCGCGTACGACGACGGTGGCGCCACGTGCCTCAGGTCGACGCTGGAGAAGCTGACGGGGCTGCGCCTGGACCACACGGTCGAGGTGGACTTCGCCGGCTTCGAGACCATGGTGGACGCGCTCGGCGGCGTGCGGATCAAGGTGCCGAGGCCCGTGGACGACCGCGCCTCGAAGCTCAGGCTGCCCGCGGGCGAGCAACTGCTCGACGGCGAGAAGGCGCTCGGCTACGCCCGGCTGCGTCACTACGGCGACGGCTCGGACGTCGCGCGGATCAAGCGGCAGCAGGGGCTCGCGCGGGCCATGCTGGACAAGGCCCAGCGGCAGCTCGTCTCCGATCCCGCCGAGCTCAGAGTTTTCCTGTCGGCGGTGCGCGGGGCGGTGAAGACGGATCTCGGCGTCGAGGAGATGTACGAGCTGGCCACCCAGCTCGCCAGGACCACGATGACCACGGTGTCGGTGCCCTCGGAGCCCTATCCGCAGGACCCGAACCGGCTCCGGTGGAAGCAGCCGGAGGCGGCCAGGCTGTTCGGCACGCTGCAGTGAGTCAGCTGCAGTGAGTCAGCCTGGAGTGAGTCAGCCTGGAGTGAGTCGGCTGCGGTGATTCAGGGGCGGCCGCGGTAGAGGCGGCGCAGGGCGATGCCCGCCGCGACGCCGCCCGCGACCGCGCCCACGCCGGCCGCGAACGGCAGCGCCGTCATCGTGGCCTTGCGCCCGGTGCGGAAGTCCTTGACCGGCCAGTCGTGCTTGCGCGCGTATTCGCGCAGCTCGCTGTCGGGGTTGATGGCCACCGCGTTGCCGACCAGCGACAACATCGGCAGGTCGTTGGCCGAGTCGCTGTAGGCGGTGCAGAGGCTGAGGTCGAGGCCCTCCCTGCGGGCCAGGGCGCGCACCGCCTCGGCCTTGGCCGGGCCGTGGAGCAGGTCGCCGACCAGCCGGCCGGTGTAGACGCCGTTGCTGGTCTCGGCGACCGTGCCGAGCGCGCCGGTCAGGCCGAGCCGCTGGGCGATGACCCTGGCCAGCTCGATGGGGGTGGCGGTGACCAGCCAGACGCGCTGGCCGGCGTCGAGGTGGCTCTGGGCGAGCGCGCGGGTGCCGCCCCAGATGCGGTCTGCCATGACCTCGTCGTAGATCTCCTCGCCGAGGCGTACGACGTCGTCGACCTTGGCGCCCGCGACGAACGCCAGCGCGGTCTCCCTGGCCACCGCGATGTGCTCGGGGTTCTCGTTGCCGCGCAGCCGGAAGACGGCCTGCCCGACGGCGAACTTGACCAGGTCGGAGGTGGTGAACAGGCCGCGCGTGGCCAGTCCGCGGGCGAAGTGGTAGATCGACGCGCCGCGCATCATGGTGTTGTCGACGTCGAAGAAGGCCGCGGACTCGAGATCGGGCTGGGCAGGCGCGACGGTCACCGCCGCCTGTGCGGCCACCTCACCTGCGACCTCCGGCCGCACTTCCTGTCGTCGTCGCTTGAGCCGCCACATGGGCTTCAGCTTAGCTACCTACTCGGGGGCGGCCAGACCTTCGATGTAGCTGAGGTACCCCTCCGCCTGGGCCAGTTGATCCTCGTCGAGCTGCTGAAGCATCGGCTTGACGGCCTCCTTCTGGTCCCGCGCGAATTTCTTGATCTTCGGCGAGCGCGGCTCCGCGCGTTCGAGCCGGCTGATGCCCGCGCGGGTGGACTCCTCCATGTCCTTGAGCGTCTCGTCCACGAGCGGGCCGTCGACCGACGAGCCGAGGAGGGTGGCGACCTCCTTGGCGCGCGCCTTGGCCGAGTCGAGCTCGCGCGCGGCGCGTTCCGCGTCGTCGGACGTGAGGCGGACGAGCGTGGTCTCCGCGGCGCGCTTGAGGGGGTAGAGCGAGTCGCCGGGCACCGCGCGGTAGGTGGCGAAGGAGGACACCATGAGCGCGGCCACCAGGCCCACGGTGGCGAGCTGGGACAGCAGGGGCCGCCCTCTGGACCGGCGGCGGCGTCCGCGCCGGCCCAGGAGGCCGCCCAGGAGCGGCTGCGGCCTCCGGGTGGCCCGCTTCTCGGGCGCGTCGGGTTCGGCGGCGGTCAGGGCGCCCGACATCAGCTCGGCGCGCAGCCGTTCCTTGAACGCGGGCTCGGGCAGGCCGCCGAGCGGCAGCTCGCTCAGCTCGGTGAGGTGCACGAGCACGCGTACCCGCCGCTCGCGCGCGCCCCTCATGACGGCTCTCCCACCGACACGGTCATGACACCTGGTCTAACGAGGGGCCGATGACGGAGGTTACGCCAGGTCGTGCTTGAGAGCCCTGGCCAGCGCGCGGACGGCACGGAACTGCAGCGCTTTGATCGCTCCACTCTTCTTCCCCATGATCAGCGCGGTTTCCGCGAGCGAGAGGCCGTGCAGGAAGCGCAGGACGACGCATTCCTGTTGTTCGGGATTGAGATCTCGTACGGCACGCAGCACCCGATCGTTGATGATGGCCGTGACCACGGCGTTCTCGGGAATGTGGGAGCCGTCGAGCGGAACGTCGATCACCTCGCCCGTGGGGATCTCCAGCCGGTAGCGCCCCGACTTGAAATGGTCGGTCACCAGGTTTCTCGCGATCGTCACGAGCCAGGCTCCGAAGTCGCGCCCCTGCCAGGTGAAGTCGCCGATCCTGCGCAGCGCGCGCAGGAAGGTCTCGCTGGTGAGGTCCTCCGCCAGCGGGTGCGAGCCCACCCGGAAGTAGATGTAGCGGTAGACCAGGTCGACATAACGGTCGTAGAGCGTGCCAAAGGATTGCGTGCATCCGTTCTTGGCGTGCATCACCAGCGTACGGAGGTCGTCGGGCACGTCTTCGCGCACGGCGAGCTCGCCCGTCCGGGCAGGGCCGCCCACAGCTGGCGCCAGCAGCCCGGCGAACGGCGACGAGTCAGGCATCCGGTATCCCTAGGGGTAAGGGGTGCGGCGTGCTCGAACACTCTAGAAATCAACCGGAAAATCCACAATCCACGGAAG
Source organism: Nonomuraea salmonea (assembly GCF_042428605.1). Lineage (NCBI taxonomy): Bacteria > Bacillati > Actinomycetota > Actinomycetes > Streptosporangiales > Streptosporangiaceae > Nonomuraea > Nonomuraea salmonea. Next base: position 46,387 of record NZ_JBHMCF010000056.1, read on the forward strand.
TCATGCATGACTAGGCGTAATCGGCCTATACCGTGGTGGACCGACCCGTTCCCTCTTCGGCTACCGGCTGGGAGGCATCGTCCGGCAGCATTGGAGTCACCATGGAGATCCTCGTTGCTGTCATAGCTCTCGCCGGTGCGATCCTGTCCGCGATCGCCGCGGCCGCCCTGATCCAACGCCTGCGCGACGAGCCTGAGGGATGGTTGGTCGCCTGGACCGTTGCAGTCGCCGGGCTCTGCCTGTCACTCGCCGTGATCGCACTCGGGTCCTTCATGGGCTTCGGCTCCGTCACGTTCCGGATCTACCAGGTGACGGGATCGATGCTGGCGCCCCTGTGGCTGGCCGTCGGGCTCGTGCAGCTGCTGGCCGAGAAGGTGCCGCCGAGGTTCCTCGCGTGGCTGCTCGGCATCGCCCTGACCGTCGTCGCCACCGTCATCATGGTCTGGGACCCGCTGAAGACCGACGACATGGGCAAGTCGCTGCCCACCGCCGCGGCCCACTGGAACATCGTCCCCGGCTACCTGCTCACCGGCGTGCACGCCGTCGCCGTGCTGATCATGCTGGCGATGCTGGTCGTGGCCGGGCTGCGCTGGCGCAACGGCGACGAGTACGACACCGACAACCTCCACGCCACCGTGGTCATCGTGCCGTCGGGGCTGGCGCTGGTGGGCGCGATGCGCTTCTCCGTGCCGGCCCTGTTCACCACCGCGCTGCTCGCCGTCGCGGGGGCGGCGGTCTGGTACACCGTGCTGCGGCCGCTGGCGCCGTACGAGGACGACGACGAGGACGACTTCGACGACCACGACGACCGCGACGAGCGGGCGGCGCGCCGCGACGAGCGGGCCCAGCGCCGCGAGGAGTTCGCCGCGCGCCGCGCCGATCGCGCGCTGGCCGGAGAGGACGGTCCCGACGAGCGCCCGATGTTCCGCGACGAGGTGCCGGGGCACCACGGCATGCCGGAGCCGGTGCCGGCCGCCGACCTGCCGCCGCAGCCGCCGCGCAGGTCGTCGGGGCTCGGCGACCTGGTGGCCGAGTATCGTGCGGGCGACCGCGAGGTCGACTACGCCTCCCGCATGGCGCCGCCGCCGCCCGACGACGGCCCCTCCACCGGCTACATCATGAACGGCGCACCGCCCCAGCGCCCCGACTACAACCTGGCGCCACCGGCGCCCGCCACCGGCGCGGTCTTCCCCGGCGCCGACCTGTTCTCGCCCGCCCAGCAGCAGGGCGGCTCGGGCAAGCTCTCGCCGACGATCTACGGCATGCTCACCGTCTTCACGCTCATGGACGGCGCGGGCGACGCCTTCGACCGGCTGGCCGAGGCCACGGTCGAGGCCGTGCGCAGGGGCGAGCCCGACACGCTCGTCTACGCCTGCCACTCCGTGAAGTCGGCCCCGCTGCAGCGCATCGTCTACGAGCTCTATCGCGACGAGGTGGCCTACCGTGACCACCTGCGCCAGCCGCACGTCGAGCGGTTCGTCAACGACCGTCAGGCGATGGTGCTGGCCACCAACGTGATCGAGCTCGACGTCAACGCCGCCAAGGTGGTGCCGCTGCCCACCGTCATGTACTGAGCCCTCATGTGCTGAGCCGTCACGTGCTGAGGGCCGCGCGCAGCCTCGCCTCGTCGACCCGCCAGAAGTCGTGCTGCACGCCGTCGATCAGCGTGACCGGGATCATCTCCCAGTATTTCTCCTTGAGCTCGTCGGAGGAGTCGATGCTGACCTCCTCCCACGGGACGCCGAGCTCGCCCGCGACCCTGGCGATGATCTCGCGGGCGTCGTCACAGAGGTGACAGCCGGGTTTGCCGAGCAAGGTGATGCGGTGCATGACGCAACCGTACCCCTGCTGACTTTGTGCATCGGTTCACAAAGGGATTAACCTGAAAGACGGTCCCATTCCGATCACGCGGTCCCCAAGCCGCCCGTTCCCTGGAGCACCGGCACGTGAAGAGCCCGTCCCAGCCCCGTGACCGCGGCATCCCCGAGGCGACGGTCGCCAGGCTGCCGCTTTACCTCAGGGCGCTGCACGGGATGGCCGAGCGGGGCATCGCCACCGTCAGCTCGGAAGACCTGGCGGGCGCGGCAGGGGTCAACTCCGCCAAGCTCCGCAAGGACCTCTCGCACCTCGGCTCCTACGGCACCCGCGGCGTAGGCTATGAGGTCGAATACCTCGTCTATCAGATCTCCCGTGAGCTCGGTCTGACCCAAGACTGGGCCGTCGCGATCGTCGGAGTCGGCAACCTCGGCCGCGCGCTCGCCAACTACGGCGGTTTCGTCTCCCGGGGCTTCCGGGTCGCGGCGCTCATCGACGCCGACCCCGAAATCGTGGGCGACACCATCGCGGGGTTGAATGTTGAACACATCGACGAACTGGAAGCCGTGATCAAACGGCGTGGAGTCTCGATCGTGGTACTGGCGATACCGGCGGCAGCGGCGCAGCAGGTGTGCGATCGCGTGGTCGCCGTGGGCGTGACCAGCATCCTCAATTTCGCGCCGGTCGTACTCTCTGTGCCGGAAAGCGTCGATGTCCGTAAAGTCGACCTATCAATCGAACTGCAGATTCTCGCGTTCCACGAGCAACGCAAGGCTGGGGGGCCACTCATGGCGGTGGACGGTCAATGAGTGTTCTGGCTGTCGGGCTCAGCCACCGGACCGCACCGGTGGGCCTGCTCGAGCGCGTCTCCGTCAGCGGTGACGCCCTCGTCAAGCTCCTGCACGACGTTCAGCACGATCCGTGCGTGGCGGAGGCCATGGTGGTCTCGACCTGCAACAGGGTCGAGGTCTACGTCACGGTCGACCGCTTCCACGCGGCCGTCACGTCGATCAGCGAGCTGCTCGGCGTGCACTCGGGCGTCCCGGTGGACGAGCTCATCCCGCACCTCTACGTCCACTACGAGGAGCGGGCGGTCGAGCACCTGTTCTCCGTGGTGTGCGGCCTCGACTCCATGGTCGTCGGCGAGCAGCAGATACTCGGGCAGGTCCGTCAGGCGCTCAAGCTGGCCCAGCGCCAGGGCACGGTCGGCGCCACGCTCAACGACCTGGTGCAGCAGGCGCTGCGGGTGGGCAAGCGCGCCCACCACGACACCGGCATCGACAAGCACGGCGCCTCCCTCGTCACCGCCGGGCTCGCGCTGGCGGGCGAGCTGCCGGGGCGGCGGGCGCTGGTGATCGGCGCCGGCTCCATGAGCTCGCTGGCCGCCGCGACGCTGGCGCGCGCCGGGGTCACCGACATCGTCGTGGCCAACCGCACGTACGAGCGGGGCGCCAGGCTCGCCGCCACCGTCGGCGGCCGGGCGGTCGGATTCGCCGCCGTGCCGGAAGAGGTGGCCGCGGCCGACATCGTGATCACCTGCACCGGCGCGGGCCGGCACATCGTCACGCCGGATATGCTGGGCAAACCGGTGTTCCTGCTGGACCTGGCGCTGCCGCACGACATCGACCCGGCCGTGCGCGGAGTGCCGGGTGTCACGCTGGTCGACCTGGAGACCATCCAGGAGTCCGGCATCGGCTCCCGCGAGGGCGACGCGGTGCCCACCGTGCGCCGTCTGGTGGCCGAGGAGCTGCGCGCCTACCTCGACGCCGAGCGGGCCTCCAGGGTCACGCCGACCGTGGTGGCGCTGCGCAGCAAGGCGGCCGGCGTCGTCGAGTCGGAGCTGGGCCGCCTGCTGATGCGGGTGCCCGACCTCGACGAGCGGGCGCGCGACGAGGTCGCCATGACCGTCCAGCGGGTGGTGGACAAACTGCTCCACGAGCCGACTGTGCGTGTCAAGCAGCTCGCCACCTGCCCAGGAGGCGATCATTATGCGGAAGCCCTGCGCGAATTGTTCAACCTGGATCCGAAGATGCCCGAGGCCGTGAGGGAGGTGGAGCTGTGACGAGGCCCGCTCTGCGGCTCGGCACCCGGCGCAGCCTTCTCGCGACCACGCAGTCCCAGATGGTGGCCGACGCCTACACCGCGCGCACCGGAGGGCCCGTCGAGCTGGTCGGCATCACCACGTACGGCGACGTCACCAAGGCCCATCTGGCGCAGCTCGGCGGCACCGGCGTGTTCGTCAGCGCGCTGCGCGACGAGCTGCTCGACGGCGAGATCGACTTCGCCGTCCACTCGCTGAAGGACCTGCCGACCGCCCAGGACCCGCGCTTCACGCTGGCCGCGCTGCCGGCCCGCCACGACCACCGCGACGCCCTCGTCGGCCCGCACAAGTTCGCCGACCTCGCGCCCGGCGCCAGGGTCGGCACCGGCTCGCCGCGCCGCGTCGCCATGCTCAGCGCCCTGCGCCCCGACCTCGAATACGTGCCGATCCGCGGCAACGCCGACACGCGCATCGGCAAGGTCACCTCGGGCGAGCTCGACGCGATCGTGCTCGCCGCCGCCGGCCTCGGCAGGATCGGCAGGGACGCCGAGATCGCGCAGATCTTCGAGACCGACGAGCTGCTGCCCGCCCCGGGCCAGGGCGCGCTGGCCGTGGAGTGCCGCACCGACAGGACCGACATCGTCGAGGCCCTGTCCGTGCTCGACGACCCCGCCACCCGCTCGGCCGTGACCGCGGAACGCGCCCTGCTCAACGCCCTCGAAGCCGGATGCTCGGCTCCGGTGGGTGCTTTCGCGTTCGATGACGGGCACACTCTGAACCTGACCGCTGTTGTCGTCTCCATCGACGGCCGCGAAGCGGTCCGCAAGTCCGCCGCCGGCTCTCCTTCGGAGGCAGCGAACCTGGGCCGCCTCCTCGCGGCCGAGATGATCGCCGAAGGGGCCGACAGATTGATGGGGGAGCATTCCCATTGAGCTCCGATAGTCCAACCTCCGGTTTCGTCGCGTTCGTGGGCGCGGGTCCCGGCGATCCCAACCTGCTCACGCTCCGCGCCGCCGAGCTGCTCGGCAAGGCCGACGCGGTGGTGCTCGACGCCGAGACCCAGACCCCGCTGCTGCACCACTGCCGCGAGGGCGTCGAGGTCGCCGAGGGCGACTTCGTGCAGCGCGCCGCGCGCGGCCAGCTCGTGGTGCGCCTGTGCGCGGGCGACCCCATGCTGTTCTCCTCGATCAGCGAGGAGGTCGCGGCCTGTGTCGCCGCGGAGGTGGACTTCGAGATCGTGCCAGGCGTGCCGCCCGCGACCGCCGTGCTCACCTACGCCGGCATCCCGCCGGCGAGCGCCGTGCCCGAGTTCAGGGTCGTCGACGCCGCCCAGGAGCAGGACTGGTCCGTGCACGCCGGCTGCAAGGGCACGCTGGTCATCTACAACGGCGTCGCCGACGCGGTGCCCATCGGCAAGGCGCTGATCTCCGGCGGCAAGCCCGACACCACGCCCGTCGCGGTCAGCAGCGGCGGCACCACCACCGAGCAGTACACCGTGGTGTCCACACTGGGCCGGCTGCAGGCCGACCTCAAGCACGCCGGGTTCACCGAGCCCGCGCTGATCGTGGTCGGCGAGGCCGTCGCGCAGCGCGACAAGCTGTCGTGGTTCGAGACCAAGCCGCTGTTCGGCTGGCGGGTGCTCGTCCCGCGCACGAAGGAGCAGTCGCGCAGCCTGTCCGAGCAGCTCGTGTCCTACGGCGCGGTGCCCGAGGAGGTGCCGACCATCTCGGTCGAGCCGCCGCGCACCCCGCAGCAGATGGACCGCGCGATCAAGGGCCTGGTCACGGGCCGCTACGAGTGGGTGGCCTTCACCAGCGCCAACGCCGTCAAGGCGGTGCGCGAGAAGTTCGAGGAGTACGGACTCGACGCCCGCGCCTTCGCCGGCCTCAAGGTCGCGGCGGTGGGCGAGGCGACCTCGCAGGCGCTGGTCGAGTTCGGGGTCAAGCCCGACCTGCTGCCGTCGGGCGAGCAGTCGTCGGAGGGGCTGGTGGCCGAGTGGCCGCCGTACGACTCCATGCTCGACCCGATCAACCGGGTGCTGCTGCCCAGGGCCGACATCTCCACCGACACGCTGGTGGCCGGGCTCACCGAGCTGGGCTGGGAGTGCGACGACGTCACCGCCTACCGCACGGTGCGCGCCGCGCCGCCGCCCGCGCCGATCCGCGAGGCCATCAAGGGCGGCGGCTTCGACGCCGTGCTCTTCACCTCGTCCTCGACCGTGCGCAACCTCGTGGGCATCGCCGGCAAGCCCCACAACGTCACCGTGATCGCGGTCATCGGGCCGCAGACGGCCAAGACGGCCGAGGAGTTCGGGCTCCGGGTCGACGTCATGGCCGACAAGCCATCCGCCTCCGCCTTGGCCGCCGCGGTGGCCGAGTTCGGGGCCAAGCAGCGCCAGGCGGCGCTGGCGGCCGGCGACACGCCGCGCCGTCCCTCACAGAACCGCCGTGGCGCGAGGAGGAGAGCCAGATGAGCGCGCAGTTCCCCGTCGCCCGCCCGCGCAGGCTCCGCAACAGCGCGGCGATGCGCCGGATGGTGTCGGGCACCAGGCTCGACCCGGCGGAGCTGATCCTGCCGATGTTCGCCAAGGAGGGCATCTCGGAGCCGCAGCCCGTGGCCTCGATGCCGGGCGTCTTCCAGCACACCCGCGACTCGCTGCGCAAGGCCGCCCGCGAGGCCGCCGAGGCCGGCGTGGGCGGCGTCATCCTGTTCGGCATCCCTGCGGTGAAGGACGCGCGCGGCTCGGCCGCCGACGACCCCGACGGCGTGCTCCAGGTGGCGCTGCGCGACGTGGTGTCGGAGGTCGGCGACGCGCTCGTGGTGATGGCCGACACCTGCCTCGACGAGTTCACCGACCACGGCCACTGCGGCATACTCACGCCGTCGGGCGAGGTCGACAACGACGCCACCCTTGAGCGGTACGCCTCCGTCGCCGTCGCCCAGGTCGAGGCCGGCTCCCAGATGGTGGCGCCGAGCGGCATGATGGACGGCCAGGTGGGCGCCATCAGGAGCGCGCTCGACCAGGCGGGCCACGCCGGCGTGCCGATCCTCTCCTACTCCGTCAAATACGCCTCCGCCTTCTACGGTCCGTTCCGTGACGCCGCCGAGTGCGCGCCGCAGTTCGGCGACCGCAGCACCCACCAGCAGGACCCCGCGGGGCCGCTGGAGGAGGCGCTGCGCGAGGTCAGGCTCGACCTGGCCGAGGGCGCCGACGCCGTCATGGTCAAGCCCGCGGGGGCCTACCTCGACGTCATCGGCCGCGTCCGCGCCGAGGTGGACGTGCCGGTGGCCGCCTACCAGGTCAGCGGCGAATACGCGATGATCGAGGCCGCCGCGGCCAACGGCTGGATCGACCGCGAGCGGACGATCAACGAGTCGCTGGTCGCGATCAAGCGCGCGGGGGCCGACATGATCCTCACGTACTGGGCGACGGAAGTGGCGCGCACGCTCTAACCAAGGGGTTTCCCGTCAACTGCTGGGGCCTGTGGGTTAGAGTTGCATGAAAGTGCTGGTGTGTCCCGCGTGTGATGCAGGCGCAAGACCTTTGCTGCCCTGCGGGAGGCCGCCGACAGCGGCCCGCCTACCACCCGGATCCGGGACCTCCTCAGGCGCTGTGACTCGACGGGAGACACCATGGTGGGGGTACCACTGGCTCGGCGTACCAAAAAGCGGTCCCGGCCGACGCGCATCGAGACCGTGCTCGAATACGCCGCCCTGGGCTGGCCCGTGGTGCCCGGCGCCTTCCCGCTGCGTCAGGGGCCGCGTGCGTGCTCCTGTGACCGGCTCGGCTGTCCCGACCCCGGCGCCCATCCGCTCTCGCCCGCCTGGCACATGCAGGCCACGACCGACGCGGCCCAGCTCACGCGCTGGTGGCAGGCCGAGCCCGAGGCCAATGTGATCCTGCCCACGGGCCGCGTGTTCGACGTCTTCGACGTACCGCTCGCCGCCGGCCTGTCCGCGCTCACCCGGATCGACGCCGCCGGGGCACACCCGGGCCCGGTCGCCGCCAACGGCGACCGGGTCTTGTTTTATGTCGCCACCCGCGGCAACCCCGAGGACGAGGACGAGTGGTGGTCCTGCCACCTCGACTGCGACCCGGCCACCATCGACGACACGCCGGGGCTGCGCTGGCACTGCCGCGACAGCTACGTCCTCGCGCCGCCCTCGGCGATGCCGGGCGGGCAGGCCGTCTCCTGGCTGCGCCCGCCCGACGGCAGGCCGCTGCCCGACCCGCTGCGCATCCTGGAGTGGCTGGCCGACTGAGCCGCGTGCCCGCCCGGGGAACCGGCCGCACCTGCGGCTAACCTGGGTCGGGTGAGCCGTACACGTAACTCCGAAGACCTGTTCGCCCGCGCCCGCGACGTCGTCCCGGGAGGCGTCAACTCCCCGGTGCGCGCGTTCGGAGCGGTGGGTGGCACCCCGCGCTTCATGGTCTCCGGGCAGGGCCCCTACATCACCGACGCCGACGGCAACCGCTACGTCGACCTCATCTGCTCCTGGGGGCCGATGATCCTGGGCCACCGCCACCCGGCCGTCGTCGAGGCCGTCTCCGGCGCGGTGGCGGGCGGCTTCTCCTACGGCACGGCCACGCCGGGCGAGGTCGAGCTGGCCGAGGAGATCGTGGCGCGCATCGCGCCGGTCGAGAAGGTACGCCTGGTCAGCTCGGGCACCGAGGCGACGATGAGCGCCGTACGCCTGGCCAGGGGCTTCACCGGCCGGTCCAAGGTGATCAAGTTCGCCGGCTGCTACCACGGCCACGTCGACGCGCTGCTGGCCTCGGCGGGGTCGGGGGTGGCGACGTTCGGGCTGCCCGACACGCCGGGCGTCACGGGGGCGTCGGCGGCCGACACGATCGTGCTGCCGTACAACGACGTCGAGGCCGTCGAGGCGGCGTTCGCGGCGGCCGAGATCGCGTGTGTGATCACCGAGGCGTGCCCGGCGAACATGGGGGTCGTCCCGCCGCGCGACGGCTTCAACGCGCGCCTGCGCGAGCTGTGCACGGCCAACGGCGCGCTGCTCATCGTGGACGAGGTGCTGACCGGCTTCCGCGTCTCGCGCGCCGGCTGGTACGGCATCGACCCGGTCGACGCCGACCTGATGACCTTCGGCAAGGTCATGGGCGGCGGGCTGCCGGCGGCGGCGTTCGGCGGCCGGGCCGACGTCATGGCCCACCTGGCGCCCGAGGGGCCCGTCTACCAGGCGGGCACGCTGTCGGGCAACCCGCTGGCCTGCGCCGCGGGCCTGGCCACGCTGCGGAATCTGGACGACGAGGCGTACCGCCGGCTGGACGCCGCGGCGGCTCTGGTGGGCGACGCCGCCTCTGAGGCGTTGCGCGCGGCGGGGGTGCCGCACCGGCTGCAGCGGGCGGGCAGCCTGTTCTCGGTCTTCTTCACCGACGCCGAGGTGACGAACTTCGACGAGGCGCGGGGTCAGAACACCGCCGCGTACACGGCGTTCTTCCACAGCATGCTCGACCAGGGGATCTATCTGCCGCCTTCGGCGTACGAGGCGTGGTTCCTGTCGGCCTCCCACGACGACGAGGCGCTGGGCCGCGTCACGGAGGCGCTCCCAGCGGCCGCGAAGGCGGCCGCCGCGATGCTGTGACGGGGGAGTAGGAGCGGATGGGGCGGTCCGGGTGGCCGCCCCTCGTCACGCGCGGGCTCAGCGGCTCGGCTTCTGGTAGCGGATGCGCTGGTCGCGGGCCTGCTCGGCGAGCACCTTGAGGTACGACACGGAGCCGGTCTGCTGCTTCTTCTGCTTCAGGATTCTCATGTAACTATTTTCATCCGCTACACAATGAACCACAAGCGAGACTTTCTACGCTAAACGGTTTAGAGTGGCTTACATGTTGGACCTGAACCGGCTCAAAGCCCTTCACGCCGTCCATGTCTACGGTTCGGTCGGAGCGGCGGCCGACGCCCTCATGGTCACCCCCTCGGCGGTCAGCCAGCAGATCGCCAAGCTGGAGCGCGAGACCGGTGCCAGGCTCATGGAGCGCTACGGCCGCGGCGTGCGGCTCACGGACGCGGCGGGGCTGCTCGCCGAGCACGCGGAGCGCATCCTCGCCCTGGTCGAGACCGCGGAGGCAGACTTCGAGGCGCTGCGCGGCGAGGTCGTCGGCCGGCTCAACGTCGGCGCCTTCCCCACCGCCTCCCGCGGCCTCATGCCCCACGCGCTCGTCTCGCTCAAGGGCCGCCATCCCGACCTGTGGGTGCAGCTCAGCGAGCGCGAGCCGGAGCGGGTGGCCCGCGAGGTGGCGAGGGGCGAGCTGGACCTCGGCGTCGTCCAGGACTGGCTGACCCGCCCGATGGCGCTGCCCGACGGTCTGTCCAAGGCCACGCTGCTCGACGACGTGGCCGACGTGGCCGTGCCCGCCGGCCATCCGCTGGCCGGCGAGCGCGAGATCGAGCTGGCCGCGCTGCACGGCGAGCAGTGGATCAGCGGGTCGCCGGGCACGGTCTGCCACGACTGGCTGGTGTTCACGCTGCGCAGCGCGTCGCTGGAGCCCGTGATCGCGTGCTGGGCCGACGAATACCCGACCCAGCTCGCGCTCGTGGCCGCCGGGCTCGGCTGCGCGATCGTGCCCAGGCTCGGGCGCGACTGCGTGCCGGACAGCGTACGGCTGGTGCCGCTGCTCCCGCGCCAGTCGCGGCGCATCTACGCGATCTGGCGCGCCGACGCCGCCCGCCGTCCCGCGATCAGGGCCATGGTGGACGCGCTGACGGAGACGAGCAAGACCCAGGAGAACGCCTGGGCCGTGCAGTGATCCGGCGTGGCCGTGTCGCAGCGGGCCCTCGCCTGGGCTTCGCGGGCGAGCGGATAGGCTGGGCGCACCATGGCTGAAACCACCGTCGTCCACCTGCTGCGCCACGGTGAGGTGCACAACCCCCAAGGCGTCCTCTACGGCAGGCTGCCCGGCTACCACCTGTCGGAGACGGGCCGGCTCATGGCCGAGACGGTCGCCAAGGCCGTCGGCGGCCGCGACATCGTCGCCCTCTACAGCTCGCCGCTGGAGCGCGCCATCGAGACGGCGACCCCGCTGGCGGACAAGCTGGGCCTGGAGATCGTCCAGGACGAGCGCCTGATCGAGGCGGGCAACCTGCTGGAGGGCCGCATGGTCGGGCAGGGCCTCGGCGTGCTGCGCAACCCGCGCAACTACCGCTATTTCTGGAACCCGCTGCGGCCGTCCTGGGGCGAGCCCTACCCGGTCATCGTCACGCGGATGAAGTCGATCATCGATGACGCCAGGGCGGCGGCGCGGGGCCACGAGGCGGTGCTGGTCAGCCACCAGCTGCCGATCTGGGCCATCCGCTCGGCCGCCGAGGGCCGCAGGCTCTGGCACGACCCGCGCCGCCGCCAGTGCGCGCTGGCCAGCCTCACCACCCTCACCTTCGACGGCGATCGGCTCGTCAGCATCGGCTACAGCGAGCCCGCCGGGTCGCTGCAGACGGGGCCGTCGATCCCCGGGGCCTGATGTCCGGGCCGCACGGGCACCCCGGTAGAGTTGCAAGCTCTACCGGTTGTAGTACAAGGAGATCTTCCTCCGTGCGCGCCAACTCCATCTCCCTCCTTCTCCTGGTCGCGCTGGTCGCGGGCTGCGCCGGCAACCAGGGCGGCCAGCCGCAGGCCGGCGACACCCGTTTCGTCGCGGGCGACGGGAAGATGCAGGTGTTCGAGGCGGGCGAGCGCAAACCCGCGCCGGCCGTCGAAGGCCCGACCCTCGACGGTGCCACCGCGTCCCTGGCCGCGCACAAGGGCAAGGTCGTCGTGCTCAACTTCTGGGCCTCGTGGTGCGGCCCCTGCCGGGCCGAGGCGCCTGTGCTCAAGGAGGTCTGGGCCAAGACCAAGGACTCCGGCGTGCAGTTCCTCGGCGTCGACTTCAAGGACCGCCAGGCCGACGCCAAGGCGTTCGAGCGCACCGAGCAGACCGGCTACCCGCACATCTTCGACCAGCCCGGCAAGGTCGCGCTGGCCTTCCAGGGCACCGTGCCGCCCGCCGCCATCCCGTCCACGCTGGTCATCGACAAGCAGGGCCGCATCGCGGCCAGGGCGCTCGGCGCGGTCAAGTACACCGACCTGATGAACACGGTGACCAAGGTGCGCGATGAGTGACGTCGTCGCCTCTGGCTCGCTGCTGCTGGCCGTGCCGATCGCGGTGCTGGCGGGGGTGGTGTCGTTCCTGTCGCCGTGCGTGCTGCCGCTGGTGCCCGGCTACCTGTCCTACGTGACGGGCATGAGCGCCGACCCCAAGCGGGGGCGGCTGGTGCTCGGCACCGCGCTGTTCGTGGCCGGGTTCGGGCTGGTGTTCGTGCTCAGCGGGGCGCTGTTCGGCGGCATCGGCTCGGTCGTGCTGGGCAACGCCGAGATCATCACGCGGGTGCTCGGCGTGCTCACCATCGTGCTCGGGCTGGCCTTCCTCGGCCTGCTGCCCGGCCTCATGCGCGACGTGCGCATCCACCGCATGCCGGCCGCGGGGCTCGCCGGCGCGCCGCTGCTCGGCGTGGTGTTCGGGCTGGGCTGGACCCCGTGCATCGGGCCCACGCTGGCCGTCGTGCTCACGCTCGGGCTCAACGAGGGCAGCGCCGGTCGTGGCGCGCTGCTGGCCGTCGCCTACGCGCTCGGCCTCGGCCTGCCCTTCATCGGCGCCGCGCTGGCCTACAGCCGCGCGCTGCGCACGTTCCGCGCCATCCGCAAGCACTCGCGCCTGATCACCCGGGTCGGCGGCGGCATGATGGTGGCCGTCGGCGTGCTGCTCGTGACCGGGCTCTGGGGAGAGATGATCGCGGCCATGCAAGGACTGATCGGCGCGTTCGAGCCGGTGATCTGATGAGCGTCAAGGAGCTGGAGAAGGAGCAGGCGCCCGAGCAGGCGTCGTTCGGGCTGGTGGCCTGGCTGCGCTGGGCGTGGCGCACGCTCACCTCGATGCGGACGGCGCTGATCCTGCTCTTCCTGCTCGCGCTCGGCTCGGTGCCGGGCTCGCTGGTGCCGCAGCGCGGCGTCGAGCCCGACAAGGTCGCCAGACTGTACGAGCAGAGCCCCGCCCTCGCCGAGTGGTACGACAGGTTCCAGCTCTTCGAGGTCTTCACCTCCACCTGGTTCGCGGCCATCTACCTGCTGCTGTTCACCTCGCTGATCGGCTGCATCATCCCGCGCACCACGGTCTACCTGCGCGAGCTGCGCCGCAAGCCGCCCGCCGCGCCGAAGAACCTGTCCCGCCTGCCTCATCACGCCGTCTTCGAGAGCGACCTGGGCGTCGAGCGGGCCGCGGCCCGGCTGCGCAAGCAGCGCTTCCGCGTGGTCACCGGCGACGGCTGGGTGTCGGCGGAGAAGGGCTACCTGCGCGAGACGGGCAACCTGTTCTTCCACATCGCGCTGGTCGGCATCCTGCTCGCCATCGGCGCGGGCTCCCTGTACGGCTACCGCGGCAACGTGCTGGTCGTCGAGGGCGACGGGTTCGCCAACACCGTGGCCGCCTACGACCGGTTCATCCCCGGCAGCAGGGTCTCCGCCGAGTCGCTGGAGCCGTTCAGCTTCCAGCTCACCGACTTCAACGTGGCCTACCAGGTGACCGGCGACAAGCGCGGCCAGGCGCTCGACTACTCCGCGCACCTCAAGGTCAACGAGTCGCCGGCGGCGCCGGCCCGCGACTACGAGCTCAAGGTCAACGAGCCGCTGGAGATCGACGGCACGCAGACCTACCTCATCGGCAACGGCTACGCCCCCGTCTTCAGGGTCACCGACGGCAAGGGCCAGGTGGCCTTCGAGGGGCCTGTGCCCTGCCTGATCGAGGACAAGGCGTCCATGACCTCGGGCTGCGTGGTCAAGGCGCCCGACGCGCAGCCGTCGCAGCTGGGGTTCCTGCTGCGCTTCCTGCCCACCAGCGTGCCGCTGACCGACGGCACCCACGCCTCGGCCTTCCCCGGTGAGCTCAACCCCGAGGTGCAGATACTCGGCGCCTTCTCCGGCGACCTCGGCCTGCGCTCCGGTAAGCCGCAGTCGGTCTACGAGCTGGCGGAGCCCGAGGTGATGCGCAAGCTCAAGCCGGTGCTCATGGGCACCGACGCGCCCAAGCCGCTGGCCGTGGGGCAGTCGGTCGATCTGCCCGGCGGGCTCGGCAAGATCGAGTTCACCGGCGTCAAGCAGTGGATCACGCTGCAGATGGCGTACGACCCGGGGCGCTTCCCCGCGCTGCTGGCCGCCGCCACGGCGGTGGTCGCCATCGCGCTCTCGCTCATGATGCGCCGCCGCCGGGTGTTCGTCCGCGTCGCGCAGGGGCGGGTCGAGGTGGGCGGGCTGACCCGCACAGAGGGCTCCGCGGCGGGCTTCGCCGAGGAGTTCGCCGACATCGTGAAGGTTCTATCAGCAGGAGAGAAAGATGTCCGCTGAGCAACTCGCCGAGCTGAGCGACCTTTTCGTCGTCGCAGCCGTGCTGCTCTACGTCGTCGCCATGCTCGGCTTCGCCATCGAGCTGGCCTTCGGCCGGGCTCGGGGCGGGAAGGCCGCCGAGCGGCGGCAGGCCGAGGTCAGGCAGCCGGTCGCCGTGGGGGCGGGCGCCGCCGGCGCGGTCTCCGAGACCATCGGGAGCGACGCCGAGGCGGCCGTTTCCGGCGCTGAGACGCCCGCTGCGGGCGCGACGGCCGACGTCGCGGCACCCGTACCGGCCTCGCCCGCCGCCGCCCGTGCCGGGACGGTGGCGCTCGTGCTCGCCTGGATCGGCTGGGCCGCCAACCTCGCCGCCATCGTCACCCGCGGCCTGGCCGTCGACCGGTGGCCGTGGGGCAACATGTACGAGTTCGTGGTGGCCATCTGCTTCGCCGCCGTGACCGCGTTCCTCGTCACCCAGCTCCGCCACAACGTGCGCTTCATGGGCGCGTTCGTCATGGTCACCGCCGCGCTCGGGCTCGGGCTCGCGGTCAAGGTGTTCTACACCGCGGCCGGTCCCGTGGTGCCGGCGCTCGACTCGTACTGGATCGCGATCCACGTCACGGCCGCGATCATCGCGAGCGGCCTGTTCACGCTGGCCGGGGTCTCGGGCGTGCTCTACCTGCTGCGCGGCGACGGGGTGTCGCGCCTGCCCTCGCGCGAGGTGCTGGAGAAGGCGGCGCACCGGGCGATCATCTTCGCCTTCCCGGTGTGGACGTTCGCCGTCATCGCGGGCGCCCTGTGGGCGGACCGGGCGTGGGGCCGCTATTGGGGCTGGGACCCCAAGGAGGTCTGGTCGTTCATCACGTGGGTGGCCTACGCCGCCTACCTGCATGCCAAGGCGACGGCCGGCTGGCGGGGCAGGGCAGCGATGATCGTGCAGCTCGTGGCGTTCGGCTGCCTGCTGTTCAACCTGATCGGGGTCAACATCTTCATCGACGGGCTGCACAGCTACGCCGACGTGGACTGACCCCGAGCCTGAGCAGAGGGGCTCGCCGATCAGGCCACGTCGTCGCCGCGCATCCGCCGTTCGAGGTCGCGCAGGAACTCGGGGTCGTCGTCGGGCCCCTTCGGCGCGCCCGGGCCGGGGGTGACGGGACGGGCCGCGCGCGGCGCGCGCGGACGGCCGCGCGCCATCCACACCAGCCCGCCGAGCAGCGGGATGAGCACCACGACGAGGATCCAGAGTGCTTTTGGTACGTTCCTGACCTCGTCTTCCGGCGTGGTGACGACGTCGAACAGTGAGAAGAGCCAGAAGGCCAGCAGCGCCAGGCCGATAACAACACCTGCCATGCCCCGAACTGTAAGCCATGTTGAGACGTGATCGTGCTGCCTGATGTCCCATTTCGGGTGACTAGCGGAAGATCCGCGTCGTACCGTGGAAGCCGATGCGGCGGTGTCCACGGGGCTCCGAGGGGCGTTGATGAGAGGTGCGATGGCCTTTTCTCACGACAAGAGTCCCGGCGACCGAGGCCGGCATCGGCGCGGACGTTGGTGGCGGCGCGGGTCCTATCTGTTCTCCCGGCGCAGCGAGGCGCCTCCCGACGCCGACCGGTCGATCTGGCGTAACGCCCGCGAGCGGGCCCAGGACAGGCGCGCGCGGCGCAAGGAGCTGAAGGGTGCCGAGCGCGGCCGCGAGGCCCGTGGCGGCGAGCTGAGATCCGAGCGGCAGTCCTGGCCGGGCGCCGACGCCCCGCACGGCACGGCCTCCTGGGACGCCTTCGCGGTACGCGAACACGGCGAGCGGCTGCCCGCGGCCGTCGTCGTCGACCGCCCCCGCTACACCTGGTACGACTTCGAGCTGCCCGACCAGCCGCTCAGAGCCCGCCCCAACCGCCCCGACCAGCCCTCGCTGGGCGACGGCCTGCGGCACTGCGGCGCGCTGGAGAAGATCCTGCACCGCCAGTGGGACTCCAGGTACGGCCCGCCACCGGCCGAGGTGATCCGCGCGGTCGAGAGCCTGGCCAGACTGCCCGACCGGCTCAAGGAGCTGCTCGCCGAGGGCCTGGAGGGCATCTACGTCGGGCCGGGCGGCGTCCCCGACCTCGACGACATGGGCTACTTACGCGGGGCCCCGCTGCCGTCGGGGCGCGCGACCTGGGACATCTGTGCGGGCGCGTACGGCGACAAGAAGATCGTCGTCGGTGACCGGCCCTCGCCCACTCCCGATGTGATGATGCACGAGGTGGGCCACGCGATCGACGACGTGGACTCCGCGTACGGCGAATGGGTCTCCGACTCGGCGGAGTTCGTCCGGCTCTACGAGGCCGCGTCGCCGCTGCTGACCTCGACCTTCCACCGGCAGGGAGGCGGGCTCGGCCGCAAGGAGTTCTTCGCCGACGCCTTCGCCGCCATCGCCTCCCGCCAGCGTCCCGCCCTCGTGGACATGCTCGGTGGCGACACGCGGATGGCGCTCGACATCATGCTGTTCTTCAACCGGCGCTACGGAATCTAGGTGATCGGCGATGTACGTCATCCGGCTCGCGGACGGGACGTTGCGCGTACCGCAGAGCCTGACCAGTCCTGACGGGCGTCTGATCGGCAACGCGTACGTGGAGGTCCAGCCCGGTGATCCCGACTACGAGCAGTGGCTGCCGGAGTCGCTGACCGAGGAGGAGGCGGAGCTGCGCCGCCGGCGCTGGGAGGAGGAGAACGACGACCTGGAGCGCGAGTTCCTGGCTTTCAAGGCGCGGCAGGAGGACGCCTGAGCACACCGCGGCGAAGGGGGCGCCCGCGGGGGTACGGACAGGCGCCAGCCACGGTCAGCGGTTGGCGCCGCCCCAGTGCTTCCCCAAACGGAAGTGTCGGCAGGAAAGCACGCGAACAGTGGGCTCCGCCAGCGGTGATCCTGGCGGGATGGACCACTTGTGTAGCGGTCCATCGTGCAGGATCACCGACTTGACGGAACGTCAGACGCGCGGGGACTCACCTGCTGGCCTGTCGGCCGTGAGAACGTCCTCGCCTCGGAGAAGGGCGTGGACTTCCGACTCGCGGAAGCGCCGGTGCCCTCCGGGGGTGCGGATACTGCTGATGCGGCCTGCCGCTGCCCAGCGTGTAACCGTCTTTGGGTCTACCCGGAAGAGGGCGGCAACCTCTCCTGGGGTCAGCAGACGCTCGCTGCTACTCTCCACCAATCTCTCCCCCTCGCATCCCGCTTCCTGCCAGCGGGCGGACAGGTAACCAGTGTGTCGAGCGAAGCCTGATTTATCCGTGGTTTTCTACAAAGATCACGGGTTGTTATCAGCTGACTGCCCGATTGTTATATGATAGAGCCTCTTTGGGGCTCTCGTGGGTGTTTCTTTACGAAACTCCCTAACTGGGAACAGTAGCAGTGCTCGCGTCCCGTGCGAAGAGCGAGCGCCGCACAGGTCCGAGTAACCTCGAAGCCGTGCATCCCGTTCTCGTTTACACCGCGTCGCGGATCGGCCTGTTTGCCGTGACCTTGCTTGTGCTCTGGCTGCTCGGCCTGACAAACCCGCTCGCGCTGATCATCGCCTCATTCGTGATCAGCGGCATAGCGAGCTACGTGCTGCTGTCGAAGCAGCGCGATGCCATGAGCGAACGCCTGAGCGCGAAGATCGACCACCCGAAGCCGCAGGACGACTAGGGCTGGGGGAACATGCCAATCCGGGCATGGTACTCCCGTCCGAGTCTCGTTGTGTCGCTACCCACAAGTAGTCCGGTGCTGTGGGCGTAAAACGCCTTCACACCGATGCCGCGCTCCCGCGTCGGATTCCAACTCAGGGCCTTTCCGGTACGCGGATGAATGGCCCCGATCCCCGGTCGTGACACCGCTCCAGGTCCGGCCGAGTCGCGGCCCCGCGGATTGTCCAGCCAGCGCTGGTGCCCGCCCACATAGACGGCGGCGCCGGTCACCGCGACCGAGTACAGCGAATCGCCGCCCGTGGCGTTGACCCAGGTGGGCTTGACGGCCGAGCCCTTCGCGTACGTCTCGAAGCGCGCTGCTGTGTCACATATCCCGCCCTTTGGCCCGCCTGTGGTGACGATCACGAAATAGCGGCCGTCGGGGGAGAAGTCGAGACCCCGTACATACGAGGGAAAGGCGGTGGCGCAGCGGCGCGCGTACGTGTCGGTGCGCCAGGCGGCGACCCGGGCGGCGGGGCGGCTGATGTCGATCAGCCCGACCTGGGGCCGCGCATGGCCGTCGAGCGTGGTGAACGTGCCGTCCACCAGCAGCCTGTCGCGGGTGATGGCCAGCGCGTGCACCTTCACCCGCGCCGTCAGCGGGTTGTCCGGCGTGATCGCGAAGCCCGGGTCGGCCGCGCCGGTGGCGGCGTCGAGCCTGGCCAGGGCGGTGCGCGGGCTGACGAAGTCGCCGCCCACATAGAGCTGGGAGCCCTGCCTGGCCAGCGTGCTCACCATGCCGCCGCCGATGCGCGGCTCGAAGCCGGGCACCAGGGCGCCGTCGGCGACCCGCAGCTTCGCCAGGCCACGGGCGCGCTGGTGGTCGACGCCGTGGAACTCGCCGCCGACGTAGACGGTGCCGCCGTCGCCGGGCGCGAGGCCGTACACGGGGCCCGCCACGCTGGGCGCGAAGTCCCGCAGGATCCGGCCGGTGTGCAGGTCGTACGCGAACAGGTTGTCGCGCGGGAGCACCGTGCTGCGGCCGGCGTCGCTCACTTCGCTGAACGAGCCGCCGACCACGACGGTGCGCCCCACGACCGTGATCGCGTTGACGATGCCGTCGAGCACATGGGGAGTGGTGTCGATCGGGTCGGCCGACACGACGCGCGCGTGCGCGACGGGGGACGAGGTGATGATCGCCGCAAGGGCGACACGGGCAAACATTCGCCAATATCTAGCAGACGTACGGTAATCAAGTTGCTACTTTCCGTTGAATATCCTGATGGCCATAGGGTGTGGGCATGACGCGCGCTCAGTTGGACAAGAGGCCGGACGAGGTCGCCGCGATGTTCGATCGCACCGCCCGGCGTTATGACCTGGTGAATGACGTGATCTCCCTGGGGCAGGTCAGGGCATGGCGCAAGGCGGTGGCCGCCGCGGTCGACGCCGGCCCCGGTGAGCTGGTCCTCGACCTCGGCGCCGGCACGGGCACGTCGACCGACGCGTTCACCACGCTGGGCGCGCGGGCGATCGCCTCCGACTTCTCGCTCGGCATGCTGAGCACCGGCGTGCGGCGGCACGGCGGCAACGCGCTGTCGGGCCCGGGGGTGCCGTTCATCGCGGGCGACGCGCTGCGGCTTCCCTTCGCCGACGACGCCTTCGACGCGGTGACGATCTCGGTGGCGCTGCGCAACGTGCACGACACCGGGCGGGCGCTGCGCGAGATGCTGCGGGTGACCAGGCCGGGCGGCCGGCTGGTGATCCTGGAGTTCTCCCACGTCACGGTGAGCGGCTTCGACCTGGTCTACCGCGAATACCTGATGCGGCTGCTGCCCAAGGTGGCCAAGGTCTTCGGCTCCAACGACGACTCCTACGAATACCTCGCCGAGTCGATCCGCGACTGGCCCGACCAGCGCACGCTGGCCGGCGTGATCCAGGACGCCGGCTGGGAGCGGGTGGCCTGGCGCAACCTCTCCATGGGCATCGTGGCGATGCACCGGGGATTCAAGCCCGCCTGACTCGCCCGTCGCGGCAATCATTTTCGCCATCGGCTCGCGTCCGGCGAAAACCTCATTTCCGTCCCGGCCGTTTTGCTCGCCTGGGCCGTACCCGTGGATGAGCGGGGTGCGGCCCAGCGGCATTTCCGGCGCGATTATGGAATGAGATTTCGGCCCCCCAGGAGTGGCGGGCGCTGAGCGAGAGTCTCAGGACGGCATCGCTCAAGGGCCGCCCCGAGGCCGCCGGGGGCTTGACTGCTAGCGTGACGATCATGACTGCGCTGCCCCAGGCGACACGCCGTCCCCTTCGATCACAGAACAGCCCCCCGACTGCCACTATGTACACGAAAAGCAGTAGACTGCGGGCCGGTAAGCTTGTGAAGGGGTTCACAAAGGAACGAAGGCGCGCCACCCCACGGCCTTCGAGCGTGTGTAGGGACAGGACAGTCCAGTGACCGTGCCAACAGCCACCCACCGAGCGCAGGAGCTCGCCGCGAGTGCGCGTAATCATCGAGCGGTGAAGCGGGCGCGATCATGAGCGATGCCGATGTCATCGTCGTCGGCGCCGGCCCCGCCGGCTCCGCCACCGCCTGGTACCTCGCGCAGGACGGCCTCGACGTGCTGCTCCTGGAGAAGACCAGGTTCCCCCGCGAGAAGGTCTGCGGCGACGGCCTGACCCCGCGCGCCGTCAAGCAGCTCCAGAACATGGGCGTCGACATCGACGCGCCCGGCTGGATCAGGAACAAGGGCCTGCGCGTCGTCGGCGGCGGCCTGCGCTTCGAGCTCGACTGGCCGCAGCTCGAGCGCTTCCCTGACTTCGGGCTCGTCCGCACCCGGCAGGACTTCGACCAGATCGTCGCCGCCAACGCGGTCAAGAACGGCGTACGCCTGATGGAGGGCGTCACCGTCACAGGCCCGGTCCTCGACGACCGCAGCGGCCACATCGTCGGCGTCACCACCAAGGACGGCCGGGAGTTCCGCAGCCCGGTGGTCGTCGCCGCCGACGGCAACAGCACCCGGCTGGCCCTCGGCATGGGCCTGCACAAGCGCGAGGACCGCCCCATGGGCGTGGCCGTGCGCACCTACTTCGAGAGCCCCCGCCACGACGACGACTACCTCGAGACCTGGCTCGAGCTCTGGGACGGCGACACGCTGCTGCCCGGCTACGGCTGGGTGTTCGGCGTCGGCGACGGCACCTCCAACGTCGGGCTCGGGCTGCTCAACACCAGCGCCCAGTTCAAGAACATCGACTACCGCGACCTGCTGCGCCGCTGGTGCCGGTCGATGCCGCAGGAGTGGGGCTTCACCGAGGAGAACATGACGGGCCCGATCCGCGGCGCCGCGCTCCCGATGGCGTTCAACCGCCAGCCCCACTACACCCGCGGCCTGATGCTCGTGGGAGACTCGGGCGGGTCGATCAACCCGTTCAACGGCGAGGGCATCGCCTACGCCATGGAGACCGGCGAGATCGCCGCCGAGATCATCGCGAAGGCCCTCAGGGAGACCACCCCCGCCCAGCGGGAGCGGACCCTGCGGACCTATCCTCGGGTGCTGAAGGACGCCTACGGGGGTTACTTCACGCTCGGCAGATGGTTCGTCGAAGCCATCGGCAAGCCCGGTGTGATGAGCTTCGGCACCAGGCACGGGCTGCCTCACCCGAGGCTGATGCGCTTCGCGCTCAAACTCCTTGGTAATCTCACCGACCGGCGAGGCGATGCGTCGGACATGATCATCAACGCACTCTCGAAGGTCGCGCCACCAGCATGAATCTCAGAATCACCAGATCCCGCTGCGCGCCCGCGCGCGCGGCGACTCCAGAGGAGGCGTAGCGATGGACCTTTACGTGCCCATCCTGGTGCTCGCCGTAATCGCGGGGGGCTTCGCGATCTTCTCGGTCGCCATCGCTCCCTTCACCGGTCCCAAGCGCTGGAACCGCGCCAAGCTCGACGCCTACGAATGCGGCATCGAGCCGACGCCCCAGCCGGTCGGCGGCGGGCGGTTCCCGCTCAAGTACATGGTCACGGCGATGCTCTTCATCGTCTTCGACATCGAGATCATCTTCCTATACCCGTGGGCCGTCTCGTTCGCTCCGCAGACGGACGACCTCGGCCGCGTGGCCACCTCGGGACTCGGCCTGTTCGCGCTCGTCGAGATGCTGCTGTTCATCGTCACCGTGCTCGTCGCCTACGCGTACGTGTGGCGCCGCAAGGGTCTGGACTGGGACTGAAAATGGGACTTGAAGAGAAACTCCCCAGCGGGTTCATCCTCAGCACGGTCGAAGCGGCCGCCGGATGGGCGCGCAAGAACTCCGTATGGCCGGCCACGTTCGGTCTCGCCTGTTGCGCCATCGAGCTGATGGCCACCGGTGGCCCCCACTACGACCTGGCGCGCTTCGGTATGGAGCGCGCTTCGGCGTCTCCCCGCCAGGCCGACCTCATGATCGTGGCCGGCCGCGTGTCGCAGAAGATGGCGCCCGTGCTGCGCCAGATCTACGACCAGATGGCCGAGCCGAAGTGGGTCATCTCCATGGGCGTGTGCGCCTCCAGCGGCGGCATGTTCAACAACTACGCCATCGTGCAGGGCGTCGACCACGTCGTGCCGGTCGACATCTACCTGCCCGGCTGCCCGCCGCGGCCCGAGATGCTCATCGACGCCATCGTCAAGCTGCACGACAAGATCCAGAACATGAAGTTCGGCGCTCACCGCGCCAAGCAGATCGAGGAGCTCGAGCTGCAGGCGCTGCGCACGCTGCCGCTGATCGACCAGGGAGCCTCGAAGTGACCTCGCCCGACAACCTCCCCGAGGTCCCGGACGCACAGGTCCCCGAGACGCCGGCGGCGCAGGAGGCACCGGTCGCCCGTCGGGGCATGTTCGGCGCCCAGGACTCGGGTGACACCTCCGGCTACGGCGGCCTCGTCGTCCGCCGGCCGCCGCAGATCTCGACGCCACGCCCGTACGGGAGCTACTTCGACGAGGTCGTCGACGCGCTGGCACTCGACGACGCCATCGAGCGCGTGGTCGTCGACCGCGGCGAGCTGACCCTGCACGTCAAGCGGGAGCGGCT
The DNA here is from genome assembly GCF_042428605.1 of Nonomuraea salmonea. Lineage (NCBI taxonomy): Bacteria > Bacillati > Actinomycetota > Actinomycetes > Streptosporangiales > Streptosporangiaceae > Nonomuraea > Nonomuraea salmonea. Next base: position 69,311 of record NZ_JBHMCF010000056.1, read on the forward strand.
GGTCGAGGTCTGCCAGAAGCTGCGCGACGACCCCGCCCTGCGTTTCGAGCTCTCGCTCGGCGTGTCGGGCGTGCACTACCCGCACCTTGAGGGCGAGGAGCTGCACTCGGTCATCCACCTGTGCTCGATCACCCACAACCGGCGGGTGCGGGTGGAGGCCAGCTGCCCCGACAGCGACCCGCACATCCCATCGACGGTCAGCGTTTACCCTGGTCACGACTGGCATGAGCGCGAGACGTACGACTTCTTCGGCATCGTCTTCGACGGTCACCCCGGGCTCACCCGGATCATGATGCCGGACGACTGGGACGGTCACCCCCAGCGGAAGGACTACCCGCTCGGCGGCATCCCGGTCGAATACCGCGGCGCCACCATCCCGTCGCCCGACCAGAGGAGGAGCTACTCATGAGCACCGCTTATGACGAGGCGACCGAGGGCAAGGTCTATTCGGTCAACGGGGCCGACTGGGACCAGGTCGTCTCCGGCGTGCGCGAGTCGGAAGAAGAGCGCCTGGTCGTCAACATGGGCCCGCAGCATCCGTCCACGCACGGCGTGCTGCGGCTGGTGCTGACGCTCGACGGCGAGACGGTGACCGAGGCCCGCGGCGTCATCGGCTACCTGCACACCGGCATCGAGAAGAACATGGAATACCGGACGTGGACCCAGGGGACCACGTTCGTGACCCGCATGGACTATCTCTCGCCGATCTTCAACGAGACCGCCTACTGCCTCGGCGTGGAGAAGCTGCTCGGCATCGAGGACCGCATCCCCGACAGGGCGCAGGCGATCCGCGTGATGATGATGGAGCTCAACCGCATCGCCTCGCACCTGGTGGCGATGGGCACGTTCGGCATGGAGCTGGGCGCGACGACGCCGTTCCTCTTCGGGTACCGCGATCGTGAAATGATCATGGACCTGTTCGAGTACATCACCGGCCTGCGCATGAACCACGCCTACATCAGGCCGGGCGGCGTGAGCGTCGACCTGCCGGCCGGCGCGGTCGACAAGGTCGGCGAGTTCCTCAAGGAGATGCCCAAGCGGATCAAGGACATCCGCAAGCTCCTCGACGAGAACCCGGTCTACGTGCGCCGCACCCAGGACGTCGCCTACCTCGACCTGACCGGCTGCATGGCGCTCGGCGTCACCGGCCCGATCCTGCGGGCCGCCGGCCTGCCGTGGGACCTGCGCAAGTCGCAGCCCTACTGCGGTTACGAGACCTACGAGTTCGACGTCGCCACCGAGCGCGGCTGCGACGTCTACTCGCGCTACCTCGTCCGCATGAAGGAGATGGAGGAGTCGCTCAAGATCGTCGAGCAGGCTCTGGATCGCATCGCGGGGCCGCTCAAGGGCGACCCGGTGATGATCGAGGACAAGAAGATCGGCTGGCCCGCGCAGCTGGCGCTCGGCCCCGACGGGTTCGGCAACTCGCCCGACCACATCGCCCACATCATGGGCACCTCGATGGAGGCCCTCATCCACCACTTCAAGCTGGTGACCGAGGGCTTCAGGGTGCCGGCCGGGCAGGCGTACGCCAGCATCGAGTCGCCCAAGGGCGAGCTCGGCGCGCACGTGGTCAGCGACGGCGGCACCAGGCCCTACCGCGTGCACTTCCGCGAGCCGTCCTTCTGCAACCTGCAGAGCTTCCCCGCCATGGCGGAGGGCGGCCAGGTCGCGGACGTGATCGCCGCGGTCGCTTCTATCGACCCCGTCATGGGAGGTGTGGACCGGTGACTTATTCACCGGAAGTCCGTGAGCGTCTGGAGCGGGACGCCAAGGAGATCATCGGGCGCTACCCCAAGACCCGCTCCGCCCTGCTGCCGCTGCTCCACCTCGTGCAGTCCGAAGACGGCTACGTCTCCGACGACGGGCAGGAGTTCTGTGCCGAGATGCTCGGCATCAGCAAGGCCGAGGTCACCGGCGTCGCGACCTTCTACACGATGTACAAGCGCAAGCCGGCCGGCGACTATCACGTCGGCGTGTGCATCAACGCGCTGTGCGCGGTGATGGGCGGCGACGAGATCTGGGAGCAGCTGTCGGAGCACGTCGGCGTCGGTCACGACGAGGCGACTCCCGACGGGAAGATCTCGCTGGAGCGCCTCGAGTGCAACGCGGCCTGCGACTTCGCGCCGGTCATGATGGTCAACTGGGAGTTCTTCGACAACCAGACGCCCGAGTCGGCCAAGCAGCTCGTCGACGACCTGCGCGACGGCAAGGACGTGCGGCCCACGCGCGGCCCCAAGCGGCTGTGCACCTTCAAGGAGGCCTCGCGGGTGCTCGCCGGGCTGCCCGACGACCTCGCGGGCGACGGCCCGTCGGCCGCGGGACCCTCGCTCGAGGGCCTGAAGGTGGCCAAGGCCAAGGGATGGAAGGCCCCCGAAGCATGACGACGACTTTGACACCGGTCCTGACCGCCAATTGGGACCAGCCCAACTCCTTCACCCTCGACGTCTACGGTGAGTACGAGGCGGCGAAGAAGGCGCTCGGCATGGACCCCGACGCCGTCATCCAGGCCGTCAAGGACTCCGGTCTGCGCGGCCGCGGCGGCGCGGGCTTCCCCACCGGCATGAAGTGGGGCTTCATCCCGCAGGGCGACGGCAAGCCGCACTATCTCGTCGTCAACGCCGACGAGTCGGAGCCGGGCACCTGCAAGGACATCCCGCTGATGATGGCCAACCCGCACGCGCTGGTCGAGGGCATCATCATCACCTCCTACGCGATCCGCGCCAACCACGCCTTCATCTACGTGCGCGGTGAGGTGCTGCACGTGATCAGGCGGCTGCACGCGGCCGTGCGGGAGGCGTACGAGAAGGGCTTCCTCGGCACCGACATCTTCGGCTCCGGCTATGACCTGGAGCTGGTCGTGCACAGCGGCGCGGGCGCCTACATCTGTGGCGAGGAGACGGCGCTGCTGGACTCGCTCGAAGGCTACAGAGGTCAACCCCGGCTCAAGCCCCCGTTCCCCGCCGTGGCGGGCCTCTACGCCTCGCCGACTGTGGTGAACAACGTCGAGTCGATCGCGAGTGTTCCCTCGATCATCGCGAACGGCGCCGACTGGTTCGCCGGCATGGGCACCGAGAAGTCCAAGGGCTTCGGCATCTTCTCGCTGAGCGGCCACGTCACCAGGCCGGGCCAGTACGAGGCGCCGCTCGGCATCACGCTGCGCGAGCTGCTCGACATGGCGGGCGGCGTCCGCGAGGGGCACCAGATCAAGTTCTGGACCCCGGGCGGCTCGTCCACGCCGATCTTCACCGACGAGCACCTCGACGTGCCGCTCGACTTCGAGGGGGTCGGAGCCAAGGGCTCGATGCTCGGCACCCGGGCCCTGCAGATCTTCGACGACACCACCTGCGTGGTCCGCACGGTGCTGCGCTGGACCGAGTTCTACGCCCACGAGTCGTGCGGCAAGTGCACGCCGTGCCGCGAGGGCACGTACTGGCTCAAGCAGGTGCTCAAGCGCCTGGAGGCGGGCCAGGGCACCGAGGACGACCTGGCCACGATCACCGACATCGCCGACAACATCCTGGGCCGCTCGTTCTGCGCGCTCGGCGATGGCGCGACCAGCCCGATCCACTCCTCGGTGAAGTACTTCCGCGATGAGTACCTCAAGCACTTCGAGATCGGCGGCTGCCCGTTCGACCCGAAGAAGTCCACTCTCTGGGGTGAGCAGTGACAGTCGTAGAGACCCAGACGAACCTGGTGACCCTGACGATCGACGGGTTCCAGGTCAGTGTTCCCAAGGGCACGTTGATCATCAGGGCCGCCGAGCTGCTGGGCATCCAGATCCCCAGGTTCTGCGACCACCCGCTGCTCGACCCGGCGGCCAACTGCCGTCAGTGCCTGGTCGACATCCCCGACGCGGGCAACGGCCGCGGCTTCCCCAAGCCGCAGCCGTCGTGCGCGATCGAGGTCGCCGAGGGCATGGTGGTGCAGACCCAGCTCACCTCGCCGGTCGCCGAGAAGGCGCAGCGCGCGGCGATGGAGCTGCTGCTGATGAACCACCCGCTCGACTGCCCGGTCTGCGACAAGGGCGGCGAATGCCCCCTGCAGAACCAGGCCATGTCCAACGGGCAGGGCGAGTCGCGCTTCCAGGAGCAGAAGCGGACCTTCCCCAAGCCGCTGGCGCTGTCCACGCAGGTGCTGCTCGACCGCGAGCGCTGCGTGCAGTGCGCGCGCTGCATCCGCTTCTCCGACCAGATCGCCGGTGACCCGCTCATCGAGTTCTTCGAGCGCGGGGCCAAGGAGCAGGTGCGGGTGGCCGACGGCCAGCCGTTCAACTCCTACTTCTCGGGCAACACCGTGCAGATCTGCCCGGTCGGCGCGCTCACCGGCGCCGCCTACCGGTTCAGGGCCCGCCCGTTCGACCTGGTGTCCACGCCGAGCGCGTGCGAGCACTGCGCCTCCGGCTGCAGCCTGCGCACCGACCACCGGCGCGGCCGGGTGACCCGCCGCCTGGCGGGCAACGACCCGCAGGTCAACGAGGAGTGGAACTGCGACAAGGGCCGCTGGGCGTTCACCTACGCGCAGCAGCCCGACCGGCTCAAGCAGCCGCTGGTCCGCAACGAGGAGGGCGTGCTGGTGCCCACCTCGTGGCCTGAGGCGCTCGAAGTCGCCGCCCGGGGGCTCGCCGCCGCCCGTGGCAAGGCCGGCGTGCTGGTCGGCGGCCGGGTCACGGTCGAGGACGCCTACGCGTACGCGAAGTTCGCCCGGGTCGCGCTCGCCTCCAACGACGTGGACTTCCGCGCCAGGCCGCACTCGGCCGAGGAGGCGCAGTTCCTCGCCCACGCGGTGGCCGGCAGGGGCATCGAGATCAGCTACGCCGACCTCGAGAACGCGCCCCACGTGCTGCTCGTCGGGTTCGAGCCCGAGGAGGAGTCGCCGATCGTCTTCCTGCGCCTGCGCAAGGCGTGGATGAAGAAGGGGCTCAAGGTCTCCTCGATCGCGCCGTTCGCCTCTCCCGGCCTGGCGAAGATGGGCGGCACGCTCATCCGCACCGCGCCGGGCGCCGAGGCCGACGCGATCGGCGACCTGGTCGGCACCCTCGCCGAGGGCACGATCGTGCTGGCCGGTGAGCGCCTGGCCACCGTGCCGGGCGCGCTGTCCGCGCTGGTCCGGCTCGCCGCCGCCTCCGACGCCCGCATCGCCTGGATCCCGCGCAGGGCCGGCGAGCGCGGCGCGGTCGAGGCCGGTGCGCTGCCCAACCTGCTGCCGATCGGCCGCCCGGTGGACGACGAGACCGCCAGGGCCGAGGTCGCCCGGGCCTGGAACGTGGCCTCGCTGCCCGCCACGCCCGGCCGCGACACCTCCGGCATCCTCGCCGCCGCCCGCGACGGTGAGCTCGACGCGCTGGTCGTGGCCGGTGTCGACCCCTACGACCTGCCCGACCCGGCAGCGGCGCTCGATGCTCTCGAGCGCACGCCGTTCATCGTCAGCCTGGAGATCCGCGCCAGCGCCGTCACCGACCGCGCGGACGTGGTCCTGCCCGTAGCCTCCGTCCAGGAGAAGGGCGGCACGTTCGTCAACTGGGAGGGCAGGGGCCGCTCGTTCGACGCGCCGCTCAAGGTGCCGGGCCTGCAGTCCGACATGGCCGTCATCGGCAACCTCGCCGACCGGATGGACGTGCACCTGGGCCTGCCCGACGCCAAGGCCGTCCGGCGCGAGCTGTCCGGGCTCGGCTCCTGGCGCGGCAGCCGGGTCAGCCCGCCCAGCGCCCTGACCCGTCCGCAGGAGGTGCCGGAGCAGGGCCAGGCCCTGCTGGCCACCTGGCACCTGCTGCTCGACGAGGGCAGGCTGCAGGACGGCGAGCCGTACCTCGCGGGCACCGCCCGCACCGCCGAAGCACTGGTCTCGGGCCCCACGGCCGCCGAGCTCGGCGTCGCGGACGGCGACAAGCTCGTCGTCGGCGACGCCGACAACGGCTCCGTGACCCTGCCGGTGCGCATCGCCGACCTGCCCGACCGCGTGGTCTGGGTGCCGGCGAACTCCGGCGGCTGCTCGGTCACGCGTGACCTGCGCGCGGTGGCCGGCGACATCGTCACCATCGGGAGCGCCTCATGATCCACGTTCTCGCGGCCGATCCCACCCTCGCCGACTTCGGCAAGGACCCTCTGTGGATCACGATCATCAAGGCCGTGATGCTGTTCGCTTTCCTGATGCTGGGCATCCTGTTCGGCGTCTGGTTCGAGCGCAAGCTGATCTCGCGGATGCAGCACCGCTACGGCCCCAACCGGGCCGGCAAGTTCGGTCTGCTGCAGTCCGTGGCCGACGGTCTGAAGATGGGCCTGAAGGAGGACATCTTCCCGCGGACCGTGGACAAGGTGCTCTACCTGCTGGCGCCGGTCATCATGGTCGTGCCGGCGTTCCTGGCCTTCTCGATCGTGCCGTTCGGGCCGGTGGTCAACCTGTTCGGCGTGCAGACGCCGCTGCAGCTCGTCGACCTGCCGGTGGCGGTGCTGTTCATGCTGGCCATGGGCGCGGTGTCGGTCTACGGCGTGGTGCTGGCCGGATGGTCGTCGCGCTCGCCGTACGCGCTGCTCGGCGGTCTGCGCTCGGCGGCCCAGGTGGTCTCCTACGAGATCGCGATGGGCCTGTCGTTCGTGGCGATCTTCCTGTTCACCGGGACGCTGTCCACCTCCGAGATCGTCGCGGCGCAGGAGCAGACCTGGTTCGCGGTGC
>NZ_JBHMCF010000057.1:0-124715 GCF_042428605.1 Nonomuraea salmonea
CGGCGTCGGGTCAGGGTCGGGCGTCGGGTCCGGCTCCGGTTCGGGCTCCGGCTCCGGGTCGGGCTCCGGATCGGGCTCCGGATCGGGCTCCGGATCGGGCTCCGGCTCTGGGTCGGGCTCCGGGTCCGGCTCCGGTTCGGGGTCGGGCTCCGGGTCCGGATCGGGAGTACCCGCCAGCTCCGCACATCCGCCGGACGGGTCCGGCGGCGGGATGGTCACCAGGTGCATGTCCAGGTGGTCCTTCGGCTCGATCGGCTTCAGCAGCGGGCCCGGCGTACCGGCTGCGTCCTGCGCATCCACGTTGTGCGGGCCCTTGCCCCAGCCGGAGCCGTTCGAGCTCTGGCCGGAGATCGTGAAAGAAGCGGCATCGTTTTCGATCGTGAACTCGGTCAGGATCGCGTTCTTCAGCCACGGCATCAGGAAGTAGCCGAACTGCTGCGCGCCGGTCTCCTGGCACACCACGCCGGGGACGTCGGACCACACCTCCAGCGCCACACCGCCATCGCACAAGATCTTGGACCCGATGCGGTTTCCGACGCCGTCGCCCTTGTAGTCGAGCACCGTCTCATAGCCGGTCAGCAGCGTGAACAAGTCAGGGTCGACGCCGCAGAACTCGATCTCGGTCTCGATCCACTTCAGCTCCGGGCAGCCCTTGGACGACACACACAGGGTGCCGTCCGCCTTGCGCTGCTCGATCTCCTCACCCTCGGAGATCTCCATCGAGTAGGAGACCGAGATGAAGCCGTCCGTGACGACCACGCTGCACGGGCCGGGCACCGGCCGGCCGCATCCGTCGACCTTCGTCGCCCTCATCCGCCGGCCACGGACACTGGGCCAAATGACCTCGCCCACCGAGGCACCTCACAATTTCCAACGTTTGTGTGAGTCCCGGTCCACGAACCAGCGGCACTCGCCAGGGTATCGGCAGCCCCCTGGCCAGGGCTGTTACGGCATACCGCTCAGTCGCCGATCCGCTCGAACGTGAACCGGGAGGAGCCCGACGTCTCGAAGAACCGGATCATCGCCTGCCCCGCCTCGCCCTGCCGGCCCATCGACGCCTGCACCCGCACCGTCGCCGTGTCCTGGACCCGGTGGAACCCGTCGATCGGTGACGTCCACCAGGTGCGCTGTGGTGCCCGCACCTGCACCAGCCCGCCGACGTGCTGAAGCGGCTGGCCCGCGGCGACGTCGAGCACCCGGTAGTACATCCACACCTCCCGGGCGCCGTCCATGCTGGCGTCCAGCATGATCTGTAGCGCGCCGCCGAGCCGGTACAGGCCGGGGACCGGCAGCGTCAGCTCCAGCGGCACGTCCTGCCAGTCCGACGACGTCACATCGACCGCCGACGCCAGCGCCGCCCTTCCGGTGATCGGCACCATCCTGGTCGGCAGCGCGACCGACCCGCCCGTTGACATCCCCCAGCCCCTCTCAGGTTCGGCCAGGCCGCCGCCGGGCGCGGCGGCGGCCTGGCGGCGGCTCAGCCCTGACGCGTGCTGATGACGATCACGTCATCGCCGGCGGCGGCGGTGATGACGAACTCGCCCTTGAGCCGCTCACCGCCCGCATCCACGCCCCACGACGCCGACGACCCGGCGGGGAACGCGACCGCGTCGCCGCCGCCGACCGCCACGGTCGGAGCGCCGGCCAGCACCATCAGCGTCACGCTGCGCGCGCCCTCGGCGACCGTGACCGTTCCGGCGTCGGTCTGCCTCTGCACAGCCGGGGTGACCTCGGCCGGGGTGCCGGCGTCACCGCCGTCGCCCTCACCGCCGCCACCGCCGCCAGCGCACACACCGACCGTCCCGGAAGGGGTGTAAGCCTCGCCGTCGATCCCGAAGTCGGTGAACTTGCCGTCCGCGCGGAAAGCGCGGATGAACCGCGTGACGGTGCCGTCCTCCTGGACGTCGCACAGGATCACAGGGTCCACGTCGGGCGTGGCAATGCTCCCAAGAGTCCCAGACATGATCACTTTCCCTTTCTAGATTCCCTTAACAGGTTTTCGGAGAGAAGGTCACAAAGACGGAGTAGTCCGAGACGGCGACGCCGGTCGGGTCCCGGTCAGGCAGCGCCGTCACCTGCAACGGCGTCGGGTTCGGCGCGTTCGTCGAGCCGTTGCCCATCTCGCCCGACCCGCCGTAACCCCACGCGTAGACCTCGCCGTTGTCCAGCAGCGCGACAGCGGTGTCCGTGCCCCACTCCATGTCCACGACCGGCGCCGACAGCGGCACCTTGACCGGGCAGGTCTCCGTCCCGCCGCTGGTGCCTTGGCCGCAGTTGCCGTACACGTTGCTGCCCCACACCCACAGCGCGCCATCGGTGGCGATGAACGCGCCGTTGGCGTACCCGGCCCGCACATGAGCAGCGGTCACACCCTCCGGCATGGTGATCGCCGCCGGGAGCGGCTTGGCCACCGCGTCAGGGTCGCAGTTGCCGAGCTGCTGCCAGTTGTCGATGCCCCACGTCCACACCTTGCCGGCCGAGTCCACGGCGACGTTGAAGTAGGAGCCGGCCGCGATCTCCCGGATCACAGTCCCCTCGGGGAAGGTCGCCTTGACCGGGGTCAGCTCGTTGCCGCCCGCGACGCCCTGCCCGGACGCCTCGCCCTCGCCGTCGTAGCCCCAGCCCCACACCGTGCCGTCTTCCAGCAGCGCGATCGCGTGGTCGTTGCCGCACGACACCTGCACCGCCGCCGCCGACAGCGGCACCGGCGCCCAGGTGGACCGCGACGATGTGCCGCCCGTGCCGAGCTGGCCGTAGCCGCCGTACCCGGCCGTGTACACCTTCCCGTCGCTGCCGACGAACGCGGACGCGTACCGGCTTGCGCTGATATCGACGGCGGTCACGCCCGGCGGCATCTTCGACTTCACCGGCTCGTACGAGGTGGTCGTGGTGCCGTCGCCGAACGCGCCGTAGCCGTTGTAGCCCCACGCCCAGATCTGCCCGGCCGCGTCCACGCCGAGAGAGAACGCGTCGACGCCGCCCTCGATGCGGACCAGCTCCAGGTCGCCGGTCTTCTGCTCCACCGGCGTCGTCTGCCCCGTCGTTGACCCTTCGCCGAGCCGGCCGTACGCGTTGTAGCCCCACGCGTACGCCGGCTGAGCCTCCGCCCGCGCGGTCACCGCCGCAGAGACGTACTTCCCGGCCGGGTCGGGGCAGCCGTTCAACGCCACCGGCAGCACCTCCGCCGTCGCCGGCGCGCACGCCGGCAGCGGCGACTCCATCAGCACCCGGTAGGTCGTCCCGGCGACCGGCACCAGCGACGCCGGCTGGCCGCCGACCGAAACCACCGTGTCCGTGGTGGACACCTGCCGGTCGAACGTCACCATGAACGGCGACGTGCGCGACACCGTCTCCGCGCCGGCCGGGTCCGCGACCGGCTCCCACTCCGGTTCCAAGCTGCCGGACTCGACCCCGCCGCACGGCTCCGGCGCGGCGGCCGGCGCCGACGACGAGCAGTCGGTGACGATCGACCCCGCCGTCTCGTACGGGGTGCGGCCGTCGAGCTGCCAGTCCGTCGCCGCGCCGACCTGCGCCCCCTCAGCAGTCACCTGGTAGCGGCGCAGGAACGACACGCTCTCCACGACCTCGCCGGCGTCGTTCACCTTCTGGTCGCACAGCCGCTCCTGGACGACGCGCGTCCGCTCCCCGAAAGCTCCGCTCGTAGCCACTCTTTGGTCACCCCTCCACTGCGGCGGCGGTCGTCCACGTGACCCGCACCGATCCAGACTCGACATCAACCGTCAGCGGCCCCGCCAGGGGCTCGCCCGACGTCGACCAGCCGACCGATTCGCCTTCGATCAGCGGTGTCGCCCCGTCCTCGGTCGTGATCGTGGCCTGCCCGAGCGACGTCAGCGACAGCGTCTTCACCCCGGCGTGGTCGTCGAGGTTCCAGGTCTGGCCGGCCTCCAGCACGACACGGCGCGCCTGCGCCGTCACCGCGGGCGGCACCCCGCCCTCCTGGCACGGCATCGGAGCCACCGCCGTGTACGCGGCCGACAGGTCCGCGGTGTAGGTGCCGACCGACTTGATCTCGCCCGTGCAGCCGTCGATCAGCAGCAGCTCCGTGTAGGTCACCTCGGCGATGCCGTCGCCGTCCGCGTCGTCGCAGCGGCAGCGCTCCACGATCCGCGACGGGCACACCTGCGACCCAGGGTCGGAAGCAGCGGGGCCGCACACCCCGACCTGCCCGGACGGCGTGTACGCGGTCGATCCGTCGAGCGCGGTATCGACCGGCGGCCCGGACGGGGCGCCGGTCTCGGCGTCGAACACGAAACGCCTGACGAAGGGGCCGTTGTCGTCGCACAGCACGACCGGCACGGCCAGCATGCCCGGGTCGTACGTGCCGCCTTCCCCGCCACCTCCTCCTCCGGACACGATGACGGGCGGTGGACAGCAGCTCATGAGGAGACCTCCTCGGTCCAGGTCACGGCCACCCGGCCGGCCTGCGCGGTGATGATCAGCGGCGGGTGCAGGATGTGGTCGTGGTCCTTGAGCACGGACCAGGTGGTCGTCTCGCCGGCCGCCAGGACGCTGACACCGTTGCCGGTCTCGACCTGGGCGGCGGCGCTGTCGAGCGCGGTCGCGGTCACCGACTGCGGCGCAGCCCCCGCAGCGGTGGCCAGGTTCCAGCGGGTGCCCGGCCCGAGCACCGTGCGGAACGCGCGCACGCCGGTCACCTGCGGCAGCGGCGTGGTGCCGGCGTCGCACGCGACCGGGGAGACAGGCTCGTAGACGGTGGACGGGTCGTCGCCGCTGTAGGTGAGCAGCAGCCGGGCCGGCGACCCGTCCGCCGGCACACACCACAGCTCCGTGAAGGAGGCGTCGGCGATGCCGTCGCCGTCCGTGTCGTCGCAGCGGCAGCGTTTGAGCGTCGCCGCGCACCCCGTCCCCTCGCCGGCCCCGGCGGACGGCTGGCACGGCCCGAGCACGCCCTGCGGCGTGTACGGGCTGCCGGTGGCCAGGTCCGTGACCCGGGTGGAGGTGCGCACGCCGGTCTCGGCGTCATAGACGGGCTCCAGGAGCACGTGGCCGGCGACGCTGCCGTCCGGCAGCAAGTCGCACAGCACGACCGCCTCGACGTCGAGGCCCAGCCCGCCAGGACCAGGCCCCGGGCCGGGATCAGGGCCGGGGCCGGGATCAGGGCCGGGGCCGGGATCAGGGCCGGTGCCGCTTCCAGCGCAGGGGAGCGGCTGCAGCCGCTCGAACGGCATTACGCGCCCCCCTTGCGAGCGGTCTTGCCCCCCTTGCCCTTCGCCCGCGCCGGACGGCCCGCAGGCTCCTCGGCAGGCTCGGACTGGTCTGCGGGCTCGCTGGAGGGCTCCTCAGCGGGCTCTACAGCCTCGCCGCCCTCATCCCCGGGCCTGTCGCCCTCATCCCCGGGCCTGTCGCCTTCGGTGGGCCCCTCCGCCGCCTCCACGCCGTCCTGAGCCCCCGCGAAGCCCCCACCAGGCTCCTCGACAGCATCGACGGCGGCGGCGGAGGGGGCAGGCCGCGGCGCCGCGACGGTGCTCATCTCCGTCCACGTCACCCCGGCCTCCACCATCACCCAGCGCGGACAGCGGAACCCGCCGTACGACACCGTCCGCACCAGGCGCGGATCCCCGGCAGCCGCCAGCAGCGCACGCACCAGCCCGCGCGTGTCCGCCCCAGGGTCGGGCACCAGCTCGACCTCTTCCAGGTCGTGCGCGCTGCGCTCCACCAGGTCGCTCATTGAAATCCCCTCACTCAGCACGAGATGTCCATCAGGGCCGCGCCGAGCAGGCAGTCCCAGCCGACCACGTACTCCCTCTCGGCCAGCAGATGCACCTGGTTGGTCTTGCGGTCGAACCCGGCGGCCGGGACCGGCGTCGGCGTCACCAGGACCTCGCCCCGCCGGATCGCCACCGGGCCCGTCGCGTACGCCCACGCCGTCCCCGCCGGCGCCGGCTCGCCGGCCGGGCCGGTGTTCGGCGACCCGCCGTAGGCGGCGACCGGCGTGCCGAGCACCGTCCGCAGCACGCTGCCGTCCCGCACGATCTGCTGGTAGAAGGCGAGCGCGGGCACCGCGCCGCGCGGCACATGGATCACGCCCAGCCCGCCATAGGTCGCGCCGAGGTACGCCTCCAGCGCGGCGATCGCGCCGATCGCCTTCAGCGCGTCGCCGGCGCCGGGAGTCTCGGCAGCGTTGAGCACCGTGGCGTCGGGGGATGCCAGCCACGGGCTGTTGCCCGCCGCGCCGGTCCACACCGCCTCCTCGACCGCGCGCTGCTCGCCGAGAGCGAGCGACTGCCGGGCCCGGTCCTCGATGTCGGCCGGCACCGTACGGCCCGGCAGCTTGCAGTGGTAGCCGCCGTAGACGACCAGAGGAGTCGCCTCGACCAGCGGCGTGCCCTCCTCGACCTGCTTCTCCGGCGGCTCACCCTCGGCGCACTGGTCGATCGGGTACAGCCGGGCAGGCCCGCACGCGTACGGCTCCCACTGGACGCCGCACCGCCAGTGCGGATCCGCTTCGACCGGCCACTGCGCCACGGAGAACAGGCCGAAGCCGTACGGCTGGACCGCGGGCGCGGCCACCGTCATAGGCGGGCAGGTGCTGCTCACGATGTCCCCTCAACGTCCCTCGACGTGGTGAGCCCCGGCCAGCGCGCACGCTCGCCGGCCGGGGCCGCTCGGATGGTGGCCGGTCAGGCGGTCGGGCAAGCCAGCGCCCGCTGCTCACCCGTCGACCCGTCAGGGCACAGCGGGATCTCGACCAGACGCGAGTCGTGGCAGCGCTTGATCACGCACATCCCCTCCTCGAAGAACACCGCGTTGTAGCGGTTGATCTTGAAAAGGGTGGAGTCGTACAGCGTGTCGATGCTGATGATGTCGCTGGTCGCACGCACCCACGTGCCGGCCGCGTACATCAGGACCTTGAGCGTCTCGGGCCACGCCGTCACCGGCGTCTCCCCGCCCATGCCCTCACCGTCGTCGGTGAACGCGTCCTGCCAGTCGTACACCCACTGCGGCGACAGGTAGCGGGTACGGAACCACTCGTCGATCGCCGCGTCCGCCTTGTCGGAGATCTCGCCGTTACGGCGCAGCCAGTCCGCCCGCAGCAGACCACGCACCCAGTACGGCAGCACGATCTCCAGCGTCGCCGGACGGCCGTTCGTACGCGGCAGCCGCTGACGGTACCGGTAGTCCTCCGCCTGCACCTCCAGGCCGCCCAGCAGCGTCGGCACCGCGCCGAGCCCCGCCCCCAGCGTGACCGTGGTGGAGCCCTCCACCATCCTGCGGATGGTCTCGGCGTTGTAGCGGTGAGCGTGCGCGGCAGCCGCGCCGCGCAGGAACCGGGCGATCAGCTCCGGATAGGCGCGCTGGGTGAGGATGCCGGACGACACGCAGTAGCCGATCGCGTCGAGACGGCACTCCTGCCACTCGGGGCACTCCAGCTCGTAGCACGGCTTCTCCTCGGCGGCGATCGCCTGCGCCTCGGTCTGCACGAAACCCGTGTTCGCGAAGATCGACGCGAAGTCAGGGCCGGGCGTCCACCTGATGCCGCCACGGTTGGCGACGACCTCCGGCAGCGACAGAAGCCCGTCCGACGACTCCATCTCGCACAGGTCGTACCAAGTCTCGGACGGCGCGCACCAGCCGCCGCCAGCAGCGGCCAGCAGGCTGCCGCCGGGCAGCCGCGACTCGTCCGCGGCCCGGTCCAGCAGGTCCAGATCGCTGTTGCTGCCGGTGGCGACCAGGTCCTCCGGCACGTCCTTGCGGATCACCGCCAGGCCGGCCTGGTAGCGGCCTTCCCACGACGCGGACGGCATCGCGCCGAAGCGGCGGCGAGCGGCAGCCGCCAGCTCGCCCATGCCGGCGAACTCAGTGCCGGCCGGGGTGTCGGGCACGTTGACGGCGGCGACCAGCGTTCCACGGCCAGGGCGTGCCGCCTGGGCGGGCGGCGCGGGCGGCTGCGGCTGGCGGCGAGCCAGGCTCGCGATGTTCGGGGCGCGCCTGACCGGCCGGGCAGCACGCCCGCCAGCCGTCACCGCATCCCCGCCAGCGCCACCTTCACCAGCGCCGGCACCCTCGCCGCTGTCGCCAGCGCCATCACCGGCGCCGCCGCTGTCGCCCTCGCCGCTGACGGCGGCGCCATCACCGGCGCCGCCGTCGTCGCCCGCGCCGTCGCCCTCGCCGCTGTCGCCGGCGGCGTCATCGTCGTTGTCGCCGGCGGGCGGCGCGACCCGGGCCGCGAGCTCCTCCCGGCGGGCCCTCTGCTCGGCGGCGACCTGGTCCCGCCGGCCCTGCTCGCCGCGGATCGCCTCGACGGCCTCCGCGAGCGCCTCCAGCGACGCCATGTCCTCATCGGACAGCGTGTCGGCCGCCATCAGCCCGTCGAAAACGCCGAGCGCCTCCGCCTCCAGCGCCGCCAGGTCCTCCACACCGGCGAACAGCTCCGCGACGTCGTCCGCGCCTTCCTCGCCGCGGGCCAGAGCGTTCAGAAGATCCTGCAGCTGATTCATTGGATGGGCACACCCCTCGAAAATGCGGAGAGATGCCCGGCCAGCAACCAGCGGCGATCATCGATCAGTCGATCACCACTGATGGTAAAGCCCCAGCGTGTCGGGTCGCGCCGTGGCTCGCCGCGTGTCGGACCTCAGACACAGCGGAGCCCCGGCCGGTTCAACCTGGCCGGGGCTCCGCCTTGACAGGAGTGGATGAGCGGCGACGCTACCAGAGCACGACGCACTCCTGGCGGCCCTCGCCCTCCTCATCCCACGCCACCTTGCCGTCCCACCACGCCACCTGGACGTCCGACGTGAACGTGTACCGGTCGGGGTGGTTCGGCCCTGCCGGGTCGCCCGACTCCGGGTCCGGGGTGGCGTTCGGGTCGATCCGGAACGGCGCGACGTCGGCAAGGTACAGCCCCAGCTCCTTCAACCCTGCGATCAGCTTCCGCAGGTCGCCGAGCGTGGCTATCGGGAACACCGGCCCGTCCGGGTCGCCGACAGGCGCCGCGTCCTGGACGATCACGAGCGCCCGCCTGGTGGCGTTGGAAGCGTCACCGGTCTTCTCCGCGTGGATGCGGGCCTGCTCGGCGGTGATGCGCTGGTCGCCGGACCAGTACGCGAGGTGCGCGTACTTCGCCGGCTGGAAGCATTCCGGCCAGTCGCCGCACGCCAGCCCTTCGATGATCGGGGCGGAGTCGGGCAGCCGGGACAGCGGCCCGTCCAGCAGCTCGTCCAGGTGGGCGACAGAGTAGAAGTCGTAGAACATCGGTCCCTTTGATCGTTTCGGGTGTCAGGTGCGGGTCATGCCACCGCCCCCGAGCCATTCGCAGGCGCGGGGGCGGGGATTTGCAGGATGCGGCCTACTTGCCGCTGGTGCCGGCCTCGTCGCCGGCGCCCGTGGTGGTGGTGTCGTCGTCGGCGGCGACCTCGACGGTCTTACCGTTGACCACGATCGTCGCGCCGTCGCCCACGGCGACCCCGTTGAGGCTCATGGAGCCGCCCATGTTGACGATGCCCGAGTACGCTCTCCGCGCCATCACGCGCTCCCTTCCTGGCGGTGGAACAGGGCGTCCACCGCTCGGCCGCCTATCTCCTTGTTGTGGACGGCCGTCAGGTAGGCGCGGCGACCGTCCTCGGTGGGGGCGGTCTGCGCCATTTCCTTGGTGTAGGTGTCCATGCCGACCTGCTCGACGAGCGCGCGGCCCTCGGGCGTCTCGGCCTGGCTGCTCTGGTCGGCCCAGCTCATCGCCGACCGCCGGTCTGCGATGCGCGGGCCTGGTCGACCACCTCGCCGAGATCGGCGAGCGACGTGACCGGGTGGTCGCCGTTCTCGGCGATCGCCACCGCGTCCTGGCCCAGCTCGCGCTGCTCCGCCTCGGTCAAACTGCGTCTACGCACGAAACCTCCTTCCTTGCCGGTTTGTCAGGTGCGCAACAAACCATACACGCGGGTGTGGGGGGAAGCAAGGCTTCTGCATATAGGTCAGGTGCGGGTGCGCTTCAGGGCGGCCCGCAACCAGTCCAGCTCGTGCGGCTGCCCCGTACGCAGCAGGTCCCGCACGTAGTCGTCCACCGCCGCCACCACCTGGTGCGCGTCGTCGCCGAGCAGCCCCGCCAGCGTGTCCCACGCCCCGTCCAGCAGCCGGTCCATCGCGTCCTCCGGCACCGGCAGCTCCGTGTGCAGCCGGTACGACGGCACATGCTGGTAGGCGCCCCGCCGGTCCCTGGTCAGCAGCCGCTTGCCCACGATCTCCAGCGCCCGCATCACCGCCATGTGCGCCGCGAACAGCGGCCCGTCGCACGGCACGTCGGCCGCCCCCGCCATCACCGCCGCCACCGCCTGCGACGGCCCACCATCGCCGCCGCCGCCGTCGCCGTTGTCGTCCGGGCCGGGCGCTGGATCCAGCGCCGGAGCGTCCCCCACAGGCCCACCAGCATCACCACCATCACCGTCGTCGTCGTTGTCGTTGTCGCCGGCCGGGAGCGTCTCCACCGAGATGCGGCGCAGCCCCAGCGCCTCCATCAGCGGCCCCACGTCGCTCGCCCGGTCCAGCAGCCGGAACGCGATCATCCGCAGCAGCTCCTCGTCGCTCGGAGCGTCGTCGGAGTCGAACCCGGCCTCGCGGCGCAGCGCGTCCTGCCCGATCGCGAAACGGTCGTACAGGTCCTTGGCGTGGCCCGCCCGGTCCGGCCGCATCAGCAGCTCGGACGTGTCCACCCACACCATGTAGTCGTCGGCGTCGCTGTAGCCCATCGCGCGCAGCGTCGGCCGCAGCCAGCCCACCGTCAGCGCCCACGCGATCGTCACCACCAGCGGCTTGATGTGCATCTTGATCGCGCCTTCACTGGTCAGGTAGCCGTTCCAGTGGTTCGAGTCGCTCAGGCCGGTAAGCATCTCCGGCGGCAGGTCCAGGCTGATGGCCAGCCGCTTCAACGCCTCTTCCCGCAGCGTGCTCGTGGCGGCGTCCATCGGCGTCGAGAACGACAAATGCTGGATCTTGCCCACCGTGTCGTCCGGCACTTTAACCACCAGCGGCACCACCGCCGCCGCCGAGTCCCGGTCCTTGATCGGCGTCACCATGGCCTGCATCAGCTCCGCCACGAACGGGTCCTCGCCGTCCTCCGCGTCGCCGCCCTGCGCGGCCTGCCCGACCGGGAACGTCAACGACTGCGGCAGCACCAGCAGGCCGGCGCCGGCGAGCCGTGAATCGATCGACGCCATCACCGACTGGCCGAGCCCGCGCAGCTCGAACAGCACCGGCCTGGCGGCCAGCACCGACGACTCCGCCTCCCACCACACCGCCGGGTGCGGATGCCAGCAGCGGATCACCAGCGCGTCGGCCAGGCCACGGGTGGACTGCCCGTCGTTGACCTGCCAACCGTCCGCCACGGAGTACCGCATCTCCTGCGTCGAGTACGCCTCCCACTGCTCCCGCGACCCTTCACCGGCAACACCGTCGCCGTCCCCGCCGGGGGAGGGGGAGCCGGGCAGGACCGTCCCGGCCGGCACCTGGTCGGCGTCGACCGTCTCGCCCACCAGGTAGGTGTCGCCCACCAGCGCCAGGTGCAGAGCGGCGCGCCGCACGATCTGAGACTGAGAGCCCCGCCCGCCGGCCCAGTCCGCCACCAGCTCGGCGACCTCGCCCTCGTGCAGAGGGTCCGGGTCGCCGCCGGTCGCGGACTGGCGGGCCGCGACCAGCCGCACCGCCGACGCGCCCGCCGCCAGCCACGCCATCGCCGACCGCAGCTCGCCGACCTCGTCATGCAGCGTCCACGCGTCCATCTGCCACGCCTGGCTGACCGCGTTCTTCTTCGCGCCGTGCTTCGGCGTCACCCGCTCGATCCGCGGACCGTTCATGATCTGCGCCGCCGCTACCAGCGTCCGCCGCCGCCCTGTCCCGTCGATCTCTTCGACGTGGGTCATGGTCTGCGGACGGGACTTGCCGAGGAAGATCTTGCTGCGGATCGACATGTCCGTGATCGTGGCAGGCGACAGCCACCCGCTTAGGTGTAAGGGCCGCACACCATTCCACACCTAGGCAAGGGTTTTGCCGACGCTCCACCCCACACCAGCCAGGTCCGCGTCATGTCGAGCTCACCGCCACGGCGGGCGACGCGAAACCCCTGGGCGGGGCAGGTGCCGCACCCCGCCCAGACCACCACCCACCGTTACCGGCAGTCACAACCACATAACCGTCTGATTACGCGGTCGCATAGGCGGGGAGGTTCTGCACGGCAGGCAGACACGCGAGCAACCCCCGAGAGTGGAGGCCGATCGACAGCTACACCGGACACGCAACCCCGTCACAGCGAAGCCCTCAGCTCCTCCCTTGGCCGGCTATCCCTCGCAGGCCGCCTCCCATAGCTGAGGGCTTCGCCGTGCAACTACCACCTATGCCAGCCCCGGCTGCCGTACAGTCTCGCCATGCTCAACGTCACCGCCACCGCCATCACCGATGGCACCCTCAAGCTCGACTGCCGCACCATCGTCTACGGCGGAGCCCCATACCTGTACCTGTCGCCCGCCGAGCCGCTCGCCGACGCGCTCCTCCTGCACGCCGTCAAGAACACCGGCCTGCGACCCATGGTCATCGACGACGAAGGCGTGGCCACCCTCGACGAACCACACGACTCCCGCTGGGAAGTCGTCATCGGGCCCGGCCCCAGCTACACCATCAACTGGCCGTCCCCGAGCCCGCTGTACACCTACAGCGGGCAGGTCGCGCCCGGCTGGTACGACACCGCGATCGACGCCGGCCAGGCCCTGCTTTTCGTCGGCCCGCCCCACTCCTGGGACGAGGTCCCGTCGTCGACCACCATGCGGCGCGTCATCGTGAACTGCATCAAGGGGCGCGGCGCCGGCGGCGTCCTGACCGTCCGCCACAACACCGACCCCTCCTAACGCATCGCGTAGCACGCTCGAGTACGCCGCGGCGGACGACGCGAACCCGGAAGGGGTTCCGGTCATCGTCCGCCGCCGCGCCAGCCGACCTCCTAGGGTCGAAGGCGACACGATCCCCGACCCTGGGAGCCCACCGGTGACCACCCCCGAACCCGCACCGAACCCCGACGCCGCCGGCCGGGAGCGCGCCGCCGGCGCACTCGCCCAGCACGCCTTCGCCGCCGCAGGAGCCCTGCGCCTGCTCGCCGAACACATGTCCTCGATCGGGTGGCGCACCGACGAGTACAGCGTCGAGGACCTGGAGCGAGTCGCCGACTCGATCCGCGGCATGTCGATCCGCGCCGCACTGGCCAGCGCCGACGCCGACCTCGTCACCATGACGATGGGCAAGCCGATGAAGCTGATCCCGCCAGGCTCCTACCTGGCCGGCGAGCAGGACGACCGGGACACCCCCCACTGACCGCCGTGACGCCACGGCGTGCACGCCTGCACCGAGCCCTGATCTGGCCGACCGGCGTGCTCATCCCCACCGTCATCGCCACCGCGATCCTCGCCCTCAGCCCCGAAATCGACGCCTGGTGGGCGCGCATCCTCCAGAACTTCGAGGGCATCGCAGACCTGGACTACGCGTTAGCCCGTTACCCGCTCGCGTTCATCGCCGTCCTCACCGGCGTGACCGTGTCCGCCAGCGCTATCCGTCTCGTCGTGGCCAGCCGCCGCCGGAGCCTCCCGCCGCTGCCGCTGCTCACGCCGGACCAGGTCGAGGACCTGAAGCGGAACCCCAAAGATCATTTCGACGCGCTCATCGCCGAGCGCAGCACACGACTCCAGCGCGCGAGCACCTGGGGCGTCGCCCTCGGCCTCGTGTTCACCGCGGGCAGCCTCGCCTACACCGCCAGGTCCCTGGAAACCTCCCAGGAGGGGCAGATAACCGACCGGTACACCAAAGCCATCGAACAGCTCGGCTCCAAGAAGATCGACGTCCGGCTGGGCGCGATCTACGCCCTGGGCCGGCTGGCACACGACTCCGAACGCGACCGGGAAACGATCGGCGACGTCCTGTCGGCGTACGTGCGCGAGCACGACCCCAAACCCAAGGCCAAGACCCCCGAGCAGCCGGACACCGACGTGCAAGCCGCCCTGACCGTCCTCGGCGGCCTCGGCGGATCGGCCGCAGACCCGTCCAGGCCGCGCACAGCCTGCCCCTGCAGACTGTGGGGAGCACGCATCCCGGCCGCGCAGCTCATCGGGCACAACCTGCGCGACGCGGACCTGACCCGCGCGGACCTGACCGGCGCGGACCTGGCCGGCGCGGACCTGGCCGGCGCGGACCTGACCGACGCGGACCTGACCCGCGCGAACCTGGAGAACGCAGACCTGGAGAACGCGAACCTGATCGGCGCGAAACTGACCGCCGCGTACCTGGCCGGCGCGGACCTGCACCGTGTGTACCTGTTCGAAGCGAACCTGCGCGACGCCGTTTTGGGCGGCGCGGACCTGCGTGGCGCGAACCTGGCCGGCGCGGACCTGCGTGGCGCGGACCTGACCGGCGTCAAGACAGACGACGCCACCAACCTCCCCTCCTACGTCAAGACAGACGACGCCACCAAGCTCCCCTCCTAACCCACCCCCCGGCTTCCGCGTAGCGGCCCGGGCAGCTGCAGCAGCCGCGACGCGAACACCCCTGGGGGAGGGGCGGCACCCCGCGCACACGACGGCGGCCCCCGGAGATCTTCTCCGGGGGCCGCCGACTGTTCTCCCCCAACTCGTACCAGAAAGGTCAGACGAGTTGCGGTGCAAGCGTTCGCACCGCGTGCAGGCTACCCGCCGCCGACACGATCCGCATCCGGAACGCCACGAGCGGCAACCCTCATCCACTCGACCTTCGGCCGGGCCAGATCAGCGCGGCCCGCCTCCAGCATCGCCAGCGCGTACCCGTACGCCCACCCCGCCATCAGCGCGGTCATCGCGTGCTCCTCCGCCAGGGCGTGCCCTCGCACCCGCAGGAAGTCTCTGTCGAGCTGGGCCGCCTCCACGTGGCCGTCACCGGCCAGCGCCGCCGCGCCGGCCGAGCCGCCCAGGCACCACGCCGCCACGTCCAGCAGAGCAGCCAGTTGCACGCCGCGCCCATCCGGCGACGGCGCGAGCTTCTCGTCGGCGAGCGGAACGCCCTTGGACCGCAGCAGCTCCTGCGCCCTGACGATGACGTCGGCTGGCGCGGTCACCGTCACCCGCGCCACACCTTCGCGCAGCGGCCCGCCCGCGAACCCGCACTGCGCACAGTAGCCCTGCTCGCGGTCTGCTTCCAGCGCTGAGCCGCGCCCGCACACCTGGCAGTGGAAGACGTGCCCGCACTCGCCGTTCACTGGTCCGCCCCGCACGTGCCGAGCATCTCCCGCAACGCCTCGACCTCCTCCTGCTGCGCCGCCAGCTCCCACCGCGCCTTCACCTCGACCCACGCCTTCGCGTACCGGCACCAGAACTCCGTCCTGGGCGGCCTCCACTCCGCCGGGTCGGAGTCGGCCTTGGAGGCGTTGACGTTGTCGGTCACCGCCCAAAGCTGCGGCGAGACGTCGAGGTCGTTGGCGAACGCGCGCCTCCGCTCCACGCTCCAGCCGGCGGCGCCGGACCGCCACGCCTCCTTCAAAGGCACCATGTGGTCGATGTCCACGTCCCCGGGCTCGGTCCAGGTGGCGCCGTCGTACGGCGACCACCAGGAGCCTTTCAGCGGCCGGCAGCCGGGCCCGGTCTCCACCGCGGGCCCGTCGCCGTCCCGGCCGCGCCCCTCGCGGATCAGCACCAGCTCCCGCGTGTCGCAGCCGTGCCCGTGCGACGACCAGTGGGGGAACGCGTCCCGCGTGTATCGCGCGTCGTTGGTCTCCGCCCGGACGGTCAGCCCGTCCAGGCGGCGGAACGCCACCTGGACCGTCGCCGGCACGCCGGGAGGGTCCGCCGACGCCGGGGTAGACGTGCACGCCGCCGCTGCCGGCACCAGCACGCAGACAGCCATGGTCACGGAAAGTTTTGGAATAGTCACCCTCCGACCATGCCACGGCATGGCGGCTCTTAGGAGGAGGACGCCGGAATGTCTCCGCTCCCAACCTCGGGGAACAGGGGCAGCTCCTCCCACGGCGGCGGCTCAGCGGGCTGCGCCGCCACCAACCGCAGGCAGCGCCGGCAGTTCACCGGCTGATCCGTCTCCTGCCACCGACCCGCATCGACCCCGCCGAACGCCTGGTGGCAGGCCGCATCCCGCACCACGTCGCCCCGGTGATCCCGCGACGTCCCCGGCTCGTGCACCGTACGGCCCGTCAGCGTCACGTTGCTCATGCGTCCCATCCCACCAGACCACCCACCACCACCCGAACGCGTCGCGGCGGCCGCAGCTCGCCGGCGCGCTACGCGAAAAGGCCCCGCCCC
The DNA here is from genome assembly GCF_042428605.1 of Nonomuraea salmonea. Lineage (NCBI taxonomy): Bacteria > Bacillati > Actinomycetota > Actinomycetes > Streptosporangiales > Streptosporangiaceae > Nonomuraea > Nonomuraea salmonea. Next base: position 16,290 of record NZ_JBHMCF010000057.1, read on the forward strand.
TTCCCGCCGACGCTCGGGGAAGAGGCGGGGCCTGACACCCGCCAGCAGACGCTACCGGTAGCGCACGATCTGCACAGCCAGACCGGCCACAGCCACAGCTCCAGCCACCAGCCCGGCCAGCACGAGCGGCGTACGAGACGTCAGCGCCCACACCGCGACCATCCCGGCCGCCGCCGGCCCGCAGAACGTCGCCAGCGTCACCGCGAGCTGGAAGCGGCGCCGCGACGCCTTCCACCGGTCGGCCGCCCGCTCCAGCTCCCAGCCGAACATGAGCCGTTGCGCGCCGCCGTTCAGCCCGGAAAGCTCAGCCGCCCGCGCCGCCATCCCGCCGCGCACGTACTGCCCCTGAGCCGTGATCATGTGGTCGTTGTGCACGTACTTCCAGCCCAGCACGGTACAGGCCAGCGGACCCAGCAGCAGCAGCTCCCACCGGCCCGCCGCCACCGTCACCGTCAGCACCGCCGCTACCGCCGTCAGCGTGGCGTACACCAGGTGGTCGCGCTGCTGAATACGGGACCGCTGCTCGGCTTTGAGGCTGTCGTACTCCGCGAGCAGGACCCGAAGCTGCATGTCCCTCGCCGTCTCCTCACTCATCTCGATCTCCTCTCCCCGCTTGTGGTGTCAGGTGCAGGCACGGCCAGCCTCCCGGCCAGCAGCCGCGCCATCTCTCTCGTCCAGCCGCCCACCGCCAGGACCAACTCCAGGCAGGCGGCCTCGTCGCCGGGATGCGACGGCCGATCCGGGAAAGCCGTCGCATCGACCAGCTCTTGCACGAACTCGTACACCGCGTCCGCGTCCGGCTCGCCGAGCGCGGCGAGCCGGCCGTCCCGAACCGCCGCCACGGCCCGCATCGGCCACGACAGCGCCGACGCATCCCTCTGGTAGCCGATCTCCACCGGGTGGCCGCGCACGATCGCGCTGTAGTCGTACTCGCCGAACGGGCCGCGCAACTCCCGCTGGAGCATCTGCTCCATCTCGGGCTGGGTCGGGCCGTCCATCCACGACACCACCCAGCGGGCCTGGTGCCACCGCATCCGCACCGGGACCAGCGCCCGCATGGTGAGCGCCGCCGCGAGCCGCCGCATCTGCTGGCTGCGCCTCGTCACCGCGACCCCTCCTCCCGCCGGCCAGCCTGCTGCCAGTCGCCCAGCACGCGGGACGCCTCACGCAGCCCGCGGGCCAGGTCGCCCGTCGCGGGCGACGGGTCGGCCCGCTCCAGCAGCCCGGCCAGCGTGTCGGCGTCCTCCGCGCTCATCTGCAGATTGGGTTTCGGCCCGCCGAGCTGGTGCATCACGAGCACGACCGGCGGCGGCACCACCGGCCCGGCAGCGGCGGCCGACCACTCCGGGCCCGGCTGGTAGATGCCGACCCCGATACCGGTCCCCGGCTGCCGCGCCGGCGACACCGTGGCGACCGAGCCGAAGTGGGCGCGGTCCTTACCCATCAGCGCCGCCTGGCCCAGGCCCTGGCAGGCTGTGCACCACGGCGGGCAGTCCGGCAGCCGCCGCTCCCTGCCCGTCACGAGATCACTCCCCAGCCGGTCAGCACGATCTCGACGGCCTTCCAGATGGCCGCCACCGTCAACACGACGATGAGCAGCACGAACGCAGTGTCCGCCATCTTCGGCCACCACTCCGGCTCCCTGCCCATCACCGCGCCACCATCTCCACGACCCAGACGACGAGCAGGACAGCCAGCATCACCGCGAACGCGGACCGCGACCACCGCATCACCGCACCCCCTCACCGGCTGGCCTGCGCTGAGCCTTGCAGCCCCCGCCCGAGCACTTGGCGAGGTTCAGCACCCGCCGACGCCACCACGGGTAGACCGGCCACACCAGCGCCCGCCGGAACGCGACCTCCGTCAAGGACAGGGCGGCGGCGAGCCCCGGCGCCGACGTCTCCGGGTAGACCAGGCCCCTCCGCTCGTGCGCGCACGACCCACACAGGCCGGAGGGGTTGTTGTAGAGGCGTTCCAGCCGCTTGGCGGCCAGGACGAACGCGACCATCGACCCGACCGCCCACACCACGACCGCCGGCATGAGCACCTCGAACACCACCAGCCGCAGCGTGTTCACCGGCCCGCCCCCGCTTTCGCGGCCAGGCCGAGCCGGTGGAGCTCGCGGTGGCAGTAGGCGTCCGTCAGCGGGTGGTGCTCGCCCGCAGCGAACGGGATCCGGCCGGTCCCGATCAGGTCCGCCATCGACGGCGGCTTAACGCCGGCGTCGTCGAACAGGTCCGCGATCTCGCTGATCCTGGTGGGGATCTGCGGCGGCATGGCCGACCAGTCATCGCCCCACAGGTCATGGATGCGGCACACGTCGCGGGCGCCGTACCAGCCGAAGAGCCGGTTGTCGCCGCGCGTCTCCCAGCCGATCGACATCCAGCCCTCCAGCCGGGCGGAGATCCAGCCCGGGAGCTGCACGTAGTCGTAGCCGGGGTGGGTGGGGTCCCACTCCAGCCGGTGCGGCAGCCCGTCGATCGGGCGGACCGGCAGGAACGGGACGACGTTGCTCATCAGCCACGGGTGCTCCGCCACCGCGACGAGATCAACCTCCCGGTTGATCGCGTAAAACTCGCGGCCGGTGTCGTCGACCGCTCCGATGCTGATCGTGCCCGCGAGACCGGGCATGCCGGGCACGAACTCCGTGTCCGGGTAGATGCGCCTCACAGCGTCTCCTCTCTCTGTGTCGTCCAGGGGTGTCAGGTGCTAGGTAGGTAGGTGGGACTAACCAACCACGCCCGTGGGGGCGCGGTCCGGGATACGCGCGACCTGTGATGGCCAGGTCACGCTGCAGAAACACGAGGGGGCCGACCCGGCAGGGCCGACCCCCCTTTCAACCGCCACGGGCGGCCCGCCCGAGCAGGGCGGCCCGCCCGTGGCGGGTCACCGAAGGCCCGCCTGGGCGGTCGCGGCGCGTACCCGGTCGTGGACCTTCGCCGCGTGGGCGGCCAGCTCGGCGCGGGCGGCGGCGAGCGCCTCCTGGTCGCCCGCCTCGAACGCCGCCTCGACCTTGCCGGCCAGAGCGGCGTAGGTGTCCTGATCCTTCTGCCACTCCGGGTCGATCTCCCACTCGACGGTGCCCGGCCGGCGCCGCACCAGCGCGGCGTCCGCCTCGATCAGCCGGTCCTCCTGCCACAGCCGCAGCTCGCCCGTCCGCAGCCACGCGTCGCTCCGGCCGAACCGGCTGGCCATCTCCGGGTTGTAGGCGTACACCGTGTCGCCGGCCTCGTCGGTGTAGCGGACGGCGTACTCGTGCGGATGGCTGCCGAGGTACGTGGACCGCTTCTCCTCGACGATCGCGCGGATGGGCTGGGCGTTCTTCCAGCCGCAGCCGCAACCGCATCTCGCCACGTACCCGCTGGCGCCGGGACAGCCGCTGCCGGGCTGCGGCCCGCCGTTGGGCTTCATTCTGTGGTCGCACACCGACTCGTCGGCGTGCACCCGCACGATCTTCACGCTGGGCTTTCTGCTCTTCGGCGGGGTCTTGACGGCCATACGGCCTCCTATCTCTCGGTCTCGGTTGGTGTCAGGTGCGGGAGGCTTAGTCGCCGTCCACCTCGTACGCGGCGGCGAGCCGGTCCAGCGCGGCCAGCGCCTCCTCCGACAGGCCCTCCGTCTCGGTCTTCGTGGTGTCTCGCATCTCGGTCCTCTCGTCTGGGTGTCAGGTGCAGTGGTGTCAGGTGCAGTGGTGGTGCTCAGGGGCATTCGCGGGCGCAGGAGCCGCACAGGTAGGCGACCAGCCGGTCCGGCCGGTACACCGCGCCCGGCCGGCCGCACAGCTGCGTGGGCTTGCCGTACTTGTCGAACGCGCGCGGCCTCTGGCAGGAGGCCAGCATCACGTTCCCGTGCTCGTCGTTCACTAGCTGGTCTTTCGTGTCGGTGTCAGGTGCGGGTGGTCGAGGTCAGCGCCGGACGGGTTGCGGCGTGAGGGTGACGCGCCACCACGAGCAGGCCATGGCCACCACCTGCTCGGCGAACTCGGCGGCGGTCTGGCCGGAGTCCGGTCCTCCGAACACGTACGTGGTGTAGTCGTTGCCGCCCCGGCGGAGCGCCACGTGGCCGGTGGCGTAGGCCAGCTTCGCGACCTTTTCGAGGCGGGCCACGTCGTCGTCGCTCTCCGGGTAGCCGTGGGAGATGCTGACCGGGGACAGGCTGTGCGCCGCCATGGCGGCCTCCGCCACGACGGGCTCACACTCCATCAGGCGGGCCCACTCCAGGATGCGTTGCCGGATCGCGTCGCTGGTCGTGCTGTCGGTCACGTGCTTCTCCTTCGGATGTCAGGCGCGGTAGATGGGTCCGGGGTCAGAAGGTCGGCCATTCGCCGATTCCTGCGGCGGCCAGGACGGTCATGAGCAGGACGACGAGACCGGCCATGACGACGGCGACCATCATGAACTGGGCCAGGAACTTCACGAGTTCACCTCCCTCGCGGTGTCGGTCTCGCCGGGCCGGGAGTTGGTGGGCTGCCCGGCCCGGCGAGACGCCGGCTAGCGCCGGGCGGCCGTCTCCGGCTCGTCCAGCAGCAGCGGGTTGCAGCAGGGGAGGAAGTCCACGTAGTCGAGCGCCTCGTCGATGGTGAGGCTGCCCTCCTCGATGAGGTCGTGGCTCAGCTCGGCGGCGATGTCTCGCCGGGTGCGGGCCTGCACGGGGAACGGGTCGGTGTGCTGCCTGTAGGGGTCGGCGGCGTCCGCGCAGGTGGCGGCGTGGACGCGGAACTGGCCGTGGCGGTCGAGCGTGGCCACGAGCGGGGTGTTGGGCATGTGGTGCGGGTCCTTCCCGGTCACAGTGTCAGGTGCGGTGCTTATGATATGAAGATCTCTTATCTACGTCAAGTGTGGGGGGTGCGGTTCGCCTCCTCGTTCTGCTCCCGGATCAACTGATCGACATCCGGCAGCGGAGGCAGCTCGATCCCCGCCTCCTCCGCCAGCACGAACGCCGGCGGATCCGGCTCCAGGCGGACAGCCCCCTTCGGGCCGAACATCTGGTAGCCCTCCCGGCCGGTCAGGTCGTCCCGGCACCAGTACCGGGTCATCGGCCTGCCGAAGAAGTCCTCGCACGGCTCGTCCTCGCGCAGCACGGTGACGGGCCGCACCTCGATGCTCATGAAGTCCGGGTGCGGGACGGGGCACCGGCACGTGTCCGGGTCGGCGTCGCACAGGATGCCGCCGTGCACCAGGAACGTCACCCCGACGCGCAGGGACTCGCTCGCCAGCGCCGCGCCGGGCGCGATCTCGTCCATGTTCTTCTTCGCCCTCAGTCGGTGACGCGGAGCGGGTGGCCGAGGGAGGGGATGGGGCCGGGCGGCGTGACTTCGTGCGGCCAGACGCAGTCGGCCGTTTCGAGGTGGGCGCCGGACTTGCCGGCGGCCTGGAGGGCGGGGGTGTGGGCCTCGCACAGGACGATCGTCATGATGGGTAACTCCTTCTCAACTCGATGTAGTAATGATATTGCTCTCTCTTATCTACGTCAAATGGTGGTGGGGGGTCAGCCCGCCTCCTGGTCCTCACGCCGAGCCCGCACCTGCTCCACCGCAGCCGCGATCGGCAGCTCAGCGGCCAGCTCCGCCGACAACGCGGCGTCCGTCGCCAGCCCGTTGACCCGCCGCCAATACCCCTCCGTCGTGGTGGGGGAGGCGTGCCCGACCTTCCGCTGCACCTCATGCAGCGGCTTGCCCTTGGTCAGCAGCCGCGTGATGCCGGACGTGCGCAGGACATGGGCGTGCAACCGCTCCGGGTTGGCGACGCCGGCATGCTTGGCCACCCGCTTCAGGATGGGCGGCACATGGTGACGCCGCAGCGGCTCGCCCGCGTCGCTCAGCACCAGCGGCCCGGACGTGCGCCCGTCCAGGTACAGCATGACCGCGTCGGCTACAGCCGGGTCGAGCGGCTCGTGCCGCTCCTTGCTGCCCTTGACACCGGCACGCAGCACCAGGCGGCCCTCCTGGACGCCGAGGTTCTCCGCCCGCGCGTTGCACACCTCGCTGACGCGCAGCATCGACACGTACATGAGCAGCACCACCACGACGTCCCGCAGAGAGCACTCCGCCGCCGCCTCGATCATGCGGGCCAGCTCGCCGTGCTCCCGCGCCGCCGTCACCCCATCCTTCGCGTACCGGGGCCGCTCCACATCGATCATGAAGTTGTGCGGGATCAGCTTCCGCCTCTGGCATAGGTGCTGGTAGAACGCCGACAGCGACGCCAGCCGCCGCGCCCTGGTCTTGGCCGACAGCGGCTTGCCGTACCGGCCGGCCATGTCCCGCATCGCGTCGGCGTAGGCGCTCGCCACGTCGAGATTGACCGCGAGCAGATTGATCGGCGCGTCGTCCATGCCGACGCCGTGGCGGTCGCGCAGCCACTCCACGAACGCCCGCAGGTCCGAGCCGTAATTGATGCGGGTGTTCTCCGAGTCGATCGTGTTCAGCCACGTCGCCACCAGGCCGGCCGACTCCGAGCCCTCACCGACCGCGCGCAACACAGACGTGCGCACCGCCTTGTCCTCGGTCAGTTCGGCCCGCTCCTCGTCGGTGAGCCACCGCCGGATACCGGCCCGCGGGCGCTCGACGGCGGGAGCCGCCGCCGGCGCCGGCAGACCGTCGTACGAGTCGGTCACCTGCCGTCCCCCTGGTCCCATTCCCTCATCAGCTCGTGCGCGTAGCCGTAGCCGTCCCAGTTGTCCACGCCGGCGGCTTGCAGCGCGGAGAGGAGCGTGCAGTCGTCCTCCATCGCGTCGATCCGGCCCTTGAGCCGGTCGATCTCGGCGAGCAGGGCAGCGCGCTCCTGCTCGGCGACGTCGGTGACGTCGACCTGGGCGAACGTGCTCAGCTCGTAGGCGTCGGTGACGCGGCCCATCGCGACGACGCGGGCGTAGACGCGGCCCTCCTCCCGGACGACGGCCAGCCCTGCGACCTCGGTCCCGTTAGAGATCGGCAGGAAGAACCGCTCGACGGCCAGCGCGCCGGGCAGGGTTTCGGGCACGTTGCTGTCGCGCCCGTGAGCTTCCGCCCAGGCGTCCCTCTCCGCGTGCTGCTGCGCGTCGGCCAGGCCGTAGTGCTCGCCGAGAAAATAGCCGAGACGGTGGGGCATGCCCGGGATGAGCTTGCGGAGGACGAACACCGGCTCCGGGCGGTCCGCCGGCACGACGAAACGCAGGATCACGTAGCGGCCGTCGCGGTGCTTCCACAGGCCCGGCTGGGTTTCGGCCCACCCGCCGCCAGCCGGAGCCGGCGACGGGGCGGGGTGGTTGTGCGGCCGGCTCATCGGCCGTCCTGGGCGGAGTCGAGGGTGGGGGCGGCGCTTTCCAGCATCGTGGCGACGAGCTGCGCGGACAGCTTGCCGACACGGTCGAGGACGACGTACTGGCCGCAGACGGTGTTGGACCTCATGGTCTTCTTCTCGTCGCCGGGCGACGCGAAGAACGAGTCCACGGGGTGGACCGTGGCCGCGCCCGTGTCCGGGCGGACGAACACGCGGGCGCGGCCCGGCGCCGGGTACTCCTTCCAGCCCTGCTCAGGCAGCGCCTCGACGTCCCACTGCGGGTGCAGGTTCACGTGCCGTGCCAGCCCGTCGAACGGCGTGACGCTCAGCATCGTGAGGGTGCTGCTGCACCGGGCGGCCTCCAGCAGCTCCCCTTCGGTCAGCCGGTCCGGGTTGCGGCCCTTGACCGTCAGCTCGGCGTGGGCGGCGGCGGCCATCCACCGCAGCAGCTCGGCGTAGCCCGCCGCGCACTCCTCCTGGTGGACCCAAAGGCTGTGCAGCTTGGCGCGTTCCTTCACGCCGAACGGCGCGCACCGCTCGCCCTCGCCGGGCGGGATGACGCCGCCGCAGTGCTCGCAGTAGGCCCGGAGCCGGTTGGCGTTCTTCGTGGTCACTGACCTGCCTCCTTCATCGTTGTGTCGTCTTGGATCGTCAGGGCGGCCACATCGACGCCGCACTCGGTCAGCGCCGAGACGGCGGCGTCGGCCGCGACCGCCGCCGCGTAGGGGACGTCGAGCTGCCCCTGCTCGGCGGCGTGGGCGCGCAGATGCTGGCTGATCCGCTCGTGCAGGAGTTGCTGCGGGGTGAGGTCGCCGCCGGTGCGGCGCGTCCACTCGGCGGACAGCCGCATGGACGGCCCGCGCTCGGGCAGGGCCGGCGGGTCGTCGCGACGGCCCCGGGTGATGAGCAGCAGCCCCCAGGAGGAGCGCGCCAGGAGAGGCCGCCAGTAGACCGGCCGCTCCACCTCGGGGGAGCCCCACGCGGCGGCGAGCCGCGCGAGGCTACGGATGGGCAGGCGGCTCATCCGATCACGCCGTCGAACGTGTTGAGGCTCCAGCCCAGATCGCGGACGTGCTGGTGCCAGTCGTCGGCGTGGATGAGGTCCGTCGCCCAGTCCTGATAGGCGTCGATGGTGCGGCGCTTCTCCAGGCCGGACAGGGCGTGGGCGAGCGCGAGCACGGTCGCGTCGTGCTGCGCCGCGAGGGCCTCCCAGGTGCGGCGGGCCGTGTCGAGGTCGTCCTGCGCCTGGGGGCGGGCCGGGTCGTCGTCGGCGAGGGCGGCGAGGCGCTCCCTGCGCTCCTTGACCTGGCGGGTGGCGGTGATCGCGTCTCGGCTGACGGTCCGCGCGTGCTGGAGCAGGGCGGCGAGGACGGGGTTATCGGTCATGAGGGTTCTCTCTTTCTCGTGATGCGGTTCCTGGCCGGACGCGGTGTTAGCCGACGTACTTCGTCAGCGCGGCCTGGTAGGAGGCGCGGGCGTCCTCCTCGTACAGGTGGACGTCGTACAGGTAGTCGGTGTCTTCGCCGCCGCCGTCGATCGGGTGCTCGGCGCCGATCACCAGCCACAGGCTGGTCGCGCCGCCGGGCAGCGTGTAGTCGTGGCGGACCAGCTCGGCCACGCCGGGCCAGCCCTCCGACGCCGTCATTTTGAGGTTGCGCGGGTGGTCCGGCGGCGTGGCGGCCTTCTCCAGCCGGTGCGCGACGTGCGCGGTGGCTTCGCGCAGCGGGTGCCACACGTCGCGGGAGAACGTCTTGCCGGACCGGGCGATCATGCCGATCGCGTGCTCGGCGGCGAGGGACAGGCAGCGCGGCCGCTCCTCGTCCCAGCGGGTGTAGATCGCCCGGGACAGAGAGCCGTCGTCCCAGATCTGCCAGTCGGAGGCGACGTGCACCGGCCGCAGCCCCCGCTCGTAGGTGATCTCGGTGCGGCGGGGGACGCTGAGCGGCTTGTGGATGTCCAGCCAGTCAAGGCGGGCGCGGACGCCGCCGGCGTTGGCCGCGGCCCAGACGTGTTGCCGGTACTCCTCCAGGTCGGGGCGGAGCCGTAGGTAGGTGGTGATGAGGAACCGGCCGGGCTCGTCCGGCAGGGCGTCGCCGGTCACGGTCGTCGCGGTCGTCGCGGTCATGGTGTGCGCCTTCCTTGGTGGGCGTCAGGTGCCAGGAGGCTCGGCGGGGGAGCGTGTCCGGCTCGCCCCGCCGAGCCGGTTCACTGCTCTATCTCCGCCAGGATTTCGGGCTTCCAAGCGTCGATGTCCACGCTTTCGAGAAGTTCCGCAACGGTGGCGAGCTTGGCGAGCCAGTCGTCGATGCGAGCCTCCTGGGAGGCGGGGAAAGCGGTATCGGGCCGGCCGGGCAAGCCGACGTCGCGGATCAGGCGGATGAGTTCGGCGGCCTTGGCCGCGCGGGAGCGGACGCTCTTCATCTCGACGCCGGCGCGCTCCATGATCCGCCACGCGATCATGCGTTCGTTGTAGTCCTCCGCCAGTTCGCCCGGACGGGGCCGGGGCTTGCGGACGGGCTCGGCCGGACGGGGGCGGGTGGCGGTGGCGTGGGTGGCGGTCATGGAACGGCGTCCTCCAAGGGTCGAAACCAAGATCCAACGGTCTCCATAATACAGGTTATGGAGAGGGATAGGTAGTGGACTGAGCAATGTCCCGCACCTATGTGTTCAACCACTGGACATGTCGGGGTGCTGGTAAGAATCGCGCCGCACGGCCCAAAGCAGCGCTGCGTAACCGGGAGCCCCCGGACCGCTTGACATAAAAGCAGTTAGCGAGCAGCGCGACCTGCGGAAACGCCCGGTCCAGCGTTATCGAGCGGCTGCGCGCCTGACTCATCCCCGAACGTCCGGACCGAAACCGGCCCTCGGCGGGTGGCACGGTCGCACGCCGTGACCTGGGGCGATGCCGCTCGTTTGGGCCGCGTGGCGCGATTCTTACCAGCGGGCCAAGACCGCCGCCGCGACATCGTCCGCAAGACCAAAGACGGCCTCGAAGCCGCCCGCCGCCGAGGCCGCGTCGGCGGCCGCCGCCCCGTGGTCGACGACGACAAACGCGCCGCCATCCTCGCCCGCCGCCAGCGTGGCGAATCCATCCGCACCATCGCCGCCGGCGTCAAGGTCTCCATCGGCGTCGTCCACAAGACCCTCGCAGACGCCAAGGATTCGTAGGCCGCCCCGGCAGCAAACCCCAACCCCGACAACCCGCCCGCCGCTCATCCGGTGACGTACGCCGGGCGGCCGGCGGGCACGCGGCTACGTCCGGCCGGTCAGGTCTCGCCAGACTTGACGCACCTCGGCGGACACCCCGCGCTTGCTCTCCAGGGGGGTCCCGCCGTTGCTCGGCGTGAGCCGGATGAAGTACTCCCCGCCCTCGCTCATCAGCTCCAGCTCGGCCGCTCCCACCGTGGCGAAGTCGACCACGCGCGGCCGAGGCGACCGGCACCCGTACGGGTCCCACTTCAAGCTCTCGACCGCCATCATGGGGCTCTCCTCGGACCTCTCACGCCTGGCGCCCATGGACCAACGGTAAAACCATGGCCCGACCTGCGGAAGCGAATTTGGAGCGCCCGCGTCCGATCAAGCCGACCCCGGACTTGCCCGCCGCATTCATCACGAACCGCAATCGTGATCACTCACACAGCTACTTTGGGGCTGGGGTCAGCTTCGGGAGCAGGACGCCGAATCGGGAGGGGCGCCGGTCGTTTCAAAGGGGTTCGCGTCGCGCCGCCTGCAGCTGCCCGGGCCGCTACGCGGAGCCGCAGATCGGGCAGTGCGGGCCGCACCCGCCGATGCAGTAGACCGGTGCGGGCTCGGGGAAACGGCGCCGGCCGCGGGCGCGCACCGTGACCGTCACCATCTCGCCGAGACGAGACGCCGAATGCTCGATGGCCGGCAGGTCATATCCGGCGTCGCTCGCTTCCTGGCGCAGCTTCCGCTTCAACTCGCCCAGCATGGCGACCCTCATGTCGGCGTCGGCGAAGGCAGCCGATCCGACACGGACCCGCTGCCAGAACTCCGGGGATCGCACCTGGGAGTCGTTGACAGGCATGGCGCCGCCTTTCTTCAGGTTCGAGTGCCGGGCACGGTGATGCCGACCGAGACGCGCTTTCCGCGCTCGCGTCTTCCGTGCTCACGCCGTCAACGGTAGGCCAGCAGGAGTTGCCGCGCCATCGACTCCCGCCTGGTCGACCAGGCGGGAGTCGCAGATCGGGCAGTGCGGGCCGCACCCGCCGGTGGCCAGGCCCGTGCAGTAGAGGGTGCAGACGTCACCGGTCGGCAGGCGGACCATCTGCGGGAGGGCGGCAGGGCGCGGGGTCCGCGGCGCGTCTTTGCGGCGTCGGCCGTGCGCGACCATCGTGACGATCACGAGCGGGTCGGCCAGGCCGGTGGTGTAGCCCGGGTAGTAAAGCCGGTCGTGGCCATCGGCTACGGCCTGGTCGCGGATGGCCTGCCTCATCGTCTCCAGCAGGACGGCGCGGGCGGCGTCGTCCTCCCAGTAGGCGCGGGCGACCTGGCGCGTCACCAGGTATTCGCGCAGTCGTGCAGCCACCTGGCCACTCCCCTACTCGTCCGTCTTTCGGGGTGCGGGCCTGCGGGCCGCGCACCGCAGGCCAGTGTAGGGCGGGCGCACCGTGGCCGAAGGACGAGCGTCGCCGCCGCGGCGGTCTCGAGCTGGCGACGCGAACCCGGAGTTTGCGTCGCGGCGGCCGCAGCTCGCCGACGGACGACGCGGGTCGAGGGCGCGGCGCTCCGCCGTCCCGTTCACCTGCGCCGCTTAGATGATGACCATGAGACATCTTGTGCATCTACGCAGGTCCTACCTGGCGGCGGCAGGGCGGGCCGCTGCGGCGGTCGCCGGCTGCCTCCTCGTGGCCGCTGGCGCCACCGCGTCGGCGGCGGCCTCGACGCCGCCGCAGGTGACGGTGTCGCGGCTGGTGGCGGTGCGCGGCGACGAGATCCGGGTCGGGCTCGGCTACCGGTGCTCGTCCTGGCGTGACGTGGCGATCGCGGTGTCGGCGTCCAACCGGGAGGGGCGGCACGTGATCGGGCTGGTGGGGCCGCTGCGCTGCGACCCGCGCCAGGTCCTGCCGACGTCGGTGGGCGCGCTCGGCGCGCGGTGGGCGGCCGGTGAGCGGGCGACGGCGACGGCGGCGCTGCTGGATTACGCGACGAGCGGCATGGTCGTGTCCCGCTCGTACGAGCTGGTCGTGAGGTAGCGGTGCGACGGTTTGTGTTGCGGCTGCTGCGCAGCATGGGCGTGGTGACCGACTCGCTGGTCCCGGCCGGGGACCGGGTGGAGGCGCTGTCGGCGACGTCGATTCCGGGCGGGCTGCGGCTGCAGGTGGCGCTGTGGTGTGCGGTCCCGCGTGACGTGGTGCTGTCGGCGATGGTGGACGGCACGGTCGGGACGTTGTACGCGCCGGTGTACGCCCGGCACGACGGGGAGGGCCGCCAGGTCGAGGATCTCGTCTACCGGGGGCGCGGCTACCAGCCCGGGGAGGAGGTCGTGGTGAGCGCGTTCGTCGGGCTCGGCAGGAACGCGGCGCCGCTGGCTTTCTCGACGACGACCGTGAGGGTGCAGTGAGGGGCGGGCTGATGCTGGTGGCCGGTGCCGCCCTGGGCGTGATGGCGGGGTGCGCGGCGGCGCCGGACGCGGGCGTGGTGGTGTCTCGCCGGTACGAGCCGCCGGAGTGGGCTCGCCTGGTGTGCACGTCGTGGACGCCGGCCGGGACGTGCAAGGAGTGGGCTGCGGGCCAGAGCCCGGAGCGGTGGCTGCTGGAGTTGCGCGGTGAGGGCGGCGTGGAGGGGGCTCTGCGGGTGCCGCGCGCGGTGTGGGACGTGTGCGGGCGGGGCGAGAGCTTCCCGAAGTGCGGAGTCCCCAAGATCTAGGTTCGCGTCGTCCGCCGCGGCGTCGAGCTCGACGCTACGCAAACCGTTCGGGTTCGCGTAGCGCGCTCGAGTACGCCGCGGTGGACGACGCGGGAAAAGCTGGGCCCGTCCCCTCCTACTCCGGGGGACGGGCCCACCGCTTAGGTGCGGGGCGTTGTAGCGCCCTGTTCACTCTGTGAGCCGCCTCCTACCCGAATTCGTGGCGCTGAGATGGCCGGAGACGACCTAACTCGGCATGGCCGGATAGACGGGATGGGGGCGGGAGGGCGGCGCTGAGAAGCGCTGTCAGGCGTTCGCGGGTTGTTCACCAGCCGCGCGGCCGGAAAGGGTCCGGGATGACGCCGTGCAGGACGTCCCTGACGATGGTGGCGACGTCCCGCGCGCCTTCCCTGGTGGCGGGTGCGTAGATGGACGTCAGGGGGGCGCCGGGCCGGTTGACCGTCAGCTCCCAGCCGCTGTCCAGGAAGATCGACACCGCGAGCCCTGTCGTACGGTCCGGCCCCCAGGCGCGGACGCCGGGGATCGGCGCGACCGCCACGCCTGCCCGGACCTCGCACGCCGTGGTGGTGAGGCCGGCGTCGGTGAACGCGTCGGCGAGGTGCCGAAGCAACGCGTTCACCTCGTCGACGCTCCGCTCAGGCTTCGGCCGGTCGTACCTGCTGGTGACGGTGTCGGCCGCGTACGAGGCGAGGCCGGCTATCGCGATGTCGAGGTCGTGGCCGTGCCGTTCCGCCGTGGCGGCGAGGTCGTCGAGCAGGCGGGCCGCCTCCAGGACCACGGTGGTCCCGTGCAGGCCGGTGCAGGCGTTGCAGGCGCGGCGGACGCTTTCGAGAGCGAACTCGCTGGGGGCGGCGGCGTCCCGGTGGTCGAGCTGGTGGTCGAGGCCGGCGAGCTGGTAGGCGCGCAGGTAGTGGAGCGCGGCGACCACGCCGGGCCTCTGATCCTCCGGGGGCAGGTCGTCCCAGGCCGGGAGTCCGGTGTTTTCGTGGGCGATCCGCTGCCGCGCGGCGGCCAGGCGGACGGCCTGCTCGTACTCGGCGCGGTCGTTGAACGGAGGGCCGGGCCGGTCCTGCTGCGGCATCGCTCATACCTCTCGGGTTTCGTCGGGTGTCTCGTCGGTGGTGGCGCCGAGCCGGCGGGCGCGCTGCTGGGCCGCTTGGGGGCTGTCGAGGCCCAGCGCGTCGGCGATCTCGCGCCAGGTGAGCCCGGCCGCGCGGGCTCGTATGAGGATGTTGGTCTCCAGGCCGTCGAGGTCGCGGCGGGCCGGCCCGACCTGGCGGAGCGCGTCGCTCCAGTCCTGCCGGGTCGGGTCGGGGGCGTCCTCCCTCGCCCGGGGGGACAGGATGTCGCCGAGCAGCGTGTATGGGGAGGTGCGGGGCGAGTTGTCAGGCTGGGAGGCCCATCGCTGGGCGTGCTCGTCGCCGTAGCGGGTCATGAGCCGGAGCTGCGCGTCGCGGGCGGCGCGGACGCGTTCCCGGATCGCGTGCTCGATGGTGCGGGGGTTGTCGGCTGTCGTCATGCCACCCACCGCACACCTTCAACGCGCCGTTGTCAACGCGCTGTTGAACATCGGTATGGGTGGCGGGCCGCTTTCGGACCCTCCCACCTACTTGCGAGAAGCATGGTTCCCGGAAGTTACCGCCACGTACAAGGGTCAGCGAACCCCAGAAACGCCACGACCGCCGCCCAGCGCTGTCCAGCACGCCGCCGGTACGACAGGTGGGCGGCCAGGGCAGGCGGGCGGGAAACCTGACGAGGTTCGCGTCGCGCGCCGGCGAGCTGCAGGCGGCGCGACGCGGGCCTGGGTGCTACGTGGTTGAGCAGCCGGGGCAGACGCCCGCGCAGGCGCTGTCGTACGTGACCGCCATCAGGAGCCGCTGCCGCCGGGCACCGGCAGGCTGGGGAGCTTGCGGCCGTACCCGTCGTACACCTGGTCGCCGTTGGCGAGGGCGTAGAACCGCGACTCGACGCCGGGCTGCGGCGAGTAGAAGCGCGGCCGGGGAACCCAGCCCTCCGCGTCCAGGTCGGCTTTGATCTCGTCGCTCGTCGCGCCGCCGTACACGACGAGTTCGGGCTGTTGCGCGTCCTGGTCCCAGCAGACGATGCGGCGGCCGTTGCCGTACAGGACGTGCTCGACGTCCCGGATCGGCGGCACCCGCACGGTCACGTGGGTCATGACCTCGTCGTAGTAGGTGTCGGCGTCGGCGTCGGCGATCTCGGCGTACACGTGGTCGGGGACACTCATCACGAGCGGGCCGAGGGTCGCCAGCTCGGCCGCCTCCGCGAGGACGGCGCTGTCGGTGTGGGCGTCGGCCAGGTCCCGCGCCAGCAGTTGGCAGCGGGCGGCCAGATTGCCGGAGAACATCGTCAGCCGGGCGAGCATCTCCCCCCAGCATTGGGGGTCGTTCGCGCCGGCCAGGTAGGCGGCGGTGATCGCGCTGATCGCGTGCCGTAGGTCGTCGTCCACCACGCCGTTCAGCTTCATGAGGCGGAGGGCGGCGGGGGCCTGGTCCTCGGAGGTGTCGGAAGTCATGCCGGTCACGGTAGCGGCGGCGGCCGGGGCGGGCGCGGGGTTCGCGTCGTCCGCCGTGGTGGAGGCCTCGACGCGACGCGGGGCCGGCAGAGGGGTTGGTGCCCCTGCTGCCGGCCCCGCGCTGGTGTCGGCCCCGGTCCTTAGTCGTAGTCGTACGAGTAGCCGGACGATCCGCTGTTCTCCAGGTGGTCGTCGTAGTGGGGGCCGTAGTCCCCCGACGACACGTCGTCCCAGCAGTCCATCGAGCAGACGGTCTCGCCGTCCGCCGACTGCCACACCCCGTCTCGCGGGGATTGGCGGCGGCAGTTCGCGCAGTGCTCCCTGGGCGGGCATCCGGACGGGATCGCCACGGTCAGTCCTCCTTAGCTTCCCGGACGGCCTGCTTGGCCATCGCGATCAGCTCGGGCGTGCTGGGCAGCGGCGGCTGGCACTCGGGCTTCAGCAGCGTCCCGAAAGCCATGAAGTCGGCGACCTGCTGGCCCTCGCAGTACACGGCGTACTCGCCGCGATGGCTCGGGGTGCCGATGCCCAGGTGGTCGATCTCGTAGGTGCGGCTGTCGTCGCCCTCGTACTGGGCGACGGTCTCGGACGTGCTCATGGTGGCTCCGTTTCTGTTTCGCGGTTTCGCGTCGTGCGGACGTCGGCCTCGGCCGACGCTACGCGGACTCTTGGTCGGTGGAGAGGGCGATCAGGATCAGCGCTGTCTCCAGGCACACCTCCGCGTCCCACTCGTCGAACCCCAGGCTGGTGGCCAGCGCGCCCGCCGACCCGGGCAGCGGCATCTGGGGGAAGCGCTCGCCGTGGAAGACCATCACGTCTCCGGCGCCGTGCCGGGCGGCGTACTTCTGCAGAGCCGCCGCGTACGCCGCTGCGTCACGGTCGCCGGCGTACTCCTCGACCTCGATGGGCGCCGCGAGCCGGGCCCGCCAGGCGGGCGGGAGGAGCAGCGCCGCTCGCGCGTGCCCGGAGGCTCGCTCCCACCCGGCGCGCATGGACGGGTCGGCGGCGGCCTGGGCGGGGTCGCTGTGCGCGTCGGCCAGCGCCGCCTGGGCGGCGATGAGCAGCTCGGCGACCTCGACGGCGGTCGCGACCATGTCGGCCGCTTTCCGCAGGTGGCCGGCGGCGATGTGGCCGCGCTGCTCGTCGGCCGCGCCGACCAGGAGGGTGGACAGGTGCCGGGCCGCGTCGTGGATGTCGCGGACTAGCGGGTCGGTGGTGTTGGCCATGTGGTCTCTCGTCCTTTCAGGCGATGTCAGGTGCGGCCCCCGGGTTCGCGTCGTGCGCCGCGGCGTTCTCGAGCTCGCGACGCGGGCGGCCCCTTGTGGGGTGGTGTTGTGCCACGGTCGTGCAACGGTCGTTCAACCCGGGGGCCCCGGCCCCGGGTGCGGGTGTCCGGGGCCCCTGCGGGTCAGCCGTTCTTGGCTGTGTCGGCCACCATGAGCAGGATCAGCGCGTCGATGGGGCGGCCGTCCTTGGCGGCGTTCTGGGCGGCGGTGTCGGCGGCGGCGGCGTACTGCTCGTCGGTGACGTGCTGCTTCGGGGTGCGGCGGGCGGTCATGCGCGGCCTCGCCGGACGCGGCGCTCGGCGCGCTCGGCCGTCTGCGTGTAGGCGTCGGCGATCTCGTCGCCTTGCTCGCCCTTGCCGGACCACTTGCTGGCGACGGAGCGGGCGCTCTTGGCCATCTGCTTGTTGGCTTCGATCTCTGCCGGGGTGAGTTTCCTGCCGAATCCGAGGGCCATGGCGGTGTGTCCTTTCTGCCGGGTGTCAGGTGTGTTGCGGTCCCAGGCGGGCCTGGGCTGTGCACGCCGCCCGGGTGGCGGCGTGGGTCTGGGAATGGCGGGGGCCGCCGGTCAGCGGGTTGCTGGCCGGCGGCCCTGGGTGTTACATGCCGGGACGAACTGCGCCGTTGAACTTGCTGCGGACCCAGCCGTGGATGGACTCCTTGCGGACGGGCCGGCCCTTGCCGGGGGCGTGGACCCAGCGTCCGCCGCCGACGTAGATGCCGACGTGGCCGTAGCCGTAGAGGAGCATGAGGTCGCCGGGCTTGAGGTTGCGCCAGGAGACCTTGGTGCGGACGGCGCGGTACTGGCCTGCCGCGTTGTGGGGGAGTTTGACTCCGGCGCGGCGCCACACGTACATGGTGAGGCCGGAGCAGTCGAAGCTGTGCGGGCCTGCGCCACCCCACCTGTAGGGGTCGCCGACCTGGCCGTTGGCCCATCGCACTGCTGTCGCTGCGCGGACTGCCTGCGCTTGTGCGGCGTAGGCGGCGGGCGCGTTGACGGCGATGGTGCCTGCGGTGGCCAGGGTGGTGAGCATGGCTGCGCGCAGCATTCTGCGGTTGATCATTTGCTCTCCTCCGAGGGTGAGCGTGGGGTGTCAGGTGCGTGTGGAGCGGGCCCCCGCCCGCCTCACATCTTTATGATAGCACGCTATCTTAAGGATGCAAGTGGTTGGGGGCCCGCAAGAGCACTACTCAAGACGAGAGCCGCAGTCATCTGCCGGTCAGCAGCTCCCGGACCTCCATCTCCCGGTAGCGGCGGTGGCCGCCCAGCGTGCGGATGCTGGACAGCCGGCCCGCCTTCGCCCACCGGGTCACCGTCTTCGGATCGACCCGGAACATCGTGGCGACCTCCGCCGGAGTCAGCAGAGGCTCCGGCTCGAACCCGCCAGGCGCCGCAGCCGCCGCGGTCGTCGTCGTAGCCATGATTGGTTCCCTTTCTCGTGATGGTGTGTGGTCAGGCGGAGAGCCCGGCTCGGGCGAGCTGTTCGATCGCTTCGAGCTCCCCGCCGGTCAGCGAAGCCCAGCCATGCGCGGCCAGCAGCCGCACATAGGCCGGGTCGAACCCGGGCCTGGCCTCCCACTCGTCGAGAGCCAGAACCCCGGTCGCCAGATCAGCGGACCTCTGCGCCGCCGCCTGGACGTCGATGCGGGACAGCCACCAGGTGGCGATCGTCCCCGGGATGTGGCCGGCGTCCGGCAGCCGATGCCACGGGTTGATGTCGGTCTCGATGGCGAACACCCACCAGCGGTGCCCGGTCCCGCCGACGCCGGGAGGGCGGGAGCACGCGTCGTCGCGCACCTCCGAGCTGAGCAGCTCCGCCTTCTTAACCGGCACGTCCAGGTGGCGGCATGTCAGCATCGCAACCGTCTTCGGCACGCCGGACGTGTCGAGGTGGCCGCCGGGCAGGATGTACTCCCCCACCGGGTCGTCACGGCGCGAGACCGCGATCCGGTCCTGGTGCTGGTGATGGATGATCGCGGCCGCCATGTGGTGGTCACAGCGCGGCTCGGCCAGCCGCTTGACCCGCCGGGCGCTCATCGGATGGCCTCGGCGACCTCGCGGCACGCCGTCGAGCAGTAGACGGCGTCGTGGCCGGGGCGCAGGGACCCGACCCTGGCGAGCGCCGCCATCCCGCACCCGGCCCGCCGGCACACGTCGGGCTCCCGGTACGGCAGCATCCGGTATCCGGCGTCCCGCATCTCCCGCCACAGCGCGTCAGCGGCGGACGGGTTACGGATACCCAGCTCAGCGAGTGCGGCACGAGCGACGACCGTGCCGACCGCCGGTGACATCGCGGTGAACGCGTAGCGGACCCGCTGCGGCAGCTCGTCGTCCTCCAGCGTCGACGCCGGCAGGCACGTGTTCCGCCAGGCCGGAAGGGCGATCGCGCTGCCCGGCTGTTCGAACAGCCGGGCGATCAGGTCGTCGGGGATCTCAGTCGAGCGCGTCACCAGCTCGAACCGCTCACCGAAGAACTCGGACGGGATGCCGGTGACGGTCCTGGTCAGTTGCAGGTTGCGGAGGCGGCGCTGGTGGGGCGGGCGGGCGTCCACCTCCATCTGGATCTTGACGGGCAGCGTGTACACGTACACGTCCACGGTGCTCGTTTCCGACCAGACCGTCTTGACCTTGAGGGTGCGGCCGGTCAGTCCCGGGTAGTTGTCGGCCCAGACGCTGCCCACCGGGATGCGGTCGTGGAGCGGCTGCGTCATCGTCGGCCCCCGTTCCGGCTGACCCGGGAGGCGGCGACGAGCTGCATCATCTCGTCCGCGATGAACTCCGAGCAGTAAGCCGTCTCGCCGGGGGTGTGGTCTCTCCAGGGGAGCCCGTCACGCGGGCAGGTGTCAGGTGCGGTGTAGTTCACGGTCTGTTCTGCCTTTCTGCTCCTATACGGTCAGGGCCCGCCCCCAGGGCAGGGGCGGGCCAGTGGTGCTAGTGCGGGCGGCGCATGCGCGAGCCGAGCCTGTTCTCGTCCTTCTTGTCGCTGGTCTGGCCGCCGCCGGGCGCGTCGTAGACGCGCTGGTAGGTGGTCTGGCCGACCCTGAAGACGTCGGCGGGCGTGGTCTTGCTGCTGTTCTGCTGTGGCATCCTGGGTTCTCCTCCATTGGTGAGGTGACCCCAGGGGCGCCGGCGTCCTGTCAAGATCAGGTGCCCCTGGGGCTTCATGCTGTCTACGGGGGTGCGAGGCCAGGCGGGGCCCCGGTCTCCCCGCTCCGTCGTCCATCCGCCAGGACAAACCGGGGATGGACGAGGGAGCGCGAAGACGGGACGGCCTGAGTCAGCGCCGGTCCTCCCGCGGGCCGTTCTCGAAACGCAGCGCTCGGGCGGCCCGGCTGCCCAGCTCGGCCTGGTCGAGCTGCTCGCGGGCGTCGTGTTGCAGCCCCGGGTGCGCCGAGACCTTCGCCGTGTGCTTGGCCAGCGTGTGCTGGGCGACGTGCTGCTCAAGAGCGCGCCCCTCGTCGGTGATGGCCCACTCCGGTCGGCCGGAGCCGTCGCGGCTTCTCCATGTCGTGGCCACGGGGTAGCCCCCTCTCCTTCTTCTCTCGTCCTGCGGGTGTCGGTGTCAGGTGCGGGTGGTGCTTGTCGAGCCCGGCGGTGGTGTCAGCGCCGGTCCAGCTTCGGGTAGCTCTCCATGCGGAGGGCCTTGGCGACGCGGGATCCCAGCTCCGTCTCGTCGCACGCCTCGCGGTAGTCGCGCTGCGTCGCCGGGTCGCGCGCGATCTTCGCGACGTTCTTGGTCAGGTTGTGGGCGGCGACGTGCTGGTCGAGCGCGACGCCCTCGGAGGTGCTGGGCAGGGTTGGGTCTCGTCTGGCCACAGTGAGTGTCCTCTCTCGTGGGGTGTTACTGCTGCTTGTCGGGTTCAGCCGCGGCGGCGGCCAGGTCGCGGACGCGCCAGGATTCGCCGTTGGCCGCCACGACGTGCTTGCGCTCCCGGCACACGGCGTAGCAGCCGATGACGACGACGCAGGAGCGGCAGGCCGGGCAGGCGGCGGGCGGCTCCCACTCCGTGTCGGCCAGGCCGTCCGGCTCGGTGCGCACGAGCTGCATCGCGGCGGGCAGCCGCGTCAGCCCGGCGAGCGCGATGACGGCGCCGACCCTGTCGTACGGGACGCCCGCCACGATGAGCGACATGCGGAGCGCTGAGCGGACCGTCCCGATCGTGCCCAGGTCATCGACGCGCTCGGCCATCTCCAGCGCGATGTGGAGCTGCTGGGCGAGCATGACGGCCGCCATACGGTCGGGCAGGCGGGTGACGTGCATACGAGATCCTCCAGGTGTCAGATGCCGGGGTGGCCGCGCCCTGGCAAGGCGCGGCCACGGGCGGAGTTATCGGCTGCCGGCCAGGACGCTGCTGGCGAAGACCGCGAGCCGGTCGGCGCCGTGCAGGATCCCGTCGAACACGCCGTTGACCGCTGCGGCGGCCTGGGCGGGCCGGGTGAACAGGTAGAACGCGACGAACGCGACGGCGGCCCACATCAGAGCCCTCTTGAAACGCATCAGGGGTCAGCTCCTCTTCTTTTCGATGTCGGGGCAGCGCCACCGACGGTTGGTGATCAGCGTGCGCATGGCGGGAAGCCTGAATTGGCTGCTGCGCGGGTGGCCGGTGGCGGCCTGGCGCAGCTCGTACAGGCCGGGCTCGACCCGGTGGACGTACAGGCCGGTTTCGACCCAGTCCCGGTTGAAGACCTTGCGTTCTGGCTGGTCGTTCACGGTGGGCTCTCCCTCCTCCAGGTGTCAGGTGTCAGGTGCGGGGCGGTGGTGCGGTCGTGTGCCCCGGCGCCGCCGCCAAACCCGGGGAAGGGGGGTTGGCGGCGGCCCGCAGCGCGCGACCAGCCGGTCAGTCCTGGGCGGGCTGCTGGATGCGGACGGTCAGCTTGTCTCCGCTGGCGTGGTGGCGGATGGTGACGCTGCCGACGCGCAGGCCGGCCTCTTCCGCCATCTCCTCGCCCGCGTGCGGCTTGATGTAGCCCACGGAGACGGGGTGCACGAGATGCATGGTGAAGCGCCAGCCCTCGGCGTCGCCGCTGAAGTCGTCGACCTGCACGCGGCGGATGTTGACCGCGCAGTGCCGGGTGACGCGGTCCCGCCACAGCAGGACGGTGTCGTGGAGGTGGGTGGTGCCGGTGATGATGGCGTAGAAGCCGATCACGCCGTCCATGAATTCCTGCTGGTCCTCGAAGGTGTGCAGGCTGTACGAGCCGGGGCGGGCGTGGTCCCGCCGCTCACGCAGGTACAGGTCGAAAACCTTGCACCGCAGGTCGAGGTCGGCGTCGTCGCTGCCGGCCTCGGCCAGCCACGGGTGGAAGAGGTTGTAGTTGGAGCGGACCTCTCGATCGCTGACGGTTTTGCTGATGCTTCTGCTGACGAGCTGCACGGCGTATCGGAGCGCGATCCACCGCGCCCGGTCCTCCGTGGTGAGCTGGCCGGCGCGGGGGCGGCCGTTGACAGCGGTCGTCGTCATGGCGGGTTTCCCTTCTCAGCGTGCGGTGGCGAGTTGCGGCTGCCCGTACCGGCGGGCGACCTGGTGGTAGATGGCGAGCGCCTGGCGGACGTTGTAGGGGCGGCTCGTGGTGCCGAACGTGGAGACGGTGCTGCCGCTCCGGCCGGGGATGCGCTTGGCGATGGTGCACTCGAACGCGCCCGACGCGTCGTAATGCAGGACGACGCCGTCGAACTCGACGACGAGCCGGTTGGGCTGCGGCCGGACGGCGGCGGCCGGGTGCCCGGCGGCGATGATGCCCCGGCGGAGCGTCTCCAGGGCGGCGTTGTTGGTGTCAGTGAGCGTGTGCATGTGCGTTCTGGTCTTCCTAGGTGTCAGGTGCGGTGTCGGGTTTCCGGCGTTGTCAGGGCCGGGAGCTGTGCTCGGCGCAGGTGCAGGGGCCGTGGATGAGCACCCCGGCGAGGAGCCGCATCGCGCCGATGCAGGCGGCGGCGACGGCGGCGACCGTGTAGAGGGCGGTCCGGGCGTGGCGGCCGTTCAGGTTGGCCTCCATCGCCTTGCAGATCATCCGCTCGTTGTCTTCCATGGCTTTCAGGTAGCGGGGGCATGTGGTGCTTCGGCTTTTCATGGGCGCGGCTGCCTCCCTTTCGTGTCCGGTGTCGGGTGTCAGGTGCGGGTTAGAGGATGGGGACGCAGATCTTGCAGTAGCGGGAGGGGCGGGCGTGCGCCTGCGGGTTGGCTTCGTGCTCGCAGGTGGCCAGCTCCCCCACCGTGTGGTCGTCCACTGGCTGGCCGCAGGCCGGGCAGGCGGCGCTGGCTGTCACGCGGTCCCCCTTAGTGGCAGCCGAAGCAGGCGTGGACGGCTTCGAGGGCGTCTTCCTGCGTCCACAGGAACCGGTCGGGCAGCGGGTCGCGGTGCTGCTGCTCCCACTCGTGGGTGTCGTTGGCGTAGAAGACCACATCGTTCGCGGTGCCGTCCTGCTCGGCGCGGGCGACCGTCCACAGGTTCTCGCTGTGGAGAGTCACGAAGATCGGCTGGTGGTCGGTGGTGCCGCCGTGGCGCAGGCAGTCGCCGGCGCAGTAGCCGTCCGTGCCGTTGAACACGAACTGCTGGACGTGGTCTATCGAGGCTGCGGCCGGGTGGTCGAGCACGATCGGCGCGACCTTCCGGAAGAACTGGGCGGCCCAGGTCTGGGCGAGCTGCATGGCTTCGCCGAGGTGGGCGGGGTAGGCGTCCCGGTCCCAGACGGAGGCGCCGGGCAGGAGGTTCTTGAGGTGGTAGCCGCGGGTTCCCCCTGCGATGGTGACCAGCTCGAACGCGGCGATGTCGTCGATGTTTCCGTAGCTGGGGTTGGCCAGTCCTAGGCCAGGGCCGGCGCTGGTCCACGTGATGCCGATCTGCACGTGGTGGTCCTTCCTGCTGGTCGGTCTCTCTGTCGGTGTCAGGTGCGGGTGATGATGATCTGGACGGACGCGCCGTCAGGGCCGGAGAAGATCCCCGCGATGCGGAGCGGTTCTCCGTCTTCGGTGCGCAGGTCGAGCACGTGTTCGTTGGGGACGTTGTGGAGCTGGTCGGCGAGCGCCTGCTTGCTCCAGTCGTCGCGGTCCCACTCGTCGTACACGCGAAAAACCATGTCCTTATGATAGCGCACTTTCTTCTCTGCGTGCAATAACTACCCTACACCTAGGTGCATGGAGTCGGAAGGCCCAACACCTGTGCGCAGCATCCGGACATGCGAACGGCCCGCCCTGCCCCGCCGCCTGATCCCGGATTGGCGGAGGAGCTGGACGGGCCGCTGGCCTACCTATCCTCACCTGACGAGAAACCCGCGCGATAGCGGGGTCAACGTGGGTGGTCACTCTACGTGCCCTCACGGCTGCTCGCGAGAGATTCGTCATAGATGAGCGGCCAAGCCAAGCCGGAAGACATGCGAGGCGGACTCCGGCACGGGCTGGCCTAACCGCCGGAGTCCCGGTCGGCGTCGTCATGCGCGATCTGCGCAGCCGTCGTGACCCTTTCGCCGGGCGGCGCGTCGAACAGCCACGTCGACTCCCCCAGCGTCATTCGCCGTCCAGGTGGCGGGTCAGGCGGGCGAGCAGGGAGCGGGTGCGCGGGTGAGCGGCGGCGAGCAGGCCGGCCTCGCTGACCCAGTGCACGTCCCTGGCGGCGACATCGACGTGCTCCTCGTCGAGGTCGAGGCCGTACCGGTAGATCTGGGTCCGGCCGTCGTCGAGGTGGTCGATGCCGACCCGGACCAGGTCGGTGCGGTCGGCGAGGTGGCCGGTCTCCTGGTGGACCGCGCGGACGGCGTCCGCCGTGATCGGGGTCGGCCCGGCGTGCCGGGCGCGGATCGCGGTGCCGTCGCGGCGTACGAGGTAGCGGCGGGCCGGGCCGGTGCCGGCGTACGGCAGCACCTCGACCGCGAACTCGATCCGGCGGCGACGGCCGGTCTGGTCGGCCGCCCGCTGGCCGGTGTGGAGGTTGTCGGGCATCAGATTGTCTCCCCAAAGAGCGTCAGGTGTTGTCATTAAGATATCAGATTCTCTTAATCACTGACATGTGTCTGGGGGGCTGCATGTCTCTATCCCTAGGCCAGCACGCCACCTATGCTGAAGCCACCATCCTCCCCACGGAAGGCGAGGCACCATGACCGACCAGCAGAACAGCGCAACCCCGGACTCCTCCACCAGCTCGTCCATGAGCGCAGCCGATATGCAGGCGGCGGCGGACGAACTGGAGAGGCTGCGCCGGTCCGGGCTACTCGACGAGCAGGACGTGAAGCGCGCCCGCGCCGGGTTCGAGCACCACTTCGGGCCGCTCCCCGACGCCGGCTAAGACCTGCCGCAACGACAAGGGAGGGGGTGCCGGGCGATCAGGCAGGCACCCCCTCCCCCCTTTTTTCGCGTCGCGGCGGCCGCAGCTCGCCGGCGCGCTACGCGTTCAACAGGTCGTTGTCGTGGACGCCGTCCTGCGGCGGGTACGCCAGCCACGGCGCCCGCTCGCTGACCGGCTCGCTGCCGTCGCTGATCCGGGCGAGGATCCCGACGAGCAGGTGGGCGTCCTCCACCAGGTCGCCGGTGAACCCCGGCCGCCCGAGCACCGGCGGGTAGTACTCAGGGGAGTCCACGCCCTTGACCGGCTCGCTTCGGTGGTAGCGCCACCGCTTCCCCACCTCGACGTCCAGCACGGTCCCGCGCGGGACAGCGCACGCCCACCCGAACGCGTCGAGCGCCCCCCACGGCATCGGCCGCTCCGGCGCCCGGGACACCGCGCGGCGCTCCTGCAGCTCCTCCTCGCCGAGCGCGGCGGCCAGCACCGCCAGCGGCTGCCTCACCGGCTCCGCCCAGCCGGCGAACATCGGCGTGTCGCCGTCCGGCCACCGCCCCCGCATCACCTCGTCGATCATGCGGATCGTGTCCGCGTAGGAGTGTTCGCCGCCGGCGGGCGTGGTGCCGGGCGGGGCCAGCTTCACGTCCACCAGGACGTCGCCGACGTACCCGCCGGACCGCTCCCAGCACGCCGAGCACAGGTCGGACAGCACGAACGGGTCCGACACCCACGCGCACCCTCCCGGGCAGGCGCGCTCGTCGGTGCACCCGCACACCCGGCATGCGGGCGGGTCCCACACCGACAGCTCCGGCATCTCCTCCGGCTGCGGGACCTGGAACAGCACGAGCGCCAGGCGGCGCGGCTCGGCCGGGTCGTCGGCCATCACGGCGATCACGCCGTGCCGCGCCGTCGCCAGGACGTATTCGCGGGCAAGCTGCTGGTTCTCGTAGTGTCTGCGCAGCGTGGTCAGCGCGTACCGGCACTGCGAGCACAGCCTGCCGATCCACGGCTTCACGTCCAGGCCGGGGTCGGGCGGGTTGTCGTCGGTGACGGTGGAGTGGGTTCGGGCGTCGCACCGCTTGCAGATGTGCTGCGCTGCCGCTGCCCGCTTGACGGAGGCGAGCTGCGCGGCGGACGGCGGCGTCTTCTCCACGGTCTGGTCCAGGCCGTACAGGGGCGCGTACCTGTTGCCGTAGTACAGCACCTGCCCGGCCGGGACGGCTCCCCGGGTCAGACGGCGGGGCGGGTTCAGCCGGGAGAGCTGCGTCTTGGTGTAGAGCCCTTCGGGCACGGCGTCCCACTGGGTGTAGCGGGGGACGCCGTCGAGCGGGGCGGGCCTGGACTGCGGCATGGCCGTTTTCCTTCCTCTTCTTCTGGGTGTCAGGTGCTTGCTGGGAGGGGTGGCCACGGTAGCGGTACCCCTCCCGGCAGGTCAGCGGAACAGCCGGCGGCACGCCCAGTTGCGGGCCACGTACTGCTGTTTGGTCGGCGGGAACAGCTCGTCGCAGCGGCGCGCGGCGGCGGACGATCCCCGCCGCGGGCGGGCCTGGCGGGTCGGCCGGGCGGCAGCAGTCGGGCGGGCGGCGCGGGTGGTCGGCCGCTTCACCGTCTTGCCCGCGGTCTTGCCTGCTGTCCTCCTGGCGTGCGGCTTCGGGGTGGCGGTCACGGTGACCGTCACCGCCGGGGCGGGGACCGGGGTAGCCGCCGGGGACGGCGGGGCGGGCGCGGTGGCGGTCGTCGCGGGCCGCTCTGCCCTGCCGTGCGGGGCGGAGCGGCCCGGCAGCAGCAGCCACGTCCCGGCTCCGGCCGCCACGGCGACGACGCCGCACAGCAGGGCGGTCCGGGCGAGGCGCGGCAGGCGGCGGGGCGGGCGCGGCGAGCTGTAGAGGGTGCGGGCCGGCGGGTCGTCGAACAACAGGAACCTCCTCGACGTCGGGATACGGGTGTCAGGTGCAGGTGTGCGGGGTGGGCCGGTCAGCGGGCCGCGAACTCGTCCAGCGCGCCCCACAGCGGCGACTCCAGCCCCCAGTACCGGTCGGCGATGGTGACCTGGACGGCGCCGCGCAGGACGCGCCGCAGGGCCGGCGAGACCTGCCCGCCGAACATCAGGACCAGCTCCCGGACCGGCAGGCGAGCGCCGAACGCGCACGTCGTCTCCTCAAGGCGGGGCTGCCCGAGCATGCCGCGCGGGCCGCCGTCCTCCCGCGCGGAGACCGGCACCGCCTCCTTGTAGCTGGTCCGGACGCGGGCGGCGGTCTGGGCGACGATGTGCAGTCGCGGGTGCCGGGCGGCGGCCCGGCGCAGCCGGTCCAGGCCGGCCTGGTCGGTGAGTCCTTCGACGGCGGCGCGCTGCCACCAGGTGGCGCCGTCGTAGCCGGGGCCGTGGAACTCCGGCTGCGAGCTGTAGGTGACGTAGCCGGAGCGGTTGGCCGCCGCGAGGTGTCCCGCGATGGGCAGGGTCTCCTCGTCGGGGCGGCCGTCGTAGCCGGGGTGGCCGCCTGCGCCTTCCAGCCAGCGCGCGGTCAGCTCGCCCAGGTCGTGCAGGGTCGTCGCGGTCTGCCAGTCCTCCATGGTGTGGCTCTCCTCGATGTCGGTGTCGGTCGGGTGTCAGGTGCAGGTGCGGTGCGCGGGCGCGGAGAGGGTCAAGGGCGCGCGGCTTGCGCGGCTCGCGCGGCTTGGCGGACGTAGGGGGAACGGTCGTGCTCGGCCAGCCGGCGCCGCACATCCTCCGGGGTGGCCGGGTTGGCGGCGACCGCTTCGCGTACGCGGGCCGGGCTGCGGGAGGCGGCGAGCCGGGCCAGCGTCGCGGCCGGGCAGGCCGGGTTGCCGGCCGCTTTGGCTCGCACGATCTCGTTGTCGTCGCCGGCCAGCCGGTCGACCAGCTCCGGGATCGAGGTGTGGGCGGCGAGCGTGCGCCGTACCGACCATTCCGGGTCTTCGGCGAGCCGGGCCAGCGCGTCCAGCGGGCTGGACGGGTTGGCGGCCACGCAGCCGCGGGTGTACCAGCGGGGTTCGCCGGCCAGGAGGCGCAGGCTGCCGGGCGGGGTGTGCGGGTTGGTGGCCGCTGCCCCGCGCACGCCGTCGCAGGGGTCGGCGGCGAGCCGCTCCAGCCAGGCGCGGCTGGTCAGCGGCGAGCACGCCGCCCTGCAGCGTACCGGCTCGTCCGGGTCGGTGGCTGCCCAGTCGGCGTTCCGGCGGCGGGCGGCCGGGTGCCGCAGGACGCCCATGCGCGCACCGAGCACCCCGCCCGTCTGGATGACGTCGATCTCCTGGACGGGCAGGGCCGGGTTGGCGGCGGCGGCCTCCGACAGCATGAGGTCGGGGTGGCGCGACAGCGCGATCAGCGCCTCCTCGGGCGCCCACTGGTTCTCGGCGACCGCGAGCCGCACCCTGTGGTACTGGCTGGTGGCGAGCACCCGCAGGGTGGGCTGGTGGGCGCCTTTGGCCAGCAGCCGCTCGGCCAGCTCGCGCGGCCACTCCGCCGGGGGCACGTCCATGCCGTCGACCAGGTCGCGCGGGTCCCGGGAAGCGGCGGCGGCTTCCCGGGCGGCGTTGCGGGTCGGGCATGAGAGCGTTTCGAGTATCGCCATGCGCGGGTGGGCGGCCATGAGCAGCGTGAGCGCGTCCAGGTCGTCGATGGTGTAGCTGTGCGACGGCTCCTGATCGTCCATGGTGGTGTCCTCCTGGGTTTTCGCGTCAGGTGCGGGTGGTGTCAGGTGCGGGTGGTTAGAAGGGTTGATCGTCCGGGCCGGGCGTCCGGGTGAACCGTTCGGGGAAGACGCGCCGTACGGCGGCGCCGTGCTCGAACGGGGTCTCGTTGCCGCCGCCGTACAGCGCGATCGGGGCCTGCCGGTCGGGGCGTCGGCCGCCGTCGCGCAGGACCGCTTGGGCGGCCTGGATGAGGCGGCGGTCGCCCGGCTGCGGGCCGTTGCCGACGATCCGCAGCGCGGAGGCCACGAACGTGTCGCCGAGCGCGCGGATGACGTTCCGGTCGAGCTGGTTGAGGTGGCCGGCCGGGATGATGCGGCCGGTGATCCAGCCGTCCGCTGGGTGTTCGTAGCCGCCGACCTCGACGGTGGCTTCGCTGTCGGGCGGGCCGCCGGTGCACGCGACGCCCTGGAGGAGTTGGCCCGCGGTGTAGAGGGTGTTCACGTCGCCGGTCCGCCAGAGGGCCGGCTTGACGAACACTCCCCGGCCGGGCTGACCGATGGCCAGCCCGGCGTCCTGGACTCTGCGGAGCGCGGCGGACGCGGTGGCCATGGCCACGCCGTACGCCTGCATCAGCTTGGTCTGCGAGGGGAGCTGCTCGTTTTCGCCGATGGTCCCTTTGAGGATGAGCAGGGCCAGGTCGATGGCGATGCCGGCAGCCGTAGCAGGGGCGGGGGTGTTGGGCTCGGGTTCGGTACTCACACCACCAGACTAATCTAGCCAATCTAGATTGGCAAGATAGGTGTGTGGAGGATGGGCCGAGCCCTACGAGGTGGAGCCCACCTCGTCGAAAGCCTCTCCGCAGGCATCGCAGGTGATCCCGCCGCAGTCCCAGAACGCGTACGTGACCCACGTCGACCGGCACCCGCAGCCGACTTTGATGCGGGTGCCGTTGCGGCCAGTGCCCGACCCGCCGATCCCTTTCGGCGTGCGCGGGAGGCGCGGCAGCGGCTCCGGGGCGTCCTCCTCGCCCTCGCCCTGGCCGCCCTGGTCGTCGTCTGGTGCGTCGCCGGCGGCCGGGGCTTCGCCGGTGGACTTCTCCGCCATCCACTGACGGTACGCGGCCACAGACGGGTGATCGACGTACGGGAGCTTCTCCGCGTCCAGCATCTTGATCGTGTCGCGGTAGCGGTCGGCCGTCGCGTCGGTGATGACGCAGGCGCTCCACCCGATCGTCTTGTCCCGCTCGCGTGGGCCCTTCAGGCCCATCTCGCTGGCCAGCCGCAGGAAAGCCCGGTTGTGGTAGCGGTTGGAGGAGGTGACGTCCTCGATGCCGCGCACGGCCGCCAAGGCGTGAGCGGCCTCGTGAAGCAGTACCTCCATGACGCGCCGGCCGCCGAGCCCGAGCAGCTCGCCGGACGCGAACATCTCGGGCGTGGCCCGGCCGTCCCGCCTCCAGCGGGAGGCGTTGAAGTGCCCCCACGTCATCCATGCGCCCTCGGACCCGGCGCCGGTGATGACCACGACGTCGGGCACTTCGGGGTGCTGGGCTCGGACGGCGAGCCATGCCTGCTCCAGCACGGAGATGATGCGGCTGCCGGTCGCTTTCGTCGTCAACGTCACACCCGATTCATAGCATGTACATGCTACGAACGGGCGGCGTTCGAGGAACGGGCCCGGACAGAAGGAACGGGCCCGCCCTACACTCGACGCATGACCGCCACCACGCCCCGCCACCGGACGCGGGTCGCCATCGCCCAGGGCTGTGCCTCCCCTGGCGCGGCGCCGATGCGGGTCGAGCTCTACCGGCCCTGCGACGTGATCCGCGAGACCGCCGCCCGCTACGCCGGCGGCGAGTCCGCCGAGCTTGTAGCGGAAGAGTTGCGCAGGCGCGGCGTCCGGGTGCGCGACCTGCACCCGCCCAGGCCGCGCGCGTTCTCTCCCGGCGACCCTGGCAGTGTGCTGGCCGGTCTCGTCGTCTACAGCGACGAGCACGACGACGAGAGGATGCGGACGCCGTGAGGATCCGCATGGACCGCGCCCTGGAGACGATCGGCGGGCAGCGGTGGCCGGAGCCGGTCCCAGGCGTCGACGCCGCGCTCGATGCCGGCCGGGATCTGCATGAGTGGCTGCTGTCGGTTTACGTGGCCACCGGTGGGCAGGCGAGTGTCCGCGTGCCCAACATCGGCGAGTTCGCGTAGCGGCGAGCTCACCGCCGCGGTGGACGACGCGGAAAAGGCCGATGGCCGCCCCCATGGGACCAGGGGCGGCCATCGTCGTACGTGACGGGGTGAAGCTCATCCCCGCCCGGGGCGGGGAAATGCCTCAGTGCGCGCCATCCAATGGGCCATCCCCGTACGCACGGGGAACGGATAGCTGTCCCTCTTCTCACGGGACCATCCCCGCAAGCGCGGGGAGGCACTCGACGTCAGTCTGCCGCGACCGCGCGCCGGGACGCAAGAGCCTCACGGGTCTCGCTCGCGGTCTCCGTGCTAATGGACGGTAAGGGTGGGCCAGTTGGGTGCTTCAACCTTGCCGGGCGAGCGGACATCAGCCGTACGCGGCCGGGGCCGGGTCAGCCGTTGACCTGGACGTTCCGGTGGCATCCTCCGCATTCCTGGCGGTAGACCTCGGACAGGTCACGGTCCGGGTCGAAGACCCTTGCGGGCACTATCATGTCCGCGCCGCAGTGCCCGCAGTAGACCAGGCACATCGGCTCGTCCATCAGCGCCGCCTTCCCTTCCTCGCGCGGCTGTCGTTCTGCTCGCCGGTTCGGCCCTCGTCGCGCTTGCCCTTCCGGCTCGTGCCGTAGCTGATGCCGCCGTGGTGGTCGCCGGCGACGTAGACGGCGCCGGGGCCGGTCACGGTGACGGAGTTGGTGATGATGTTGCCGGTGCCCAGGTGGATGGGGCCGGTGTTGCCTTCGATGATGATGCCGGCGTCGCCGTCGTGGTCGTCGCCGGTTCCGTTGTTGATGATCGTCGGCATGGGTCGCCTTTCTTGTGGATAGTGTCAGGTGCGATCTTTATGATAGTGGCAAATCATATGCACGGGTAGAGCGGTCGCTCCACTGTCTCCGAGTCGATGCCGCCGTACTGCACGGTCGGCGGATTCCCCCCCTTCGAGCATGAGGATCACCGCGCCGCCACCGGCGACGGGGGACGCGATTCCACGGGTAGGGGTTGGCGTCGCGCGCTCGAGTGCGCCGCGGTGGACGACGCGAACCCAGGTTGGCGTCGCCGCGGCCGCAGCTCGTCGGCGGGCGACGCGAAAGGCGGGCGGGTGGTCAGCGGCGGATCCGCGTCGCGGCCAGCCCCGACGTCGCCCCCACCTCCTGCACCGACCGGGACTGCCCCGCCACCGACATCACCTGCGACTGGCCGGCGATGCCCTGTAGCAGCCCGTACGCGAGGTAGACGGACGCGTCGATCCTGCCCGGCGACTCCGGGTCGGTCGGCATCCACGTCGCCCACTCGTGCTCCAGGTCCGGCAGCATGCCGCGCAGCCGGACGCGGCCCAGCATCATCTGCTGGGCGACCGGTTCCGCCCGCAATAGCTTGCCCTGCTTGGCGCGTACGGCCTCGATCTTCGGCATCAGCATGCCGGCCGGGATCTCGTCGTCCTCCTGGAGCTGCTTCCACGCGCCCTTGAGCGCCAACTCCACCATGTCGCCGCCGTAGTTGGTTTCGCCGATGATCCGCGTGGCGTGGATCTCGACGGCCAGACGGCAGGCGGCCATCGCCCACTCCGCCGACGACATGACGCCGGACCGGTCGTGCGTGATCCACAGCCGGGAGTCGTCGCCGAGGTAGCCGCCGATGATGCCGGCGGTGTCCCGGCCGCCGCCATTGGGGTCCACAGCGACGGCGATCTTCTGCGGGGTGACGCCGGAGTCGTCGGCGCGCAGGCCGCGCATCAGCTCCGCCGTCACCAGCGCGCCTTCGGCCGGGCGCGGGTCGCCCTGCCCGAGCGCGTACCAGTCCCGCACGATCGACGTGCTTTTCATGTCGTCCCACCACGCCTTGAGCGCTTTCTTGTCGCGGGTGGGGATCTTCGGGTGCGTCAACGGCTCGCCCGGCTTACGGCCGAGCGGGTCGGGCCCGTACTTGGGGTCGGCGATGGCGGGCAGGTGGACGACTTTCCACCGGCCGCCCTCCTCCAGGCGGCCTTCCTCCTTCAGGCGGCGTCCTGCCCAATCCTCCTCGTGCCAGCGGGTTTGCACGCCGAGGACGGCGTTACGGTCCGGCTGGAGGCGTTTGAGCGCCGTCGAGGAGTACCAGTCGTGGACCCGCTTGCGGGACCGCGCGGACTCGGCGTCGGCGCGGTCTTTGTGCGGGTCGTCCACGATCAGCAGGTTGATGCTGAAGCCGGTCAGACCTGAGCCGATACCGACGCTACGGACGCCGCCGCCGGTGGTGAGGTCCCAGTCCTGCTTGCTCGCCGAACCTCTGCGGATGGTCAGCTCGTAGTCGGCGCCGTACTCGGTCACCATGTCCTGGATGGCCTGGCCGTGCCGCAGCGCCAGGTCGTCGCCGTAGGAGGCGATGCCGACCCTGTCGGTCGGGAACTGCGCCAGCCACCAGAACGCCCCCCATTCCGCCACCAGTGTGGATTTCCCGGTCTGGGGCGGGCAGATGACGAGGAGCCGGTCGTAGTCGCCGGTGACGAGTCCGGTCATGGCGTCGGCGATGACGCGGGTGTGTGGCCGGACCGTGTAGGTGGGGTCGAGCCCGCGGGCGAGCGTCGCCGGGTCCTTCAGCAGGGCCCGCGCCTGCTGGGCGCGGATCTCCTCCAGCCGCGCGAACAGCTCGTCTTCGCCGGCGGCCTCCAGGTCGAGCAGGTCAGCCGCGCTGCTCACGCGCCCTCGTCGTAGGGTTCCTCGTCGGCGCCGGTCGTGGCGGCCTCACGGCGGGCGACCTTCTCGGCCAGCTCCGCCAGGGCGCGGCGCCGCATGTCGGCGGGCATCTCCCGGAAGCGGGTGACGGCGACCTGCACCCGGCCGGAGGCGTCCTCGCTGACCTCCACCTTCGAGGTGGAGGCGGTGGTCAGGTCGGCGAGCGCGTCC
Source organism: Nonomuraea salmonea (assembly GCF_042428605.1). NCBI lineage: Bacteria > Bacillati > Actinomycetota > Actinomycetes > Streptosporangiales > Streptosporangiaceae > Nonomuraea > Nonomuraea salmonea. Next base: position 50,236 of record NZ_JBHMCF010000057.1, read on the forward strand.
CGCTCGATGCGGACCGCGACGTCCCACAGCCGCGTCAGCTCCGCCGGAGAGAGCTGCGAGGTGTTGAGGTCCAGCAGCGCCTGCGCGGCCTTGGACTGGGCGAGCTTGGCGGTGCGCACGTGCCGCTCTGCGGCTTTGCGGCGGGCCACGTACTGCTCGCGCTGCCACTGCTCCTCCAGGTGCCGGTCGTAGGCGGCGACCCGCGCCGGCCAGCCGTGAGCGCTGCCCCACCGGCCGATGATCGTGACGGACTTGCTGAGCTGCTTGGCGACGTCGCGGTAGGAGCGGCTGCCCATCGGCTGGTCCCGGTACACCAAGAACGCCTCGTAGGCGGGGCCGCTCTCGCGGGCCTGCCGGTCCCACGGCTGGGTGTCCATCACGTGACTCCTACTCGTCGTCGTCCAGGTCGCAGGCGAGGCTGATGCGGTTGGCGGCGGCGTACGCCTTGAACGCCTGGCCGATCAGCTCCGAACGGGTGGACTTGGTGACGGTCTTGGCGTCGATCGCGGCGTCTACGACGGTCTCGATCAGCGCGGCGGTGCCGGGATCGACCAGCGCGGTGCCGAGCAGCTCGGCGAGCGGCTTGTGCTCGGACGGGTCGAGGTCGGCCGGGTCGGTCGAGTCGATGCCGAGGACTTCGGCTGTGGCGTCGATCAGCCGTGACATGACGGTGGACAGGGCGCGGGCGTCGTACTCGCGGCGCAGCCGCCGGGTGACGGCCTGCCACTGCTCGTACAGCTGCTTGTCCACCAGGTACAGGTGGTCGCGGTCCAGGTCGGCCTGGTCGATGAGCTGCTCGACGGCCCGCTCGAACTTGTCGGCCTGGTGCGGCATGAAAGTGATCAGCGTGGTGCGGAACTCGACGTCCAGGTCGATGTTCGGCAGCGACACCCGGGGCGGCACGATCTCGACGTCGGGCGGGCTGACGTACGCCTCCAGCCGCGCGTCCACGTCCTTGATCTGGGCGTAGATGCGGGCCACGAGCTGCTCTTCTGACTCGCCGTGCAACGCGTTGTGGGCCAGCTGCTTGGCCTTGATCTGGTCGGGGGTCAGGCCGGTGACGTCGACCAGGACGAACACGTAGTGCACGCCGGCGGCGCGCGCCGCCCTGGTCCGGTGGTGGCCGGACACGATCTCCAGGCGGTCGCCGTCGCCGACGAGCGCGCAGAACGGCAGGCTTTCGAGGCGGGCGTCGCGGCCGATGGTGGCCGACAGCCGCTCGAACATGGCGGCCGGCATCGCCTGGGCGTTCAGCTCCTGCTCGAACAGGTCGTCCACGTGGACGCGCCACAGCTCCAGGCCGTTGCCGAGGTCGGCGATCCGCTCGGGCGGCAGGCGCTCGTCATCGCTCACAGTCAGGCTCCTTCACGTAGTGGGTGGACGTCGATGGGGTTGCCGTCCGGGTCGTAGCCGCCGAGCACGTCGGCGACATCGACGACGGACAGCTCGGCCAGCTCGACCCGGTCGAGGATGTGGGGCGGCGGCTCCGGCTGGCCGGGCTCGCGCATGGGCAGCGTGTCGCCCTGGCAGGCGAACCCGATCCCCTGGTAGGCGCGGCCCAGCGCGACCGCTTCGTCCTGGGTGAGGGCGTACACCTGGAGGACGGAGCGGGTCAGGCAGGCCAGGTAGTACTCCTTGTAGTGCTCCTTCACGCCGGCCCTTCCCCGGCGGTGGCGCGGCCGGCGCCGCGGCCCTTGCGTTTCTTCTTCGCCTGCTGCTGGACGGGCCGGGGCAGGCGGGGCCCGTCCCACGAGTCGCGGCAGATCCACGCCTGCTCGGCGTGCCACTGGCGCATCACTTCGGCCCATGTGTCGTCGCGGAAAGGCCCCTGGTAGAGGAGCTGGAAGCCGCCGCCGGGCCGGGGCTCGCGCTTGACGAGCTTGAGGACTCCCCGGTCGGTTTTGCCCTCGTGGTGCAGGGTCGGGGACGCGGTGGAGATGCCTTCCAGGACGGCCTGGTTCATGTCGGAGAAGCGGCCTTGCAGCCAGCGGCGGAACTCGCCGCTGGTCAGGGCGAGCATGAACAGTTTGCCGAGCCGGGCGTAGCGGAGGCTGGTGACGGAGATGCCGAACACTTCGCCGACGTGCTGGCTGGCGCCGAGCCGTACGTCGCGGCAGTGCAGCCCGAACGCGGTGGTGACCCGGCCGTCGACGAGCATCAGGCAGTAGCGTTCGGCCTTGGTCTGGCCGAGCCGGTGGACGAACAGGTCGCGGTAGTGCAGGCAGGTGTCCTTATCGACCAGCTCGAACGAGATCACCGAGTCGGGGGTGATCTCCTGGTCGGCGTAGACGGGCCATGTCTGGTGGATGCCGGGCTTGCCCTTGCGGACGACCAGCCGATCTCCGGGGTCGTGGTTGGCCACGAGGTAGTCCACCCGGCCGTGGCCGGCGGCTAGGGCGGCCACCTTCACCCACTCGTCGGGCATCTGGTCGCCGTGGTGGGCGTAGGCGAAGGCGTCGCCGCTCCAGCCGGTGAACGTCTCCAGCCACGTGCTGGTGTCGGCCGGGTCGAACTCTTCGGCGAGCAGCCGGCACGTCCAGATCGCGGTCTCGGCGTGGCCATACTGCTTGCTGTAGGCGCCCTTGTGGCCGGGCAGGTTGCTGTACCAGAAGACGCTGTCCGGGTCGTCGGCGGCCACGGTGTCGGTGATGACGTCGCGCACGTCGGCGACGTCGTAGCGGCAGCCCTTGAGCAGCTCGGTCTGGGTGCGCAGCCCGGCCGCGAGCCGGTCGCGGATCGCGGTGGCGCTGCCCCACAGCTCGTTGCGCCACTCTTGGGCGTGCACGGTCTTGGGCGGGGTGGACAGGTACTTGACGGTGAGGAGGATGCCGGCGGCGACGTCGTGCTCGTCGCGGGCGCCGGAGACGAACCGGGCCAGGTCGTCGGGGATGCGGACTTCCAGCTCGTCGAGCGTGCGGCGCGGGTCGGCCAGGTAGCCGATCACCGACGAGTACAGGCACAGGTCGGACGCCTCGACGCGTTCGGGGTGGCCGTGCTTGGCGACGATCGCGGTGGCGGTGGACCAGCGGCCGACGCACGGCAGGATCCACCGCTGGTGGCGGGATGGATCGACGAGCTGGGCGAGGTATTCGCGGGCCGGGCTGGGGTCGAGCCCGGCGAACAGCAGAGTGGCTGATCCAGCCATGCGGCGTCCCCTCCCGAAGGGGTGGGGGTTGCCTGCGGTGGGGTGTTCGGCTGGTCCGGCGGGCAGGTAGTGAGCCTGCACCTCCCGGCGGAGAGCCGGGTGACCTACTTGGTCGACCGCCGGGCGATCATGTCGCAGGTGGCACAGTAGCGGCAGCCGGGCCGGTGTGGGCGCGGCCGGCGGGCCGGCTGGCGGAGTGTTGACCGCTGCCTGGCCGGGGTTTCACCCGGGCGGGACCTTCGACGAGTCCCGCCCGGGTCAGGGGCTAGTCGAAGAGGGTCGCCGGGGCCGGCTGGGCGGGCTTGGCGGCGGGGGCAGGGCTGAGTTCGGGCACCTCCCAGCCTGCGGCGTCGCGGAACCATTCGGCGGCCCACGTGCGGTGGCACTTGTTCTTGGCCGGGTCGGGGCTGTAGACGTCCTCGAAACACAGCAGCACCAGGCAGTGGCCGGGGTGCTTGGTGGTGAGCGAGTCCAGGCGGGCCTCGATCGCGCCGGACAGGGTGTCGAGCCGCGCGAAGTAGGCGGACTTCTTGACGTCCATCGTGGCGCTCGCGTAGGCCGGGTTGCCGAAGATGCCGTGCGGGGCCAGCTCCTCCACGTACTCGATCTTGGGGCCGGTCTTGTACCAGGAGTAGACCCACATGCGGCCTGCTCCGACGCTGGTACGGACGGGCACGCACGGCATGAGGCCGTGGCCGGGGACCTTCATCTCTCGCTGGAACGCCTTGTAGGAGCAGGTGGCGATGAGCGGCTGGTTCATGTGGTGGTGGTTCCTTTCGGTGGGGGCCGGGCGGGTGCCCGGCCCCGTTGATTCAGGCGCAGCGCATGGCGGCGGTCGTGGCGGTGGCGATGGCAGGCATGTGGTGGGCTCCTTCGTACTTACAACAACATGATTATGATATCACACTATCCGATCTACTTGTTGTGTTTCTGCTGGTCAAAGCCGTATTTCCTTCTGGCGATCGACCGTGTCGACCTCCGCGAGCGCGGTCATCCACATCTTCGCGAACGGCTTCGACGTCTTCTCCTGGGCGGTGGCCGGCGCCAGCACGAACGCGTGCTCGACGGAGGGGGCCGCCTGCCGGCGTGCCACGTGCACCCTGCGGTGCGGGCCGTCCCGCTCGACGTCGATGCCGAGCCGGGCCGACACCCGTTCCAGCGCGGCGGTCATCTCCTGCCGTCCGCCGCGCACGATCGTGGTCAGGGAGCGGGCGGCGCGGGTCTTGCCGTCAGCGCGCCGCAGCAGCGCCCGCCGCACCTCCCACACCGCCCACTCCTGCTCGTCCAGGTGGGCGGCGAACGCGGCGAGCAGGCCGGGCCCGCCGGGGTGAGAGCGCAGCTCCCAGGCCAGGCGGCGGCCCGCGATCAGGCCCTGCCGCTCGTTCAGGGCGACGGCGGTGTGTTCCATCAGGAGCGGCCGCATCGCCAGGCGGGGGGCGGCGATCAGCCGGGCGACGGTGTCGCCGCGGTTGGGCCCGTCCAGCGCGTACGGGCACATCGTGCACGCGGATTTGGGCCAGACGGTGACGCCGGTCTGCTCGCGCAGGTAGGCGATCGCGTCGGCCCGCCACCACCCCCAGTCGATGAGCGGGTATTCGGGCTGGCGGCCGGGCAGCTTGCCGAGCCGCATGTCGGTGTCGCGGCGGCCCAGCTCCCCCAGCTCGAAGCCGACCACGTGCGTGTAGGGGCGGCCCTGGGTGTAAGCGGAGATCCACCAGTCGAGGACTTCGCCCTTGGCGTGGATGGAGCACAGGCGAGGCCCGCCGGTCTGCGGGACGGTGCCGCTGTCGAGCATCTCCTGCGACAGCCGGTAGACGCCCTCGATGTGGCAGCGGGTCGGGGTGCGGGTGTCCTCGATCACGGTGTAGTGGCAGCCGCCTGCCTCGGTCTTGGTGCGGGCGGTGCGGGCGACCTGCACGGTACGGATGCGGTGGCGGCGCAGCAGCGGGAGGACGTACTTCTCGACCAGGTGGCCGGTCTCGGGCCACTCGTCGCCGGTCTGCGCGATCACGACGACCAGGTCTTCGAGGTCGAAGTCCCGGCTATACGGGTCGGTCAGCCAGCGCAGCAGGACCGCTGTGGAGTCGGCGCCGAGCCCGTACGACAGGACCACGATGCGGCGGCCCGGCGGGGCCGGCGCGGTGGGCAGGACGAGTTGCATGGCGGTGGTCTTCCGGGTGTCAGGTGCAGGTGGTGTCGGGTGCGGGCGGGCCGGGCGTGCCGCCCGGCCCCGGGGCGGGTCAGGTGTCGCGCTGGTCGAGGCGCGTGTCCCAGTCGTCGCCGGGGACGGCGCGGAACCAGCGGGTGAGCTGGGCGGCGGCCTGGCCGGGCGTGACGTCGTGGAGTTCGGGCCGGCCTGCGGTCGCTTCGCTCCAGAACTCCACGAGATCGCCGGCCTTGATGAACAGGAGCTGGGCGAGTGCGTGTTTCTGCTGGTTGGTGAGATTGGCGGTCACGGCGAGGGGTCTCCTGCGGACTGTGGGGCGGGACTGTGGGGCGGGCCGATCCGGGCGTGGGCCCGGATCGGCGGTGCGGCGGTCAGAGAGTGCCGCGGCCCTCCATGACGGCCACGATCTCGTCCTCGACCCGCTCGGCCATGCGGGGCGACGCCTCAGCGCGACCGCGCTTGAAGAACCGCTCGGCGGCGTCCCACATGTAGTTGACCGTCTCGTCGTCACCCTCGAACGCCACGGTGGCGCGGGTGATCTTCAGGTAGGCGTCGAGGTGAGGGTTTCCGGTGGCGACGAGCTTGCCGAGCATGGGCTTTCCTTCCGGTGTCAGGTGCGGGCGGGGCAACACCCCGTTACATCTTTATAATAGCGCACTCTCATATCTACGTCGATCTTGCTGGAGTGCCAGAAGGTAAAGAAACCGCTGGTCGGAGGAGGGGGCCGGGAGGTTCGGCCCCCGTCCGGTCAGTACTCGTCGTGGATGCCCACGATCGCCTCGTGCAGAGCCTCGGCGGCTTCGGCGACCACGCCGGCCCCGAAGGCGGCGATCGCCAGGACCCGCAGCGTCACGAACCGCTCCAGCATCCCCCCGAACTCCGGGTCGGCCTCGTACGCCTCCGGCAGCAGGGCCAGGACCTCCTTGATGGCGTCCATGTCCCGCATCTCCAGAAGCTCGACGGCGACCTCGCGGCGCATGTAGAAGCGGACCTGCTGCTGCATCTCCATGACCTTCATCGGGGGTTCCTCCTTGTGTGGTGGGTGGTGTTAACGACTTCCCGTTACATCTTTATAATAGCGCACTCTCATATCTACGTCGATCTTGCTGGAGTGCCAGAAGGTAAAGAAACCGCTGGTCGGGCGGGGTTCAGGCGGCGCGTACGAGGTCCCGGTCCGACAGGTCCCGGTGCCAGTGGGCCGCCCAGCGCGGGCAGTTGCGGCAGTCGCCCGGGTGCGGGCAGTCGGGGAAGGCGCGCATGTTCTGGCAGCGGGCCTGCTTGAAGCAGGCGGCGGAGTCCACGGAGACGAGGTGCTCGCGCATCCACGGCAGCGCGGTGGTCTTGAGCCCGAAGGCGTGCAGGCGGACCCCGCGCTCGGCGAGGTCCCGCACGAGCTGGCTGATGGGGATGAGCGACGGCTGCGAGCCGGAGCGGGAGCACACCGACCCGAGGCCGACGAGCGGCGCGGCGGCGAGGTCCACGCCGGCGTCCTCCCACATGTCGGCGTGCCGTCTGTACTGGCCGGCTGTCCACCCCTGGATGACCGGCATCCAGGGGACGCGAGGAGCCAGCTTGCGCAGCTCCAGGTAGGAGGCGATGGTGAGCCGCTGGTGCTGGTCGATCACGCCCCGCCGGTCCAGGTCGGCGCCGGCGAGGCCGCTCACGTATGGGCGGGTGCGGTCGCAGATGTGCTGCTCGCAGCACCAGTCCTGGACGGCGGCGGCCTTGAGCAGGCCGATGCGGCGCATCCACTCGTCCGCCTGGGCGGCGTACTCGGCGGCGGTGATGGTCCACCGGCCGTGCTTGCCGAGATGCCGGAAGCCGTCGCTGTCGAGGATCCATCCGCGTACGGCCCGCGGTGGCCGGGCGAGCCGCTCCATGCGGGCGCGGGTGACCAGCAGCGGCGGCATGTCGGGCCGGGCCAGCCATGCCGGCTCCGGGCAGGAGATGTGCAGGACGGGCGCCCGGCCCGGGGCCGGGTCGGGCGGCGCCGTCCACTGGTGCTCTGGCAGGTCGAGGCCGGGCATGCCGTCGAGCACGAGCTGCCCGCTCACCGGCCGCGCTCCTGCAGCCAGGCGCAGACGTCGCGGGCGTCGTCCAGGGTGAGGTGGGAGGACCAGCGGCCGTCCTGGCAGCGCACCCAGTAGCCCCAGGCGCCGAGCACGCGGGCCCGCACCACCTGGTGGCCCCACTGGTCTGTCCAGGCGGCGTCCGACTCCACGCCGTCGTGCCAGCCGATACGGACGACCTGCGTGGTCGTGCGGGTCCTGGTGAGGCGGGCGGCGGTCTTGCTCATGGCTGGGATCTCCTCCGGCGTCAGGTGCGGGCGTCAGGTGCGGTGTCGGGTGCGGGCATGGGACGGGCCGGGGCTTGCTGCCCCGGCCCGGTCGGTTCGGTCAGGCGATGCCCGCCTGGAGCTCTGCGGCCTCCTCCGCGAGCTCCCGCTGCGCCTCCGCCTGCCACTGGTGCTTCTCGGAGCGGCGGGTGATGCGGCGGGTGAGCTGGCGGCCGTCCGCGTAGCGCTCCTGGCGGTAGCGGCGGGTGCCGGTGATGCGGGAAGCCTGGAGCATGCGCGCCATATCTGCTGGGTCCTTCCTTGCTGGTGTCAGGTGCGGTGTCCCGGGGGCCACCCCCGGACACATCTTTAAGATAGTGGACTATCTGTGTGACGTCAAGCGTTTCGGGGTTCTGACCTGCTGAAACGCGATTCCGGAGGTCAGGTGATGTCGACTTCGCAGGCGATGCGTCCGGCCGGAGTGATGAGGGCGGCGTGCACGCGGCCGGTGGTGGAGGTCCACATGAACCACACGTCCGGGTCGCTGCCGGCGCGGCGGCGGCGGGCGGCGGTGTCGGCGTCGGCGGGGTTGCCCAGGGCGTGGTCAAAGTCGGGCCGGGTGGCGATGCCGAGGATCGTGCCGATCTGGCCGCTAGTGCGGGCGGCGGGGTGGATCTCGCTGCGGTCGCGGTGGGGTCCTACCGGGATGGCGGGGAGGGTCGCGGTCGTCGTCATGTGTCCCCCTTGGACGTCAGGTGCGTGGATGGCTCGATCACCACCGCTTACATCTTTATGATAGCGCACTCTCTGATCTACGTCACATGTGGAGGTGATCATTCCCAGCCGATGTACAGCGGAGCGTGATCGCTCCGTTACCATCCGTCGTTACGTTGGGGGCGGACCGACCCGGGGGGCATTCCCGGATCGACGTCCGGGCGTCAGGCCCTTCCCACGCGCGGGGAAGGGCCGGCGTTTCCTTTCACGCCGCGAGATGGTCGACCATGTCGTCATCGACCAGCGGCGCCTGCCACTCCTGCGCGTCCACGCCGTCCGCTCTGGCCAGCGCACGGCGGGCGGCGTCCATCAGCCGCCTGGTGCTCGCCGCCGCCCGCTTCGCGATCTGCTCGGCCGTCCACGGGCGGCGCGGCCGTCCCGCCTTCGTCTCCCCCTCGCCGCGGGCCTGCGGCGTCGCGGCCAGGTGGCCGCGCACCATCGCGTCCAGCTCGTCCACCAGGGCGCGGGCGGCAGGATCGCCCGCCCGTTCAGCGCGGGCCGCGCCGAGCGCGGCGAGCACCTCGGCGATCGACACCGCCGCCGTGAACCGGTGCCCGACCTCGGCCTCGACCTGCGCGTAGTCGGCGGCGAGGTCCGGGCTGAGGGCGGCGGCGAGCATGAGGTCGTCCAGCGCGCCGAGCACGCACAGCCGGCATGACAGCCGCGTCATGCCCCACGTGTAGGCGGCGTGAGGCCGGAGCCCGGCCCGCTTGATCTCCTCCCACACCTGGCGGACGGTCCAGCCGTGGATGGGCAGCCACCGCGTGATGGTCCGGCGCCGAGACGAGCGGCGTTCGTTGACCGACAGAACTGGCTGCCCGGCCCGGCCGGCTGACTCGTCGCCGCGCAACCCGAGGCAGTACAGGACGCGCGCCGTACGGGGCAGGCCCAGCTCGGCGACCGCGCCGGTCAGCCACGTCATCGTGGGCGACTCCTTCTGGTCGCTGGTGCACCAGCGGCCCAGGCCGGGGCCGGGCCACTTGCCGCGCTGGAGGACCTGCCCCAGCAGCCCGCCCTGGCGGCGGGAGCGCACGACGAACTCGAACCCGAACCGGTCGGCGGCGTCGCGGGCGACCTCCTCGGCGCCGGGCCACTCGACCGGCTGCCCGGTGCGGGAGTAGCCGAGGTGGTTGTGGATCACGACGACTCGGCCCCGGTAGCTCTGTTCGGCGATGAGGCGGGCGAGGTAGGCGAGCATGGCGAGGCTGTCCTTGCCGCCGCTGGAGCAGATGACGATCAGGTCGAAGGTGTGCAGGTCGATGCTGTCTCGGTCCTGCGGGCTGGGCTGGTCCGGCAGGTCCAGGTCGATGGTGAGCTGTCGCATGACTCCCCCTGGTGGTGGTTCGCGTCGCGGCGGCCGCGGCCCTCGAGGCTGCGACGCGAGAAGTAGGAGGGCCGGCCTCCCGGGCGGGTGGCCGACCCTCTGGCGGTCAGGTCCTGGCGGCGGCAGGCGCCCCGGGTTCGCGTCACCCGCCGCGGCGGAGGCCTCGACGCGACGCGGAACGGGCGGGATCGCGTCGCGCGCCGGCGAGCTGCAGGCGGCGCGACGCGGGTCCTGTGGTTCGCGTCGCGCGCCGCGGCGTTCTCGAGCTCGCGACGCGAGAGGCGCGGTTCGCGTCGCGCCCGGGTCAGCTGCAGGCGGCGCGACGCGACATGGCAAGGGGGCGGGCGACGTCTCCGGCCCAGCCCCCTCCCGTCCGGTCAGCGGGTCAGGTCGCGCACGTCGTTCCAGTGGTAGCCGCAGCCCTCGGGCGGCAGGCCCTCGTGCAGGTCCTCTACCTGGAGGATCTCCCGAGCCTCCTCGATGAGGACCCTCTCGTCCTCGGTCGGGTCGGCCGGGTCGAGACCCAGGCCCTGGGACAGGTGGATGTCGAGGGCGCGGGCCTCCGCCTCGGCGGGCGTGGCGGCGAGGACCGCCCACGTGTAGGGCTTCTCGCCTGCGAAGCGCTCGGAGCCGCTGATGGTCACGGTGTACGTCGTCATCTCGATCATGTCTTTATGATATGTGACTCTCGAATCTACGTCAACGGTTTCGGGTGGTCTGACCTGCGGAAACGCCGAACCGCCCCCGGCCCGGAGATCAGGGCGGGGGCGGTTCGGCCCGGGGAGGTCAGGCGGACGCGGCCAGCGCGGCGGCCTGCTGGGCGAGCTGGTCTTTCAGGGCGGCGCTCGGCACCAGGAGCGACGTCCTGCAGCCGGGGTACCGGCAGTCGTACCAGGTGCCGCAGAACGCCTGCTCGCGGGTCGTGGAGGTGCGCAGCGTCATCGGTCCGTGCCGGTCGCAGCCGGGCTGCGCGGCCGGGCTCGGCTCACTCATCCGCGACCTCCCCGTCCGGGGCGGCGTCCAGGACCCGGCGGGCGGCGTCCAGGACCTGCCCGGCCCGTACCGCGCCGGCGAGCGCGCCGGACAGGCCCAGCGGGTCGATCGCGTCGAACTCCTCCCCCAGCGCGCCCCCCTCGTCGTCGGGGATCAGGCCCGCGTCGGCGAGCTTCTCGCGCATGAACGCCACCTCGACGGCGCCGGGCCCGTCGTCGCCGCACTCGTGGTCGGCTACGTGCTCGTCGTACTCCTCCGGGTGGATGTCGAGCCGCACGAACCAGTCCCAATCGGTGAGCGGCCGTGTCCGGCCGTGGCGCTCTTCCAGGTAGCTGTCGAACTGGGCGCGGTCGAGGTAGTGGACCGCGATCCGGTGATCGCGGGCCAGATCCAGCATGGCCTGGGTGGCGTTGCCGCCGTGCAGGCGGACCAGCTCGTCGCGGGTGGCCGCCTGCTGCTGCTCGACGTCGGGCAGGGCCAGGGTCAGGGCGTGGTCGATGACGACGCGCCGGACCGTGCCGCGCAGGCTTATGGCCGGGTCCACGACCGGGTCTTCCGTGTGCTGGTACCAGGTGTTGATGTTGCCGTACGTGAGGTGCTGCGTCAGCCCGATCAGGTCGGAGTACAGGCTCGTCTCGTCGTCGGCGACCAGCCGGGTCCCGGCCTGGTCGTGGCAGCCGCGCGGGAAGCCGGACCAGCCGCCCTCCGGGATGGCGATCTCCACGGTGTGCGCGGCGGGGTGGACTTCGCGGGCGCGGGCGGCGATCGCGTTGAGGGCGAGCAGCGCGGTGTCCTCCTGCAACTGCCGGGTCCGGTCTGCCAGGAGGGCGAGCCGGTCGGTCAGGTCCGTCATGGTGTGCGGGTCTCCTTCGTCGTGGTGCCGGGGTGTACGGGTGCGCCCCCGGGTGGCGCGCGGGCGCCTCCCGGGGGCGGGGTGGTCAGCCCTCCAGGTGGTCCAGCAGCGGCTTGACGTAGGAGGCGAACGCCCGGTAGCCCTCGCTGATCGCGCCCCTCTCGACGCCCTCCAGCGGCAGCCAGTGGCCGTTGTCGGCCGACACGTTGAGCAGGTGGTTGACCGCCTTGGCGAGCATCGCCGTCGCGGACGCGATCACCGCGTCGTCGCCGGTGTTGCCGGTCAGGACCGACTCCCAGGGGGCGGCGAGGTGGCGGGCGCGGAGGGCGGCGGCCATGAGGCCGGCCATCTCGGCGCCGGTCGTGCTGCCCTTGAGGGCGTCGGCCAGCTCGGCGGTGGCGGCGGCGGCCTCCTCGATCTGGCGGGCGCCCCAGCTCCGCAGGGCGGAGCCGATCACGGCCACCGGGGTGGCGGTGGCGGTGGCGGTGGTGGCGACGGTCATGGTGCGGGTCCTTTCGGTTCGTCCCTCCGTTACGTCTTTAGAATAGCACACTATCTTATCTACGTCCAGCGTGTCGTGGTTCTGACCTGCCGAAACGCAGACAGGAGAGTGCGCGGGGCGGCGTGGTCAGGGCCGCAGGTCGGGGGGAAGGTCGCCGACCGGGATCCGCTCCACGTGGCCCCGCCCCCAGTAGCTGCGGACGGTCAGCTCGGCGTGCGCGCGCGCCTGGTAGCAGGGCACGCCGTGCCGGTAGTGCGGGTCAAGGGTGCGGTCGCAGCGCGTGCAGGTGCGGCCGGTCACGAAGACGTTGCGCCCGCCCTCGGGGTGGACGGCGGCGAACGCGTGCCCGACCTCGTCGGCGGCGGGGGCGGGGTAGGGGTGGCGGACGGTGGTCCTGCCCATGAGGGCCTCCAATGGTGTGTATGCGGGCTGGGGTGGTGAGGGCCGGCCCCGCGGGTCGCGGGGCCGGCCTGGGCGTCTACTGGTCGGCGTCGGCGGGCTGCTCGCCGCGCGCCTCACGGATCCGGAGGGCGATGAGCTGCTTGAGCTCCGCCACGGTCACCTTGCGCTCCAGCAGCTCCGCCATCTCGTCCTTGCTGATGCGGCCCTGTACGTCGTCGTAGCGGAGAGTGTCGGTGTGCATCCGGTCGTTGCTCATGTGGCCGTCACCGTTAACGATCTTCATGACGGCTTCGACCGTGACCAGCGGCCCGGACGTCACCCAGTAGTGGCACCAGGGGATCGTGACCGACTTGGCGTTGGCGCGGGTGACCTCGACGGCGGTCCCCCGGGTGATCACGAAGTCGCCCTTGGCGAAGTCGGCCTTCGACCAGATCTTGACGCCGTTCTCCTGGGCCTGCTCGATGACGTGCTTCCAGTAGCCGATCTCGTCGTCGAGCTGGTCGAGGTCGGCCTGCCGGGCGTCGGCCCACTCCTGCGGCGGCTGCACCTTCCACACCTTCCAGCCGCCGGGGTAGGAGCGGACCAGCTCGGCGCCCTCGGGGCCGGGCTCGCCGGGCCGGGTCTCCTTGGTGAACCCCGTCTCGATGCGGCGCAGCAGGGCGCGCCGCTCGGCCTCCAGCTTGTCGAGGCGGCGCAGCGTGCGGCCCGGGTTGGTGCGGTGCTGCTCGTACGCTCCGGCGGCGGCGGCCCGGCCCGCCCAGTACTGCGCCTTGCGGCCCTCCTCGACGGCGAGCCCGTCCTGCCGGTCCGCCCAGGCGAGCAGGCGGCGGTGACCGCGCTCGCTGTGGTGGCCGGCCAGGATGGGCTGGCCGGGCGGCACGTGGCTCATCCGCTCGCGGGTGCGCTGCCACCGGGCGTCGCTGCTGGCCGCGTTGCGGGAGGCGCGGGCGGAAAACCGCTCGTGCCGGGCCTCGGCGGCCTCAACGCGCTCGGCCTCGGCGTCGGCGAACCGCCTGCCGGCCGTCACGTCGTCGATGTCGGTCTCGACCGTGAACCCGGCTCCGCGCAGCGCGTCGGCGGCCTTGCCGATCTCCCACCGCTTGGCCGCCCTGTCGCGGCTGTGCGGCAGGTAGATGCCGACGTTGCGGCTCCACCGGAACCCGGCGGCGTCGCGGACGAGCTGATAGACGCCGTCTCCCTTCGTGCTGCCCTCGATCAGCGTGCCCTCGGCGCGGGTGTGGACGATACGGATGGTGGTCAAGGCTTCTCTCCTCGCAGTGTCAGGTGCGTTGTGTCGGGTGTCAGGTGCGGGGCGGGCCCCGGCCCGGGGCCCGCTGGTGGGTTACAGGAGGGTGCCGGTGAGCCGGTCGGCGATGTGGCCGATGGCCGCGAGGGCGGCGCGGCGGAGGCCGTCGCAGGTGCCGATCAGGGCCAGGGCGTCGGCCGGCTTCACGTCCTGCGGGTAGCCGGTGAGGAAGCGCGGCTCCTCGTCGGTGGTGGCGACGGTGACCACCCCGTCTACCAGGCGGCAGATGACGCCGGTGGTGCCGTCGATCACGACGGGCTGGAACATCACGAGCGGGGCGGTCATCTCGTCGCGGTCAGCGGTCATGGTGCGGGTCCTTCCTGTTCAGCACTGCCTTACATCTTTATAATAGTGCACTCTCATATCTACGTCGATCTTGCTGGAGAACTGGAAGGTAAAGAAACTGCTGGTCAGGCGAGGATGTCCCGGGCAATGCGAAGCCCCCGCCGGGGCGCCCGGCGGGGGCTTCGGCTGGGCCGGCTAGTCGCAGATGAGGGCGATGCGGACGCCGTCGACGAACCGGCGCACGAGCCCCTCCCGCTCCTCCACCGCCCAGCCGTGGCGCATGCTGTCGGCCGTGAAGTAGCCGCGGGCCCACTCGCAGTGGGCCTCGGCCACCTCCTTGGTGAGGTAGACGCGGGCGGCGTCGTACTTCTCCTCCAGGGCCTCCTCCAGCGAGTCGAAGACCCGGTAGCCGCTGTAGCCGGCCAGCGGGACGCCGTTGATGGTCGGGACGTACAGGGTGGTGGTCTTGGCGGTCATGGTGCGGGTCCTTCCTGTCCAGTACTTCCTGACGTATTTATAATAGCGCAGTCTCATATCTACGTTGATCTTTCTGGAGGGCCGGAAGGTAAAGAAGCTGCTGGTCAGCCGGGGATGCCCTGGGCAATGCGAAGCCCCCGCCGGGATGTCCGGCGGGGGCTGAGGGCGGAGGGGCCGCCGGTCGGCTAGGCGGCGCCGTTGTAGACGACGTCGGTCGAGTGGTAGTAGCGGCCCTGCTCCCAGGACAGCTCGGGGCCGTGCTGCCCGTTGTCGATGATCTCGACGTCGCGGGAGAACTCCGGCCCGGTCCGGACGGGGACCGCGCTGACGCAAGCGGCGTTGGAGCCGCGCAGCTCGGCCTTGGCCGGCGCCATCACGTAGCCGACGTAGTAGCCCTTGCGGGCGTCGGTGGCGCGGGCCTTGCGGCCGTTCTTGGCCTGGCTGGGCGTGAAGAACGCGACCGCGCGACCGCGGCAGTCGTCGTCGGCGTAGATCGTCCAGTAGTCGGGGCGGCCGTAGTACCTCGACGGGCGGAGGATCGCGGGGAGGAGGTTGCCGTCCAGGTCGAACAGGGCCAGGAACATGGCCTTGCCGCCGTTCTCCTCGATGTCGGCCTGGAGACGCTCCTCCTGGGCGACCATGCGGCTGGCCCACTGGGACAGGAACCCGTCGGTGTCGCAGCGCTCGAAGCTCGCCTCCGCCTCGCGCTCGTGGGCGGCGGCCTGGGCGCGCAGCTCGTCGGCGGCGGCGGTGGCGGCGGTGGCGGCGGCGGCGGTGGCGGTGGCGGTCATGGTGCGGGTCCTTCCTGTTCAGTACTGCCTGACGTCTTTAGAATAGCGCAGTCTCATATCTACGTCGATCTTGCTGGAGGACTGGAAGGTAAAGAAACTGCTGGTCAGGCGGCCCCTCCCCCTCGGCCGGGGGTCCGGCCGGGGGGAGGGGCGAGGGTCAGGCCAGCGCGGCGAACAGCTCCATCTGCCCTCCCGCCGGCCGGACCGCCGCCCCGGGGGCGGGCGGCGCTGCGGGGGTTTCCCGCTCGGTGAAATCACAGGTCACGATCTCCGTGGCCGGGCTGACGCCACGCCACCCCTCGTAGTGCGTGGTGTCGATGCCGACGCCGCAGTCCATGCGGATCCCCGTCTCGGCGTGGAACCGCTCCAGCTCGCGGCTGGTCTGCTCCCGGTACGGGCCGCCGGAGATGCGGAACGGCGCCGAGCCCTGCGGGATGACGAACACGCCACGGCGGGCGAGGTCCGCCGCCAGGTCGATCACGTGGTACTCGAACCGGTCTCCGCTGTAGCGGGGCGCTGACCCGGCGCGGGCCGTGATCGGCCCGAACGGCGGATTGGAGATCGCGCAGTCGAACCGCCCGAGCCCCATGCCGGGCACGTCGAACACGTCGCCACAGATCCACGTCGCCTCCGGTAGGACGCGGCGGCCGACCTCGACGTACAGCCGGTTGCGCTCGACGCACACCAGCTCGCGGGGCGGCTCGCCGTTCGCGCGGCGCAGCCACTTGTCGCGCGCCCACCACGCCAGCCGGCCCGTGCCCGCGCACAGGTCGATCACCCGACCCCCGTGCACGTTCAGCCGGAAGTCGTACGCCATCTCCATCGGCGTGAAGTAGGCGCCGCGCGCGGCGCGGTCCATGCTGGCTGCCTCGTGCCAGTCCTCCAGGACCTGCATCGCCTCGTCGTCGGTGAGCGGCCGGGGCAGGGCGAGAAGCTCGCAAGCGCGGCGGTGAGCGGCTTCCTCGCGGCGGGTCAGCTTGGCCATGTCGGGATCTCCTCCGTGTCGGATGTCAGGTGCGGGTGTCAGGTGCGGTGTCGGGTGCGGGGGTGCTGGTCAGGTGCGGCGCAGCCAGAAGCCGCGCGAATGCTCGTCTGCGTGCGGCCGGTCGTACCTCCAGCCGTCGACGTCGGCCAGCTCGTCGAGCGACCACCGTTCGGCGGGCGACTCCCACCCGGCGGCCGGGTCGGCGACGAGCAGGTACTCGCTCCGCACCCGCCCGAACAAGCCGGCGTCGATGTGGCGCTCCCGCTCGCGTACGAGAACCCGGTCGCTGTCGGCGGCGAGGCGGCGGCGGGGACGCCTGGCTACCGGGCAGGCGGCGCAGTCGCCGCTGTCGCGGACGCACGGCCCGAACCCTCCCCACGTGGCCCGGCGGGTGTCGTGCGCCTCGAACAGCTTGGACGGGGCGAGGGGGCGCAGCGCGCACTGGGCGGCGTAGACGGGTCCCGCGTTGAGCGAGAGCCGGTTCCAGCCCTGCCCGTCCGGGCCGCGCGGGTCGTGGCGGGGGGCTGGCAGCCGGATCGGCATCGTGTCTCCTTACTCGAACAGGGATTGCTGGGCGTCGTCTGGGCGGGGCAGCGGGCGGCCGGTGTAGACGCAGAACAGCGTTCCGGGTGGCTGGCCTGGCCGCATGACGGGCATCAGCAAGCCGCCGCCCGGCGCGCCTCCCCATATCCGGTCGCCTCTGCCGTAGCGCTCCTCGCGTACGGGGCCGGCCCGGTCGATCCAGGCGACTCCGTAGGCGCGGCGGACGTCGTCCTGCCACTCCTTGAGCTGGGTTTCGTTGCAGGGCCGGTGACGCATGATCGGCTTGTCTCGCCATCCGGGGTAGGCATGGTCGCAGCCGTCCTCGGCCGCCGCGTTGTCGTCCGAGCGCAGCGGGCCCTGCCAGCCGCAGCCGGGGCAGTGGGCCCAGAAGCGCACCGGGTAGCCGGGGTCGGCGACGCTGCCCGGGTCGGGGTCGACGCCGGGCGGCAGGTCGCTGGTGCGGCAGCTACGCCGGTGGGCGCGGCAGGTGTCGCCGGTCATCCGAACAGCGCCCCTTGCACGGGGTCCGGGTCCGGCTTGGGGGCGGCGGGGCGGTCGCACATGACGGCCATCAGGTAGCCGCCGCCGGGCGCGAACTCGGGGACGTGCCTGCTGGCGGCTCCGGTCCTGGCCTCGCGCACGGGGCCGGAGCGGTCGAGCCAGGCGTCTCCGTAGACGCGCCGCACCGCCTCCTGCCACTTCTGGAGCTTCTTGCCGTCGTAGGGGTGGTACTCCATGACGGGCTTGTTTCGCCATCCGGGGTAGGCGTGATCGCAGCCGTCCTCGGCGGCGGCGTTCTCGGTCGAGCGCAGCGGCGTCTCGTGGCCGCAGCCGGAGCAGCTCGCCCAATACCGCAGGTGGTAGCCGGGGTCGGCGACGCTGGCCGGGTTGGGGTCGCCGCCGTCCCGCTCGATCGCGTCGGCGAGCTTGTGGTGAACGAAGGCCCGGCAGTCGTCGCCGGCCTTCGGCTGGATCCGGCAGCCGCGCAGGCGGGCCGCCAGCCAGGCCAGGGTGTCGGCCTTGTCGCCGTCTTTGTCGCAGTCGTCGCAGCAGAAGGTGTCCTCGCCGCAGCAGCGGGCGGCGTTGCGCCTCAGGGTGTCGGCGGCCAGGTCGGCGGCGTCGGCGGCGGCACGGATCTGGGCGTCGTCGAGGGTGACCGTGCACGGCTGGGCGGCGCTGTCGTCGTCGGTGCGGTAGTCGGCGCGGTCGTCGATGGTGCCGGCCAGGGCCTGGACGGCGCGGCCGGCCTGCTGCTCGCTGCGGGCCTTGTGGGTGTCGTGGGCGATGTCGAGGCCCTCCATGAGGCTGGCCCAGTCGTCGCCGCTCATGGTGATGTCCATCAGAGGCTCCCTCTTCGTGGTGGTGGTGGTGGGCGGGGTGCGCGCCCGTCGCGGGCGCGCACCCTGGGTGGTCAGCGGGCGTAGCGGGGGCGGGTGCCGCGCGGGGCGCGCGGCGCGCGGCTCGTGGCCACGTACGCGGCGCGGGCGGCGCGGGCGGCGCGGCGGGCGAGCTGCGCCTGCTGGTCGGTGATCTGCCGCTGGGCGGTGCAGTCCGCGCACGTGGGGCGGCCTGCCTGGGTGCAGTCGAAGCCCACCGTGGCGGCGTTGTCGGCGGCGCCCTTGGCGGCGGCGACGGCGATCAGGTGCCAGGTGCTGGCGGAGTAGGTGACGGCGACGCGCCCGCGACGGCCCTTGACCTTGCGCTCCAGCTCGTCGGCGACCTCGCGGTACTCGTGGGCGGCGGCGTGGTCCTCGACGCAGTCGCACACACCGGCCTCGGTGAGGCTCTCGCACCAGCACCAGTCCGCGCCGTCGGCGGCGGCGGTGGCGATGGCGTCGATGATGAGCTGCCAGTCGGCGGCCGGGAGGTGAACGGTGGTCTGGGTGGTGGTGGCGGCGAGAGTGCGCATCGGGTGTTCCTCCTGGGTGTCAGGTGCTTCGTTACGTCTTAATGATATGCGACTCTCGTATCTACGTCGATCTTTCCGGGTGACCGGAAGGTAAAGAAACTGCTGGTCAGGAGGCGCTCCGCCCCCGGGTGCGGGTGGCACGCCGGGGGGCGCAGGAGGAGGAGCCGGGCCGGGGGGCGGGCCGGGGCGAACGGTCAGTCGTCGCTGTCCGGCTCGAACGGAGGGGCGGGCAGGATGGTCGCGCCGCAGCCCGAGCAGCAGACGGCGGGGTCGCCCGGGTACAGGTCGACCGTCCACGGGTGGACGTCGCCGACGTGCTGCCCGGCGTCGGCCAGGGCGGCGGCGGCCAGCTCCCCCAGGCAGTTGCCGGAGCACAGCATCCGGTCGTCGTCGAGCTGGTAGGCGATGGGGAGCGGCCCTCTGCGCGGGTCTGTGAGCATGCTTGTTCCTCTCGTGGCAGGTGGTGAAGGCAAGGAAGCCCGGCGGGGCGGTGATCGGGCCTGAGAGACGCTCTCGGCGCCTCTCAGGCGGGTCGGCCGGCTACTGGTCGGAGAAGCCGAACAGGTCGTCCGGGCGTCCGCCCGCGCCGTGTCCCATCTCGTAGAACAGGGCGTCCTGGACGGTGCGGGGGCGCGGGGCCGGGCGGCCGGTGACGACGCTGCCGGGCTCGTCGGCCGGGGCCCAGTCGAGGCCCTCCAGCGAAACCGGGCAGTCCTTGCCGCGCACGGTGCGGACGACCATCTCGACGCCGGTCAGCGTCTCAGCGAGCGCGATCACGCGGACGGGTTCGGCGAACGGCAGGCAGGTGATCCAGTCGCCTGCGGACGGGGCGGCGGTGGCCATGGTGCGGGCTCCGTTCCCGGGAGGGGCGCTCAGCGCCCCTCCCGCTCGGTGGTGGTCAGGTCAGGCGGCGGCCACGTCGGCGGCGGTGTCCGCCGGGTCGGCGGTGAAGTCACCGCACTTGGGGCACACGTCGCAGCTCGTGCAGGCGGTCACCGGGCCGCACGTGCCGCAGTCCTGCTCGGTGTGCGCGGTGGCGGTGCGGCAGCGCGCGCACTCCTCCAGCTCGTCGGCCTCCACCTCGGCCTCCACCTCGGCGGCGGCGGGCTCGGTGGCGGGCTCGGCGGCGGCGTCGGGGTTGACCTCGACGGCGGCGGCGCGCATCTGCGCGATCGCGGCTGCCTCGCGCAGCTTGGCGTTGGCCTTCCACGCGACCGAGCGGAAGCCCTCGATCTGCTTCTGGAAGCCGACGATCCCTCCGTCAGCCCCGGCCAGGACGGTGGCCAGCTCGGCGGCGTCGGTGTCGATGATCTGCTGCAGAATCTCGGCGGCGGCGGCGAGCCGGTCGAACCTGGCGGCGGCCTTGGCGCGCTTGGCTCGGATGGCCGTCTTCTCCTCCTCGGTCGGCGCGCCGGCTACCACCAGCAGCTCGCCCTGCTGCTCGGCGGCCTCGTGGGCGTCGGCGCGGGTCTTGGCGTAGGCGATCGCGTCGCGGCCCGACCTCCACTCACCGCGCAGCGAGCGGGCGAGGATCTCGACCTGGGCGGGGGCGGGCAGCCGCGTCATCTCCACGGCCAGGCCGACGTTGACGTGGCCCTTGTCGACCGCCTCCTGCACCGCCGGGTCCAGCTTGAGCAGCGCCATGCGGCTCTGCACGTAGGGCAGGCTCTTGCCGACGATCGCGGCGACCCGCTCGATCGGGTAGCCGAGCCGGAGCATCTCGTCGAAGCCGCGGCCCTCCTCCATCGGCGTCATGTCGGCCCTGCCGCAGTTCTCGGCGACGGACCGGGCGAACGCGTCGTCGCCGTCGTGCGTGACAACGGCGTGCAGCTCGGTGATCTCCGCGATGTGGGCGGCGCGCCAGCGCCGCTCACCGGCGATCAGCACGTAGTCACGGGTCGAAGGGCAGTAGCGGACGATGATCGCCTGGATCTGCCCGACCTCCTTCATGCTGGCGGCGAGCTGGTTGAGCTTCTCCTGGTCGAAGTGCTTGCGGGGCTGGTCGGGGTTGCGGCGGATCTTGTCGGTGGGGATGTAGCGCAGGCCGAACTTGACCGGTGCGGCGGGAGAGGCAGTCTTCGCGGCGCTCTTGCCCTTGGCCTTGCCCTTGGCGGCGGCGGGGGCGGCGGGGGCGGTCTTCTTGGTCTTCTTGGCGGCCATCGGTCTGTCTCCCTTGGTGTCAGTAGGTGTCAGGTGCGGCGTCCGGGGAACCGTCCCCGTTCACATCTTTAAGATAGTGGACTATCGGATCTACGTCAAGCGGATCATGCGTCTGACCTGCGGAAATACTGCGGGCCCGACGCATGATCCGTCCGGGCGGGCGCGGTCAGAAGGGAGGGGCGGCGGCTGCGGCGCGAACCTTGCGCAGCAGCGAGCAGAACGCCTCGACGTCCCCCTCGCGGGCGATGGTGACGAGCAGGCGCGTCTCCCAGGTGTCCAGCTCGACGCCGGTGGCCTCGCGCATCTTGGCGAGGCTGGCCCGGGTGACGCGGGCGGCGGCGGCGTGCCAGTCGATCGGCTCGTCAGCGGCGGCCGTCGTCTCGTTTGCGGTGGCGTCCATCTCGTCCCCCTTGCAGGTCGGGTGTCAGGTGCGGCCCGGGTAAACCCGAACACGTAATTATGATAGTGAACTCTCATATCTGTGTCGAATGGTTCGGGCTTCTGACCTGCGGAAATGCTCGACTGCGACCCGGACGGGGAAAGCGAAAGGCCCCGGCCATGGCGGGCCGGGGCCTGGTGCGGGCGGAGGCTAGGCGGACGGGTTGAGCAGGTAGGCGGCGACCTCGACCTCCGCGCCGAGATGCTGCGCACGGACGACGTACAGACCGCCCGTCCCTGCGCCGTCCCTCTCCCACGCCGGCTCGCCGTCCAGGAAAGCCGCCCACTCGCGGATCGCGGCGGCCACCTGCGGCTCCTCGTGGAGCTGGGCATGGCAGCCCAGGTCCAGCTCCCCGACCAGCCGGTTCGCCAGATCCCCGCCGGCGTGGACGGTCCAGGTGACGGCGGGCAGGTCTCGGCCGGCGAAGTCAGCCAGCGCGCGGCCGATGCTCGTCAGCTCGCGGGCGGTGCCGCGCCGGATGATGCCGGTGGCGGATGTCGTGCTCATGAGGTCCTCCCTCGGTCGGGTGTCAGGTGCGGCCCAGAACCGGGCACGTCTTTATGATAGCTCACTCTCTCCACTGTGTCGATCTTGCTGGGGTTTTGGCCTGCGGAAACACCGCGATCCCCGTGCCGGCCGCGCACAGCCGAAGGCCCCGGCCAGGTCGGGCCGGGGCCTTCGGTCAGGGGCGGGCGGCCACGGTCACAGGCACTCCTCCACCAGCTCCTCCACCAGGGCGGCGACGGCGGCGGCATCGCCGCCCGCCTGGGCCTTGGCCACGGCGATGGCCTTGCCCTGGATCGCGGCGAGCTTCTCGTGCAGGTCGAGCGCGGTCTCCACCTGCGGGCGGGACGGGCAGTCGTCGAGGACCCGGCCCGCCTGGTCCTCGACGCGGACCAGCGCCGGGTACAGCTCGAACTCGACGACCGTGACCTCCGAGACCGTGGCGTCGCGGTCGCCGGCCCAGTCGAGGTCGCGCGGCGCGGGCCGGGTCTCCGGCCGCCAGGAGGCGAGCAGCTCGGCGGCGTCGTCGGCCGCGTCCTGGCTGGGCGCGGTGATGGCGTAGGTGATGCAGGCGGGCCGGTCGTAGACGTATACGCGCTGCTCCGGCGCGGGCGTGGCGGGCGCGGCCATCAGATGCCCACCTCCGCCAGCTCGATCGCGGCCGGGCTCGCGGGCAGGGACGTCACGACCGAGACGTCCACACCTGCGGCGGCGGTGTCGATCCGGTACTCGCCGGAGCCGGGGCGGAACTCCGTCCAGGTCGGCGCGGCCTCCAGGACGGCGGCCCACGCGTCGAGAGCGTCCATGCGGTCGTGGGCGACGACCCGGTGGACGACGGCGGCGACCGTACCGGCGGCCGGGCCCCTGCCCGCGACGGCCCAGTCCACGGGCGGCGCGTCGTGGGTGGCCACCAGGTGGGCGGCCACGCGCAGCGCGTGGGCCTGGCGGCCGGCCCCGGCGGCGCGGCCGGGCCCGGCGACCCGGCCGGTGCCGGGCTCGATGTCGGACGGCTGGATGGTGGCCGGCTCGTCCGGCAGGAACGCCTGGAGGCTGACAGGGACTCCGCTGACGGCGGTGTCGATCCGGTACTCACCGGCTCGGCCATCCGCGACGTAGCGGCGCCACTGCGGGGTGACGCCGAGCGCGGCGGCCCATGCGTCGATCGTGTCGATGCGGTCGAGCTCGCTGCCGCCGATGACGACGGCGAGCAAGGTCCCGGCGTCGCGGGCGCTGGACGCGACGTGCCAGTCCACGGGCGGCGCGTCGTGGGTGGCCACCAGGTGGGCGGCCACGCGCAGCGCGTGGGCCTGGCGGGCGGTCCTGCTGGTGTGGGCGGGGAGCGGCCCGGCGGCGGTGGTGTCGATGGTGATGGTCATGGTTGCTGCCTCCCTGGGCGTGTAGGTGTGGTCCGGTCCGGGTGGCCGGGGCCGCGGGGTGCGCGGCCCCGGCCGGGGCGGGGTTACACGGCCAGGTCGCCGGGGTCGATCGTCAGGAGGCGGTGAGCCTCCTCGACGACGGCACTCTGCCACCCCTCCTCCGGGGAGCCTCCGCCGGACACGCTCAGCAGGTCGCCGATGAATCCGCCGACGATGCCGAGGAAGTTCGCGGCCCCGTCGAGGAGGCCCTTGGCCACGGGCAGGAGCAGGTCGAGGCCCGGCTGTAGGGCGACGGTCAGGGTGTCGATCAGGAGTGTCATGGTGCGGATCCGTTCGGTCGTGCGAACTGCTTACATCTTTATGATAGGTGACTATCGGATCTACGTCAACGCGGCTGGGGGTTCTGACCTGCGGAAACACTCCGCCCCCGGGCCGGTGAAGAGGATCGACCGGCGCGGGGGCGGAGATCGGAGGGGTCAGCCCCGGCGGCCCAGCTCGGCGGCGCGCGTATGGACCATGCGCACCCACTGATGCACCGGCACGCACGAGACCAGGCCCTCCGGAACGTGCAGGATGCCGGTCGCGTCGGCGGTGGTGGTGGCGGCGTCCCAGCGGATCCGCCACCCGCTGGGGAACTTCTTGCACGCGCGCACGATGCCGTAGGCGTCGGTCGCGCTCAGTGTGTCGCTGCTGGTGACGCGCACGATGTGGCCGCGCTTCAGCACGGCCGGGGAGACGTGCACGAGATCGGGCAGGACGACGGGGCCGGTGTGCATCTGGACTTCCTCCAAGGTCGGGCCGGTCGAGGGGTCAGCGGGGCGGCAGCAGGGGGCGGACGTCTACGGGCGGGTCCAGCTCTGCCAGGTCGGTCACCGCTCCCAGGAAGTCCGAGCAGGCGCGCTCGTGGTCGGCGCGCAGCCGGTCCACGAGCCGGCTGTCCCTGGCCCGGATGTCGGCCATGCCGAGCACGACGGCGGTCGTGGCGGTGGCGGGAGCGCCGAGCACGGCGCGCAGGCGGCGGGCGGCGTCGACCAGGTCGCGGCCGGCTACGCGGGCGGCCAGCTCGGCGTGCCACCTGGCGAAGCCGTCAGTGCTGGAGGTCTCGGTCATCAGGGTCTCCTTCGAGGTCGGTCAGGCTGGGTACGGCCCGCCCCGGGCGGGCGGTCCCGCCCGGGGCTCTCGGCTACGGCGTCCGGGGCTACTCGGCGCCGATCGTCTCCAGCGCCGCGCACAGCCGCTCGTACTCCTCGGTGACTCGCTCGGCCAGCCGCGCCATGATCTCCCTCTCGTGCTGGCGGGTCAGCCTCCGCAGCTCGGCGAGAGCGATCTCAGCCACCCCCTCCGCGTGCCGGCCGCCTTCACCGCCGGGGCCGCCGTGCGCCTGGGCGAGCAGGGCGCGGGCGGCGGCCTGCACGTAGCGGCCCTCGGCGCGGCGGGTCTCCTGCTCGCCGAGGCGGGTGAAGTAGTCGAGCGCGTCGGCCAGCGAGCAGCCCTCCATCATCGCCCACGTGATGATCTTGTCGATCTGCGGAGCCGTGCACTGGGGCGCCAGCCGCTTGACGATCGCGGTCAGGCCCTGCCGGACCAGGCCGTAGGCGTGGTCGCTGTGGGACAGCCGCTGGTCGTCGGCCAGGTCGAGCGACCGCAGGAGGTCCAGGGTGCTCTCTGCGAGCGCGGCGGAGCTGGTGGCGGCTGGGCTGGTGGCCATGGTGCGGGTCCTTTCGGGTCAGTCCGTCTCTCCGTTACGTCTTTATGATAGGCGACTTTCTGATCTACGTCAACGTGGCTGGGTGTTCTGACCTGCGGAAACACGACGAGAGCCCCGGCAGGAGGGATCCTGCCGGGGCTCTCGACTGCGCTGTCCGGGGCTACTCGTCGCCGGCCACCTCCAGCAGCGCGGGCCCGAGCGCGGCCGTCAACCGCCGCCGCTCGGGCGCGGTGACCACCATCTTGTGGAGCAGCACCCGCAGCCGCGGCCCGTAGTAGAGCGTGCCGCCGAGCGCGAGCATGGCCAGCTCCTCCATGCCAGGCGTCTTGATCCTCCATTCGGTCACGGCCCGGCGGAGCGCGCTGCCGGCGCGGATCGCCTTCGCGCTGCCCGGGATCGCCAGGTCGGGGGCGGGCCGGGTTCGCGGAAACTCCCCGAAAAAAGAAACGCCCCCGGGGGGATCTCCCCCCGGGGGCGCTCGTCGTCCGCCGGCTAAAGCTCGGCCGCGACCTGCTCCTTCTGCCGCGCCCGCGTCCTGCGCGTCGGCAGCGTCGTACGAGGAATGCGGACCGTGCGCGTCTCCTTGATTACCAATGCTCCGTCCGAGGCACGCTGGAAAGAAACGCTCACCTTGGGCTCCGCCAAATACTGACCGTACTTGCGGACAGCGTTCGGCTGCCGCATCTCGACAATCCGGGAAACCTCATCCCACGGCACGCCGCGAAATCGCGCGGCTGCCACGGCGTCAATCTCGTCCCACTCTGCATCCTCGACCGCCTGGTGCGCGGTCTTCACCGCCTCCAAGGCGTCCTGCTTCGCGCCCTCGCCGGCGTCGAACCCCTCCGCTTCCTGCACCTGCTGCGCGAGCGGGCCGTACTTGCGGGTGGAGTTGGCCGCATCCATGCTCTGGGCCGCCGCGATCGCGTCCCAGCTCGCGCCCCTGGCGCGAGCCACCGCGACGGCGCGGACCTCCGCCGCCTCCGCCGCGTAAATCGCCTGGTGGGCAGCGGCGAGGTCAGCCGCTGCCTGCTGGTTGTCTTCCGGCGCGTACTCCGCGCCCAATCGTCCTGTCATACACCTATGATCGCACGCTCTCATATCTACAGTCAAACGTGCGGTGATCCCCTGCGCGGCCTGCGGTGACCGCCTGCATGACGAAGCCCTCCGCCGGTCCACGGGGACGGACCGGCGGAGGGCTTCGACAAGCGGCCCACCGCCCCGGCCGATCGGGGGAACCGGCCAGCATGATGTGCGGGGAGCCCTCGGGGGAACAGCCCTGCGGAAGGGAGGATGAGCTCCACCCTGCGGCGCCCGGGACGGGAGACGATCCGCCCCGGGCGCCGCGTTGATCAATCGCCCCCTGGAGTGGTCACCTGGCCCCTGGGAGGTGCCTCCACGATGGCACCGCCGCCCGCCGCTCACAACCCGATCGCCTATATGCGCAGCTTTGCGCAGCACCCCCCGCTATGGCGATCCCCCGACGCCGCGCGGGGGGCACTGCATACCCGGCGGTCCGTCCCGCTTCGGCCGCCCTGGGTGCCCACCGAGACTACCGCGTCCGCGTCGCGGCGGCCGCAGCTCGCCGGCGCGCGACGCGAAAGCAGAACGCCCCGCCCCAACAGGGGCGAGGCGTTCCAATGGCCACGATCGAGAGAGAGATCGGTCCGCGCCAGGTGCCTGGCTCAGCCCACAGGGCTGAGGACCGGGACGTAGACGAGGATGTCGTGGAGGTGTGCGTCCTGAAGGACGTTGAGGATGTCGCTCAGCACAGATGTCATGTCGGAGACGGTAGTGCGCCCGCACCTATGCCCGCTCGGCTGTCCGGCCATGGTCCGGCAAAGCCTTCCCCCAGCTCAGGCAGGGGGCAACTCGTCCTTGACGTACGCCCGCACCCGGTAGCCGGGCGCGTCCATCCCGAAGGACGGGTCGGAGCCGACCGGCCGCAGCGGAGCGGCCATCATCGTGCCGCTCACGTCCACCATCGGCCGGTCCGGCAGCATCCCGCACTCCAGGCCCATCCACTCGAACCGGACCCCGCACGCGGCGCAGCGGACCTCGATGTCCGCCGAGTAGGCGGTCACCGGGCCGCCTTCCTCCTTGGTCAGCCGGTTGATGCCGACCTGGGCGGCGAAGTCGAGATGCTCGCAGCCGGGCTCGCTGGTCAGTTGCATGGGCAGCCTGCCCTTCCGCAGCACCGCTTGCCGGGCACGCCGTCGGGCACGGCGTCGCCCGCCGGCCGCGGAGCGGGAACCGCTGCGACCAGGCTGGGCTTTTGCTCGGGCCAGTGCCAGGTGCCCGGCGCCTGGCCCTCGTCGTGGCGGCAGTCCGGGTTGAAGAACAAGCCCGCCTTGTTGATCACGGCGAGCGAAACCGGCTCGTCGTCGCCGTCGAGCAGGCCGGTCACGATCGCGGGCACGCACTCGGGCGGGTGCTGCCCGTCCGCCGACCCGCGCGACCGGTAGTGCACCATGCGGGCAATGGACGGCTTCACGCCTGCACCTTCACAGGGCGGACCGGCGCGGTGGCGCCGGCGTTCTTGCGGGCCGTCTCCGCCTCGGCCTTCGTTGGGTAGTCCTGGTGGCGGCCGTTCGGGAACGTCACCCGGTACTTCGTGACCTGCCGGCCGTTGCCGCTGTTGCATCCGCATCCCATGAGAGGGGCCTCCTTATCGTCCGATCCGGGCCGCGACAGTGGCGGCGCGGCTGTAGGGGTCCCGCCCGATCCGGCGGGCGAGCTTCTGCGCCCGCGCGGTGCGGGCGTTCTGGGCGGCGACCTCGCGAGCCACCATCTGCGCCAGCCGGGCGTAGTCGATGGCCGGGCCGCTGCCGGGCCGGCGCGGGCGGCGGCGCACGTATCCGGCCGCGACGAGCGACATCTGCTGCCCGGCGGAGGACGCGGCCATGGAGCGCAGGACCGGGAAGCCGGGACGGTTGACGGCCAGCGCGGCGACCAGCTCCAGGTTGCCGCCGATGGAGCGCCAGTCTCCCGACAGCGGGGACCGCATCAGCTCCTCGACCTGGGCGGCGGTCACGTGGCCCAGGACGCGGCCCGACACCCAGATGCCGTGCTCGTCTTCGCCGGCGCGGACGACCGCGACCTGCGCGCCGGTGTCGTCGTAGTGGGCTGCGGCTGCCTGGTAGCCGAGCTTGGGGTCGGCGTGGCCGGTGCCGAGCGTGATGGTGCCGACCGGCAGGCTGGCGCCGTCCTCCAGGCGGACGGCGCCGACGTGGAAGTAGGCGTAGTCGGTGCGGCTCTTGGGCGGGGTGACGCACACGTCGCCGATCCCGACGTGGCAGGTGCCCCAGACGGCCAGGTGGCCGGTCACTCGGCCGTCCTGAGTGACGGTCAGCGGGGTCGGGCCGGACAGGCGCGGGTCGGCGAAGTCGGCGGCGGTGTAGACGGTGACGTCGGCGGCGGCCGACGCCGCCAGCCCTTCGCCGTCCCCGCCGTCCCCGCCGTCCCCGCTGTCTCCGCTGCTGGCGTCGTCGTCTCCGGCGTCGTCGTCGCCGTCGCTGGTGGTGGGTGAGGCGTAGTCGTAGACCGGCTCGATCCTGGCCTGGTCGTAGGCCGGGAAGGGCACGAGTGTGCCGCCCATCAGCCGCCAGTCGGTCATCACCATGACCTCGGTGATTTCGCCGCTGTCGAGCTTCTCCCAGAACTCGTACTCGTCCATGGCGGCGACGTTGATCTCGTTGCCGTCCTGGTCGCGGAATTGCCACTCGACGGTGATGTCGTCGGGGTCGATGCTGATGCCGGTCAGCAGGCCGTTATGCATGAGGCGGGCGGCTTCCCGGCCGTGCTCGCCTTCGGTGTCGAGCGGTCCTTCGCCCATCACGTAGGTGACGCCGTCGACCTCCTCGGTCCACACCTTGTCGGCGCGGCCGACCAGGACGCTGCCGTCGTGGCCGACCGACGTGGACTCCTGCCACATCAGGACGATGGTGCCTTCGCGGGTGCGCAGCCCATCGGGCGGCATCGCGAGGATCCGGCTGTCGCCGGTCTCGACGTCGAGGGCTCCCATAGCTCCGCGCCAGCCGTTGGGGAGCTGGTCGGGTGTGCTCATATCGGTCTCGCCTCCTGCGGCGGTGACGGGCCCACCTGGGCCCGTGGTGGACATTGCGGCGTGCGCGCCGGGGGCGGGGGCCGGCCCCGGATCCTGCTCGGGTTCCGGCTCGGGTTCCGGCACGGGTTCCGGTGCGGGCTGCGCAGCGGGTGCCGGGCCGGGTGCCGGGCCGGGTGCCGGCGGGCTGCCGGGGCCGGTGTCTGCGGCGACGTCCCCACCGGCGTCGGGAGCGTCGGCGTCGAGGGCGGAGGAGGCACTGACGGGGCCGTCCGGGTCGCGGGTGGCCAGCCGGGCACGCTGCTCGGCATCCAGCTCGTCCTCGTCCAGGTACAAGGTGGTGCAGCGGCACTGCACCACCAGGTACGCGGGCCCCTTCGGGTCGCCCGGGTGGTCGAGCGGGAAGCCCCCCACCCGGAACGCCTCATGCAAGGGCCGGACCTGGCCGTCAGCGTCGCGGTGCTCGGGCCGCACCCTCTTGTCGTGCGACGACAACCACTGCTTGTAGAGGGTGAGACCGAGCACCTGGGCGCGGGCCTCGGCACCGGCCTGGCTGCCGCCGTTGAGCGCCGCCATCGTCTCGGTGCGGGCGATCCTGCGCGCCTTCCACACCCAGCGCCGCTCGGCGGCGTACAGGTCGTCGTACAGGGCGGCCCGCTCGCCGCGCAGCACCGTACGGTCGGCCGGCGTCAGGTCCTCTTCGAGCTGCCGCTCGATCTCGCGGATGCGGGCCTGGATGTCGCGGCTTTCCTGCTGCTCGCCGGACGCGCCCGCGGTGGCGTCGAAGTCGAGGATGGCGGCCAGGCGCCGCCGGATCGTCTCGATGTCCTCGCCCTCGCTGAGCGCCTCCAGCAGCTCGCCGCGGATCTCCTCCATCGCCGACGCCGGAAACAGGCGCAGCCGGGACCACACCTGCTCCATGAAGCGTTCGCGGTACAGCTGGTCGCTGATCTCAGCGGTGCGGGCGACCGTGAGAAACCACTCGCCGAACAGGCTCTCGATCGCGGGGGCGGCGAACTCGCTCAGCGCCGCCATCCACTCGGCTTCGCTCGGCTGCAGCTCGCCGGACGCTTGCAGCGCGTCGAGGTCGTCGAGCGCCAGCCGCCGCACCCCTTCCAGCCACTGCTGCATGGCCTGGCGGACGGCGAGCTCCACGTCGCGCTCGCCGTCGACGATGGCCTGCTGGGCGCGCAAGCGTGCGGGCAGCCACGGGTCAGCGTCGCTCACTCCGCCTCCAGCCATTCGGCGGCCAGGCCGGTCAGGTAGGAGGCGGTGAGCGCGCCGGCGGCGACCTGCCAGACGACGGTGCCGCCCCAGACGTGGGCTGTGGCCATGACGGGCGGGGCGACGTACATGGAGGCGCACCACGGGCACGACAGGAGGTAGGCGATGCGGGACGCCTCTCCCCACCGGTCGGCCGCGTAGGTACGGATGGGCATGGTGAGCACGTCGGCGGTGACCAGCCGGGTCAGCCGGACGGTAGCGCCGAGCGCCAGGAGAGCCGCAAGTATGGTCACCCGACCACTGGTACGGCATACAGGGCGGGCGCGTACGGGTGCCTCGCGATCATTGCCCTGCCCCTGGTACACCTCTGGCAAAGTCGTGGCTGTCCGGGGTGGTGAAAGCCCGCTGGGGCTGCGATGATGCGGCGTATCCGATCACCGCGGCCGGTTCACGGGGGTTACAGGTCGCGGCGCGATGGTGGGTTGATAGCAAGACGCCCCTGCGCGGTGAGCGCAGGGGCGTCTTCGCATCTAAGCCGCGGCCCGGGTCAGCGTCGCCGCCGCTCATCCGACCAGTAGGCGTAGACGATCAGGGCGGCGAAGATCACACCGAAGATGATGAGGGGCAGGTGCACGGTGCCCATCTGTGGTCCGTCCTCTCTCAGGTGGTGGTCAAACGGAGGGGTGGCCCGAGGGGGTCGCGGCAGGGTGATCGCGGTTCAGTGCCAGACGGTGATCAGCACGGCGACGACGAGCTGCAGGACGGCGGCGCCGATGGACCAGCCGACGACGCGCAGCACCTTGTAGCGGCGGACGGCGAGCCTGGCCATCCGGTCGTACTCGTCGACCAGGTCGTCCTGGACCTGCTCGACAGAGCGGCGGACGGCGGCGAACGCGGCCCGCGGCCCGCGCAGGGCGACGGCGAACATCCCGTAGGCGCGTTCGCGCTTGCGGGGGAGGCGGGGCAGGACGACACCCATGAGCATCAGCACGCAGACGGTGAGCATGCTGAGCCCGCTGATCAGCCATCCGGTGGCGGTCGGCGGCGGGGCCGGCTGAGCGGTGAGCAGGTCGGCGCCGACGACGATGCCGCCGCCGGCGAGCGCCAGGAAGAACTTCGCCTTCTCGTCGATGCGTTTGAGCTGCTCCTGTGTGGCGGCGAAGTCCGCTTTGAGGATGTCGACCACCTCGGCGGCGGTGTTTTCGCGGTGGCGAGCCCGTTCGGCGCGGGTCTGACCGTCCTCGGCGCGGTGCCGCGCTGGGCCGCTGGGTGCGTCGCTGTGGGGGTAGGGCGGCCGGTGGTGGGGTGCCGTCATGCTGTCGTCTCTCCTTCGTCGTCGTCCAGGTGCACGCCGAGCCCGACGTGCGGACCCGGGCCGGGGCAGTCGTGGTCGCACGCGACCACGTTCGAGACCACGAACGCCCCCACCGGCAGCACCAGGTCCTCCAGGCGGCCGGGGCGGGATAGCTGCCACAGGAAGAGGCGGAAGTGGTCCCAGTCTTGAAAGACGCCGTTGGCGTAGAGGTATGACGCCAGAACGACGTATCCGGCGGCGACGACGCCGGCCAGCTTGAAGCGGGCGCTGCTCATGGTTGCTCCGGTGACCTGTCGGGGGCTCCTCCACCCCGATGCATAAAACACCGTACACGTAGGTGGTTGGCTGGCTCAAGCGAGGCATATAAGAGGGTCCTTTAGTGGAAGACCGGAAATGCCGATGGGTCCCGCCGGCGCGCTTTGGCGCACGGACGGGACCCATCGGCATGAGCATCAACAGAAAGGGGGAAGATCTTTTCCGGAATGACCTTTCACCGCGAGTGAAAGGCCTTTCCCCTACCGGGGTGAAATGAAAAGCTGGGAGGAGAGGAAGGCGAGGGGTTGACGGCGCGCCCACGAAACAAATGGACGTCGATCCTGGGAAGATCTGTCGGCCCCTCGCCTGCCTCCCGATCAGGAGCGCAGGCTGAGCACGCGGGCGATGAGCCGCGCGGTCTCCCCCATGGTCGAGGGGTCCGCCGGAGCGAAGCGCTCCAGCTCGGGACTATTTTCCTTGCCCGCGTGCCGGTCTCCCGGCCAGTACCACGCCCATTGCGGGCCGTCCTCAGTGGGGCACACCACCACGACCTGCGAAAGGCCGGTGAGCCCAGGGCCGCCGACACCGGGCTGAATCGCGTACAACCCGGCGTGACCGGCCCTGCTGCGCCAGGGTCGTGCAGGGATGCCGTGTTCGGCGTGGAGCACTCCGGCCAGCTCGGCGAGCAGGCCGGAGTACTGCGGCTTGTCAGGTGCAGATCGTGCTGTCTGATTTCCTCGCATTGGTCGCGCCATTTCGTCGTGTCAGGTGCGGGGTCCAGCTAGCAAGTACGGTAATCCACCTGGACTCCGTGTGGACCGCGTCACAGTGTGCAGGTCAGGAATTACGTCCCGCGCGGGAGCATATACCGGCTAGATACCGCAAGTACACGACTGATTACGCGGCTACGGCCATTCGTCCCGCAAGTGATACGAGATCGTCGTGATTGATCCCGCGCTGTCGCCTTAGGAGTACGCGGACCAGCTCCCGCGCATACAGGCTGTAGGTCAGCTCCTCCCGGCTCGTCGTCTCCGCCTTCAGCAGGACGGCGACCGCCGCGGTGCGGTCGCCCCGCTCCGCGTAGGCGCGGGCGATGTCGATGAGCATGCGCGTTTGCCTCTCCACGCAGGGCATCGCCCCGACGTCGAGGGCCTCCGCCCGGTCGATCGCCCTGCGGGTGCGGCCCAGCTCGACCTCCAGGCCGGCGCCGTAGAAGGCGACGTTCACCTGGGAGTAGGTCGTCCACGGGTCGAAGAAGGCCGGGCCCAGCTCGCGGCTGATGGCGTCCCCCTGGTCCCAGCACGCCCAGGCGTTGTCCGGGTCCTCCAGGCGGGCGGCGGCGATGGCCGCGTACAGCCACAGCGCCCCCTTCATGCCGAGCAGCCTGCGCGCCTGCTCCTCGCCGGCGGCGCGGGCGAGGTGCTTGTCGGCCAGGTCGATGCCGTCCCTGGCCACGTCCAGCGACGCTTCGTACCGGCCGGCGGCGTTGTGCTGCCCGATCAAGTTCCAGGCGGACATGGCGATCAGGACCGGATCGGCGGCCATCTGCGACGCGTGCAGAGCACGCTCCGCTGCCAGGGACGCCGCCTCCGACTCATTCGTCTTGCGCAGCCACTGCCGCACCAGGAAGTAGCTTTCGGCCAGCAGAGCCCACTCGCTCCGGCCGCCGCCGGCGGCCACCGCGTGCTGCGCGTCCACCACGATGCTGGGCAGCGTCTGGGCCACCTCCGTGTAGAAGCTCGGGTGCGTGTGCCAGGTGTCCCACTGCTGGGTGAGGCGGGCCCGGATGCCGTCGACG
Organism: Nonomuraea salmonea; assembly: GCF_042428605.1. Classification (NCBI taxonomy): domain Bacteria; kingdom Bacillati; phylum Actinomycetota; class Actinomycetes; order Streptosporangiales; family Streptosporangiaceae; genus Nonomuraea; species Nonomuraea salmonea. The sequence continues at coordinate 83,806 of NZ_JBHMCF010000057.1, forward strand.
TCGACCGCTTCGGCGTCCTGGCCGTCGAAGCTGAGCGGCGGGCGGCGCAGCAGGTCGTCCATCGCTCGGGCGGCCGGGTGCAGCAGCCGCAGGTTGTCTTCGAGCTGCACCGACCAGGGGTAGCCGCCGGTCAGCATGGCGACGTCCCGCAGGCCGAGCCCTTGTGCGAAGCGCACCAGCGTGGCCGCGTTGGAGGCAGCGCGACGGCCGCCCTCGATCTGCCGGACGTAGCCCGGCGTGAAGCCCGTGCGCCGGGCCAGCTCCTCCTGGGTGATGCCCTGCTGGTCGCGGAAAGCGGCGATGCGGGCCCCAAGGTTGAATTCGCTCACGCGAAATTCCCTTCCAGGTCTGGGGGTCAGGTACCTCCCCAGCGTAAGCCGGTCTCGCGCCGCCCGGCAGGGACAGGTAGGGTGTATCCCGATACTCCTCGTGAGGGCGCCTCTGTGGTCAGCCTCTCTCCTGGGGTGTCAGGTGCGGGTCTCGGCTGTCAACCGGACCCAGAACGGCCCGGCCGCTGAAAAGCGGCCGGGCCGTTCCTGTTTTCCCGCGTAGCGCGCCGGCGAGCTGCGGCCGCCGCTACGCGAAACCCTCGGGTCGCGTAGTCCGCCGCAGCGTACTCGAGCTCGCGACGCGAGTCAGTCGTCGTAGCCGAGGAGGCGCTTGAGTGCCTCGATCTGCTCGACGGCGACGCCCATCTCCGCGCGCTGGTCTTCCATGCGGCGCTCACGGCTGGCCAGGTCGAGCTGGTCGATCCAGCGGACCCACGTGTACTGGCGGGTGCTGCCGTCGAGGCCCAGCTCCTTGACGACGCGGGGCCGGCCGCCGCGCACGGGCAGGTCCCGCAGCAGGCCCTTGATCTCGCCGTACAGGTCACTGCGCAGAACCTCCAGCAGTGCCTCGACCTCCAGCACCCGCCGGTGCTTGCGGCGGGTGCGGGCCCAGCGCTCGGGGGAGGGTTCGTCCGGTACCGCTTCGTCCACGTGGTCAGTGTAGACGGCTGTCGGCTGCACGCCGGGGGCGCCGGCCGACGCCCGGCCCGACACCGGCGCCGGTGGGCGACCGACACCGGGCCCGACACCGGCGTCGCCGACACCGTCGCCGGGGCCGACATCCGAGCCGACAACCGGGCCGACAACGGACCCGACAGGACGCCCGCCGGGAGCCGACATCCCGTCGTCGCCGGGGCCGACATTGCAGCGGCACCCGGGGCCCTGCAACCCGACAACCGGGCCGACAACGGGGCCGACAACGGGGCGACATTCGGGACCCTGCAACCCGGCAGCCGGACCGACATTCGAGCCGACAATCCGGCCGACATTCGAGCCGACATTCAGGCGGGGAGAGACCGACATCCGGGCCGCCGGCGAAGCACCGGCGGCAGCGCCAGCGAGGACCGGAACGGGGACCGGCGCGGGGGCCCACTCCTCACGCGCGCCCACCACAGCGGGGTGCCCGGCGGGCTCTGCTGCGGGCGCGCGGCCCGCCTCGCCGGCGGGGGCCTGCGGCGCGGTGGGGGTGGCCGCCAGGCGCAGGGCCGGACGGGCGGCGGAGCCGTCGAGGGTGCTCGCCGGGTCGGGGAGCGGGTGCATTTCAGGGCCTCCTCGGGGGCCGTTCCTCGCCCCGCCTGGGGGCTGATGGACATCGGGGTCTTGGGGGTGGAGCGGGCCCGGCTCGAAGCCGGCCGGGGCTCTTGCTGTGGGGGGTCTGTGTGGGGGCCACACAGACCCCCCATTCGGACATTCACGTGCGATACCGGGCGGTCGGTTGGGCGGGGACTGTGGGACCCCCACACCCAGCCGCTACGCCTCGCGGACCACCTTCAGGACGGTCGGTGGATCGATCTCGTCCAGGTCCCTTTGGATGGTCCTCTCATTGACCTTGTAGCCCTTCGCGGCCAGCGCGCGAGCGATCTGAGCGCCCTTGAGGTTGGGGTCGGCCTTGAGCAGGGCGCTGATCAGCTCGTGCCGGTCCGCCTTGCTCAGCTTGGCGCCCGAGTCAGCGGAGCTGCCGGGCCCGATCTCCTTCTGCCGGCCCCGGCCGGTCACGCTCGCGGGCCGGGCCACGGCAGCCGCGCGGAGCTGCTCCAGCTCCTCGGCGACCTCCGCGCGGCGGGCCTGGAGCACGCCGTCGATCTCCTGCCAGCGGCTCTGGAATGTCGTCTCCAGCTCCTCCGCCCGGCGGGCCGCGCGGCGCTCGATGTCGGCAAAAGCGTCGGCCTCCAGAGCCGCCGCCGTGTCGGCTACGCGCCGCTCGATGTCGGCCTTCTTGTCGGCCTCGTACGCCGACATTTCGGCGTCGATGTCGGCCCGCTTGTCGGCCAGAATGTCGGCCACGATGTCGGCTTCGCGGGCGCGGACTGTCGCCTCGATGTCGGCCAGCCTGTCGGCCTCCAGTGCGTCGAGGCGGGCCTGCATGTCGGCCGACAGGCGACGCATTGTCGCCTCGTCGCGCTGCTGCCCGAGCGTCTTGGTGATGATGTTCAGCGCCACCAGAGCCGACACTTCCGTGATCAGCCACAGCCCGAGAGCGATCGCCCACATGTAGGGGTCGCCATCGTGGGTGAGCACGGCGATGTGGGCGCGCAGGCTCATCACCATCGACACGGCGAACACGCAGTAGATCACGTTGCGGGCTGTGCCGGCCACGGTCGGGTTCTTGAACGTGTGGCTGAGCAGGGCGGACAGCAGGACCGGCATCACGGCCAGCAGCAGCAGCCCGCCCAGCATCCACGGGTCCGGGCCCTTGGCGAGGATCTTGGCGATGGCCTCAGCCGATGCGCCGGCCTTCTCCGCCTCGGCGGCGGCCTTCGCGGCGCTGGCCTCGGCGATCAGGAAGGCGTCGCGCACGTTGAAGTAGGCGCTGCTGAGCATGCCGGTGAACAGGATGCTCCACATGGGGCCCAGGCCGTGCCCGACCTCGCCGGGCTCCTTCTTCTTCCTGCCGAACATCAGTGGTCTCTCTCTCGTGTCAGGTGCGGGGGTGTCAGGTGCGTGTTTGTGCTGGTCAGAGGGTGGTCGCGGCCAGGGCGGTCATCGCCAGGTGAATGGCGCAGGTGCCCAGCCATGTGCGCCGGTTGACATGCCATCCGGCGCACACGTGGAAGACCAGGGCCATCCAGGTCCCGGCCTGGGCGAGCAGGCCGACGCCGAAGACGGCGACCTGGACCACGTTGCTGAGCAGGCCGTCGAAAACCACGGCCGGCAGCGTGTGCAGGACGGTGATCGTCAGCGTGACGGTGGCGATGAGCGCCCCGGCGATGACGGCGAGCCGCTCGCCCGGAGCGAGGGGGCCGCTGATGCTGCTCATGATGGATCTCCTCGTTTGGTCTGTGGTGGTGTCAGGTGCGGTGCTGTGGGGGTGTGGGGGTGGTGCGGGAGGGGGGTCAGGGGCGGGTTTCCGGGCTGTGGAGGGGGGTGTCTGTGGGTCCCACACCCCCACGGACGATCACCCGGTTCCGCGTGTTTCCCCTGGTCGGGGCGGGTGTGTGACCCCCTCGTGTGGGGGGTGTGGGGGTGTGGGGGTCACACACCCCCCGGCTGTGGGGGTCACACGGCCTACACGGCGCGCTCATCGGCCACCTCTTCCGGCCAGGCGGCGACCTCTTCCGGCACGGTCTGCTCGCCGCGCGCGATCTTCGCCGCGACCGCTTCGGCGTCGCGCAGGTCGTAGCCGCGCTTGCGGACGCCGTTGACCTCGATCGGGTTCTTGACAGGGTTGAGCCCGATCTGGCTGAGCAGGTGGGACAGGTGCCGGGTGTCTGGCACGCCGACGAACGCGGCGAGGTCCTCGCTGTGGATCCGGCCCAGCCCTTGCGGGTGGCGGGCGGCGGAGGTGCGCAGCCGGCGGACGACGCGCTGGAGGATCTCCGGCAGGTCGGCCCCGGCGGCGGCCATGACGGTCTGCGGCTGCGGGAGTTCGGCGACCTGCTCGACGGCGTGGACGACCGCCCCGGCCGACGCGGCGGCGGTCTGCGGCATGGGAGACGCGCCCGCGGCCTGGCGCTCGGCGCGGGCGCGGGCTGCGATCTGCGCCGGGTCCTCCCAGCCGCCGCCCTGCAGCAGCGACAGGTGCTTGCGCTCGGAAGCGGCGGCGTCCTCGCTGCCGCGGACCGGCGCCTTCGGCGCCGGCCGTACCGCGATCTGGGCGCGCTTGTCCTTGGCTGCCGGGTGCGTCTGGTCCGGGTGCCAGATGACGGGCTCGTCGCCGAGCTTGCCGCCCATGATGCCGGGCAGCTCGACGGGCTCCGGCCGGGGCAGGCGGTCACGCTGCTCCGGCGTGGAGAAGATCCACCGCATCCGCTTGTGGCGGGTCGCGAACCACGGCCCCACCACCTCCAGGCTTGCAGCGTCCCAGCCGGGCCGCATGCCGGAGACGGCGATGGACACCGGGATGATGTGGTCGGCCGGCGTCATCCGGAACGCGCGCCAGGTGTGGACGCGCGTCTCGTTGTGGCGGCGGACGAAACCGGAGCCGGAGCCAGCCAACTCCTTGATGTCGATCTGCTTACCGGGCCAGTCGTACAGGTACTGGGCTTCTTTCTCCTCCCCGCCGGCCATCCAGATCCGGTTGTGCATGAGGGCCAGCAGGTCGGTGCTGATGGAGCCCTGCGTCGAGCGCAGCGACGACAGCAGGTAGGTGACGGCGGCGGCGCGGCACTGCCGGGCGGTCGCCTCGATGTTGCCGCGGATCACCCTGGTGAGCGGGTCACGGATCGAGTCGGAGAGCAGCTCCGCACCCTCGTCGAGGATCGCCGTGACCTGCGGGACCTTCTCCGACACGGGGATCTTGTCGGAGTTGGCGTCGATCTGGAGCTGCGCGTACACCGTCTTCCGCTCCAGGCCGATCGCGAGCAGGTCGTGCGACATCAGCAGTGCTTCCTCTCGGCACGCCGCCGCCCAGTCGATCGACGGCTCCTCGACGCGCCCGTCCAGCCACGGCCGCAGCCAGGCTTGGGCGATGCCGCCGCCGTTGAGGTCCATGGTCAAGGTGAGGTTGTTGAAGCACAGCCCCAGCTGCGCGGCAGCGACGTGCAGCGTGTTCGTCTTGCCGGAGCCGCTGGTGCCGACCACGACGGTGCGCGGCTCGCGGGCCTGGACGATCATGGGGGCGACGTGACGGAAACGACCCAGCAGGATGCCGTCGTTGACGTCGCGCGGCGTGAAGTCCAGCGGGTAGGGCACCGTCTCCTTGAGCGTGTTGACGGTGGACACGTCCATGATCACCTCTCGGCGGGCGTCTCCCGGCCGGAAGTCGACGGCGCAGCCGTGCGGCAGGTTGGCGTCGTTGGCCAGGGAGAGGCGCTCGCGGTCGAGCTTCTCGATGCCGTCGCCACCGACCGGCAGCAGCAGGTGGGCGGTGAACCCGCCGCCGTACTCCCACATGGTCAGCTCCGTGATCTGCACGCGCAGCTTGCAGATGCGGTAGAGGCGGTTGACCCACTCCTGCGCGAGCGGAACGTGCTTGCGGGGCACGTTGCTGACGGTCGCGGTCGCCGCGTTGCCGAGCACGCCGTTGTGGTGGTGGCCGTGAATCGACGGCATGGGCTTGTTGGTGTGGGCCCACTTGTGGGTGCCGGCGAGAGCGCCGGTGATGCCGGCCAGGATCAGCCACGGCTCCGGGGTGGGCGGCAGCAGACCGGTCGCCATCGTCGCCGTCACCCAGGAGCCTCCGCCGATCCAGGAGGCCAGCCGCCACGCCAGGACCTTCGGCGCGGCGTTCAGCCCGGTGATGGCTGTGACGACCACGCCGAGACTGGCGCCGACCGCCGCGTACCACGAGGGCAGGTTCAGCAATCCCCCGCCGACGACGGACAGCGCGGCGGTGCCGAGATATCCCATGCCGGCGGCGTTGAGCGTGCCTCGCGGCTTTATGGACCAGTCAAGGCGGCGCTGAGGGGTGGCGGTTCTCCTCTTTGCGCTTGTCACGGCGGAGTTTCCTTTCAAAACGTCGTGGCGGTAAAGCAGTGGTTAGCGGTGGTTCCATCTGTGCTCGTTGCGGCGCGGCTTAAGGTGCCGCTTGATGTCGTACTCGTGGCGGGCTTTGAACGCCTCGTAAATGTCGTTGAACCCGTTTCCGAGGTTGTTGATCGCCGTGTACTGGTCCGCGATCAGCTCGGTGACGACATGGTCGATCGGGTAGTACTGGTGCAGGATGCTGGACCAGATGGAGAACCCTCTGGCCCACGCCGCCGAAATGGAGTGCATTTCCCGCAGGACGTTTGTGGCCTCCATCATGTGGTCTGTTTCCCACCTCGCGGCGGCAGCGGCGAATTCTTCTGCGGCGATGTGCATGGACTTCGGGTCGCCGGTCTCGTCGTCGCCGACCTCGACGTTCCATTTGCGCTCGGCGATTCGGGGGGCGAGTCGGCGTTCGATGTCCTCGCGGTGGCGCGCTCTGAAAGCTTCGCTGATGGTGTCCCATCCCGCGCCCAGGGTGGAGATGGCCCTGTACTGCTCTTGAATCAGGCCGACCACGTCCCCGTGGACGGGGTAGTCCTCCCCGAGCAGGTCTGCCATCTTCGCGAACCCTCGCGCCCACGCGTACGCGATGTCGTGCGCGTTGGCGATCACGTCGTCGCAGACCATCATGTCGTCGGTGCCCCACTTCGCGGCTGCGACGGGGAAATCCTCCGCGGCGATGATCAGGATTCGGCTGGTGGGTGCCACGCTGGTGCCTCCTGTGCTGTAGCTGGTGCTGTTGCTGGTGGTGGTCGAGGTGGGGCCGCGGCCGGACGCGGCGGGTTCGGAGTCGGCCTCGGCGCTCGCGCTCGTGGCCGACGCCACGGGCTCGGCCGGGCCGGCGGCCGTGCTGCCGGCGGCCGTCGACGCCGCGGTCTCGGTCGCGGCGGCGGTGTTGGCGTCCGTGCCGGTCCCGGTGCCGTCGCTGCTGGCCTTCTTGGGCCACCAGCGGCGGACGATGTCGCCGACGTAGCCGCGCATCAGTTCGGCCGTGGTGTAGTCGCTGTCGGCCGGGGGCCGCTCCCAGGTGCGGGCCCGGTCGGCGAGCTTGGACAGCCAGGCGCGTGCCCTGGCCGCGCCCTGGCGGGTGCGGTCGGTGGCCTCGATGGCGTCTTCCGTCTTGCGCTGGTCCCAGGCCCGCGCCTGCTGCCAGGTGTGGCGGGCGCGGTCGCGGAGCCTGCCCCACCGGGTCGAGGCGGTGGCGTTGTGGCCGGTCGAGGTGGCGCGCGGGATCTTGACGCCGCCGGTCTTCTCACCTGTGGCGTCCTTGCGGGCCGGGCGAGCCGCGTCGCGGACCTTGCCCTTGGCGTCCCTGACGGCGCGACGCATGGTGAACGTCGCCGCCGTACCGCTCCCGGTCTTGAGGCGCTGGGCCTGGGTGGGGGTGAGTCGCCGGCCGCCGCCGGTGGTTAGGGCGGAGACGGAGGGCTTCTTACCCTTGCTGCTGCCCAGGCCGTGCTTGGCGCGGGCGGCGGCGCTGGTGCGCAGCAGCGGGACGGTGTGGCCCTTGCGGGTGGTGCCGCTGGTGCGGGCGCCGCCGCCAGAGCTGCCGCCGGAGCTGCTCCGAGACCGGGTGCCGCCGCTGCTGGAGCTACGGCCGCCTGAGTTGCTGGCCAGGCGGGGCAGGCGGGGCAGGCGCCAGGTCGAGCCGCTGCTGCCCGACCGGGAGCTTCCGCCGCCGCTCCGGTTGCCGGTGCTGGTGCGGGCGCCGCTGGAGCTGGAGGGCTTCCGGCCGCTGGAGCTGCCGGAGTTGCGACCGCCGAGGCCGGTCCATGCTCCGAGCCCGCCGGTGCTGCGCCCCGAGCTGCGGCCGGAGCTGCGGCCGGAGCTGCGGCCGGAGCTGCGGCCGGAGCTGCGGCCGGAGCCGGTGGAGTTGCCGCCGTCACGGCCCCGGCGCGAGAGCAGGTTCCAGGAGCCGGGCTCGGGCCGGCGTGAGCTGGAGCTGCTGGAGGTGCCGGAGTGGCGGTCGCTGCCGCGGCTGGTCTCGTCCTCAGGGTTCGCGATGCGGTAGCGGTGCACGCCGTAGGCGGCGGCGCCGGTCAGGCCCAGGCCGGCGGCGATGAGCCAGCCCAGAGGGCCGGCCGGTGTGAAGGACAGGCCATAGCCGAGCAGCGTGCACGTGGCAGCGCCGCCGACGACGATCTGCCCGGCGGGCGTGCCGAGGTCGTCCTCCTGGTCCTCGTCGTGGGTGCTGCGCCGGCGGCGGCGCGGCTTGTCGTCCTCGTCGCCGGCGTCGTCCTCGCTGCGGACGTCCTGGTAGGGGGGTTCTGCGTCGTCGTAGCCGACTGCGGGATCGGCCAGGTCTTCCTGGCTGTCCGGGACTGCCTTCGTGGCGTCGTCCATCTTCTGCTCCGGAAAGTCCGTTCCTAGGTTGGGGGATAGGGGGTTAGGGGGATTTGCAGTGCTTCATCACTTCACCTATGTGCAACGTGTAGTGCGCTACACGTTGCACATAGTATCCCGCATCTTGCAGGTGAAACGTGAGTGACAGAGTGAGCCGGTAAGGCTGTTGTTACCTATCGGGTAGATGCATGGATTCTGCTAGGCCCGTATACGGGCCGGGCCAGATGGTCAGTCCTCGATCCGGGTCACGTCGAGCTGGCGGTCCGCCGGGTGGACGGCCCCCATCCTCGTCGTGCCGTGGAAGACGCCCTCTACCCGGACGCTCCCGGACCCGCACTTCTTGACGTCGGTCACCCGGACCGGGGCCAGGGTGTCGTGGATGTAGTCGTCCGTCTTCAGCTCGCCGGCGGTGCGCTGCTTGCGCACGGCGCGGCTCACTGGTCGCCGTCCCGCTCGTCGGCCGACTCGACGTCGGCCCACCAGATCAGCGTGTTCAGCATGCTTGCCTCCTTGGTCGGTCCTGCACAGGTGTCAGGTGCACAACTAACCATACACATATGAGCGGGGGCCGATCAAGGTCAGCCATACATGCGGGGGGCAAGATCCGACAACAGGCCGGCAAAGCAAAGGCCGGGAAATCCTTACGGACTTCCCGGCCCTTGTTCGAGCTGTGCGGCGAGGGGGCGCGCCCCGACTTCAAGTCACGTCGGGATCTTCGCTTAGGGAGGGGATAACCTCCGGACCGAAGACCCGCGACGCCTCCGCGATCTGCGCATCGCTGAGATCTTGACCCTCGTACTCCCCTTTGAGGGCGCTGATCCGGTCCTTGAGCGCGGCGACATCACACACCGGCTATACCTTTCGACCCGTCAGGGCCGCCGTCCGATCTCCCAGGATCGATGCCGCCAGGATGCCAGACCGACGCCCGCTCGTACAGGCCCCATCACTCAGCGCCACACATAGGCCACCCGTCCCGCGTCGAATCCCGTGTAGCCCGGTCGGGTCGCCGACCCGACCTTCACGTGGTCCAGGACCACCTGCACCAGCGCCCGCCGGCGCTCCAGATCGGCCGTCTTCCACCACGTCGCGAGCGACTCGTCGGTGATCTCCTCCGGCAGCGACTCGACCTCGCGGCTCTTGGCCAGCCGCGCCTGGAGGTTGTCGCGCTCCCGGGCCAGCACCTTCTGCGCCGCCAGGAAAGTCTCCCGCTCCAGCGGCACCTGCACGTAGTCCTCACCGAGCTTGCGCAGCTTCTCCTCGACCTCGTCGAGCTCCTCCCGCAGCCGCTGTGCGGCCTGCTCTCCGATGTGCTCCGCCAGCCGCTCCCGTACCCGGCGCGACCCGAAGCGCGCCAGCACGTGCCGGGCGACGTCCTCCTCCAGCGGTTCGGCCGCGATCCGGATCTTCCCGCACCCGAAGTAGGGCGCGCTCACGCGGCAGACCATCCCCCGCCGCTTGCTGTTGGATCTTTGAGCCATGAGGTTGCTGCCGCACAGCCCGCACTTGGCGAGCCCCCCGGTGAGCAGGTACTGCCGCGTCGGCGGCGTGCTGGCCCGGTCCGGCCCGTTGAGGGTCTCGACCAGCCGCTTGTGCGTCGCCTCCGCGCTGTCGTAGTCGTCGGGGTCCTCGGCGAGGACCTGCGGGTAGGCGCGCTTCTGGACGACTTCGCCCTTGTAGGTCCGCATGCCGGCCAGCCGCGGATTGACCAGCAGCCTGGACACCGTCTTCCCGGTCCACGCCCCACCGGCCGACGTGACGTGTCCGGCCGCGTTCAGCTCGGCCGCGATCTCCCGCTCAAGCAGGCCCTCGATCGCTTGCTGAGCCATGTGCCGGATCAGCCGGGCCTCGTCTGGGAGGGGCCGGCCCTCGTCGGTGTAACCGAAACATCGCATTACGTCGGCTCCTACAGTTTGCACACGGGTGTGATGCCGCCCCGGTCGCTGCGTTTCGTCGATGCCCCACGTACGTCGTTGTCGTGGCGGCAGAGCAGCGGAATGGCCCCCGGCGCGCGGCTTTACTTTGTCGATCATCAGGGACGGTCGTGCCCCTGAGGGTGCTGTCGGTGCGCTGCTCGCCCGCGAGAGGCGGCAGCGTGGTCGAGGTTGCACGAGAGTGTCTTCTCGCCATAGCAGTTTCGGACGGCCCTCTACCCTGGCCGGCGTCCACAGCCGGCCCCCTGTTCGGGCAGGGGACCGGCCAGGGCTCCGGCCGGAGTCACGGGTGTGTTACCTCGTTCAGGCCACCTGTATGCCTCCGCCCCGAGTGCCTGCGCATGAACGCCATCGACTCTTTGGCGACCCATGAGGCGTCGAGCGTGGGGTCGTCCAGGACGTCGTCGCCCTGGACGACCGTGATGCCTATGCGGTCGTCGTTGAGGTGGATCGCGAGGTTCACCACGTCGGCGGGGCTGTCGGCGAGCCTGGACAGGTCGATGACGGCGACCCGGTCGAACTCGGCCATCATCGCGTCGAAGACGAATTTGTGGTGTTCAGGGTGTTCGTTGGCCGGGCCCGTGACCCGGTAGATGCCGGAGACGGTCCCCTTGCGCGCGGCCACCATCTCGCGCAGCGCGTCGAGCTGCTCGTCCAGCCGCTTCTGGGCTTCGCGGCGCAAGTCCTCCACCAGGTCAGGCCGCAGACCGGATGAGCCGGTCTGCGGCTCGCTCACACGCGCGTACAGGCCCCATCGGAGGCCCGTGTAGCGTTCCGGTCCCGGCGGCGCCCCTTGAGGCGTCTGTGAGCCGCTCAGCGGCTTCTGGGGGTCACTCATGGGATCTCCATGATGCTGTGGTGTCAGGTGGGCACTGAGAGGGAGGTTGTGCGGGAGCCTACGCCACGGCTGGCATACGGCTACTACACCCTCTCGCTGGAAGTGTCCCAGGCCAGCACCCCGCGAGACCAGGGCCCCAGGTTGTCCTATATGCGGGCGGTACGCCGCCCCATCACACCAGGGCCCACGGCATTCCCGTCACCCATGTCGCACCCCCGTGCTCGTCGAGCAGCATCCAGCCCTGCCCGTACGCCGACGCGAGCAGCACCGGCTCCTCGCGCGGGTCCAGGCCGGTGCGCAGCAGCCACTTGACGCCGTACGCGATCGTGCGGTGGTTCTCGATCCACTCATGGCACCACAGGCACAGATCCAACGCGTTGGCCGGGCTGTTGACGAGCGCGCTGTCGTCGCCGCCCATTCCCCGCGGGTCCCGGTGGTGCTGGTGCTCGGCGCGGCGTTTGCCGCACACCTCGCACAATCCCATCGATCTGCTGCGTATCGCCGCTCTTGCGGCCGGTCCGAATCCCGTCACCGCCGGTCACGCCGTCGCCGGCCGCAGTCGAGGCATCCGTCGCTGTCGGGAGCCCAGAAGTGCCCCATCACCATGACGCACCACACCACACGCCACCTGCGCTTAGGTGGTGTCCATTGCTGTGTCCTGATCATGGGCAGACGCTACGCCCATGACCGTACCGACTGGTAGTCGAATCGCTACGAAGAGTGACCGGCTCGTGGGCGGCGGGAGACGAAAGGGATCACGTTGCCCGGCGGCTCCCACTCGGCGACGTCGCCGGTGTCGTCGTCGGCCGGGTGGCGCGGGGCGGGCACGAGCACCGGCCTGCGCGCGGCGCAGGTCGCCGCGTGCGGCATCAGCCGGTGCTCGACCGGCATCTGCGGCTGGGCCTCGGTGATGGCGTGAACCCGGAGCGTGCCGGTGCGGTCCTGCCACACCGCCACGTTCCCGGCCGGGTCATCGCGGTAGTCGTCAGGGATGTCGATGAGCTGCCAGCGACCGTTGATGGTCAGCGCCCGCCAGCACACCGTCTCGCAACTTTCGCATGCCTTCCGATGCCGACCCGAGAACACCGGTCTTACGCCCCCTCCGCCTGCTCCAGCTCGTCCGGCCGCACGCCGAGCTGCTGCCGGACCCTGCCCAAAGTCTCCGGATCCACCGTGTCTGACGCCAGTACGTCCGGCTCGCCGGGGTTGCACGTGTCGCACGCCGGCCGGTCGTCGTCGTCGCGCGCCCGCCAGCAGGCCGGGCACACCAGGTCGAGCCGCGCGTCGTGCACGACCTGGTGGGTCAGCGGCCTCTTGGTGCCCGCCACCACGCAGCGCTTGCCCGGCCAGGCGCCGCAGTACGGGCAGTGGACGGTCAGGGCGGCCTTGACTTCCGGCGCGTAGTCGCCGCCGCCGCGGATCAGGCTCAGCACCCGCTCCGGCGGGGCGCCGGACGGCAGGGCGCGCACCGGGTAGAGCGGCCGGCCATCGGCGATCGCCCTGCGCTGCGCCCGCACGTCGACCAGGTAAGCCTGCGGGTCGTCGGTCTGCGGCGGCTGGATCTTCCGCTCGTCGATGCGCTGGTCTCGGATCCGCTGCGCGCCCTTGCGGACGTGCACGGGCATCAGGTAGTCGGTCGAGGTGCAGTAGTGGTTGATCACCGCCTGCTTGCAGTCCTCGAACGGCAGGTCCCCGACCGCGAGCTCCCAGGCGCGGACCTCCGTTTTGCCGAACTTGCGCTTGTCGAAAGCGGCCATCGTGGTCAGCAGATCCACGATCTCGAACTCGTCCACGACTACGCCCCTTCCTGCATCGCCCGTTCGGCCCGGAGCTGCTGTTTGAGCAGCTCGCCCTCGATGAGCCGCTGGTCGCCGGTGGACAGCCCGCCGAGGTGGACGCCGTTGACGCCGTTGACGCCGTTGACGTCGTTGACGTCGTTGATGACGGGGCCGCTGTCCCCGTTGATGTGGATCCGGGCCCCGTTCGCCCCGGCCGACTTCGTCGCCCTCTGGTAGGCCCGGCGCACCCACATCATCCACTCGTCCGGCCAGGACGCCGACAGGGTGGTCCTGGACCGGTGGTGGTGGATGAACTGCTCGGTCTCGTAGCCCAGGTCGACGCCGGGGACGGTGGCCACCGCCCAGCGCTGCATCTCGTCGGTGACCTCGAAGTCGGCGGGCAGCCGCACCATCGCCGCCTTGTTGCCGCTGCTGCGCTTTGAGGTGTTGCCGGGCTCGGGCCTGGGGCGTGGAGCGGCCCGGCCGGTGCGCTCGGCGTACGCCTCCAGCAGCGAGTCCGGCAGCAGCGTGGCGGTCTGGCCGTTGGCGATGGCCCGGCGCACGCTGTTCTGCACGTAGCGCAGCGGGCTGGTGACGGGCCTCTTGCTGCGGCCCAGGATGCCCGCCCTGACGAGGGCGGCGTGCTCGGCGCCGATGTCGAGCCCGGTCGCGTCCTTGATGATCCGAATGATCTCGGAATGAATGCCTTCGAGAGTGTCGTCGCGCGGTGGCGTCGGCGGGGCAGCGGCGCTCGCGCGCGCGCCCCTCTCTCTATCTATCTCATCTTCTCTATCACTCCTATCTTCTATAACCCCCTTGGAAGGGGGTACCGAACCCCCCTCCGAAGGGGGTACCGAGCGACCTGCGGTTTCACCCCCTCCAGAGGCGTAAAACCCCTGGTCGTCCGGTACCCCCTCCGAAGGGGGTACCGGACCCCCCTTGGAAGGGGGTACCGGTACCCCCTTGGAAGGGGGTACCGGGGACGCCGCCGCGCTCTGCCCGGTTTGGGTGAAGGTGTCGGGATCGATGTCACGGGCGCGGAGGTACTGCCACACCGACATCACGCCCGTGTAGTCCTCCGGCGGAGCCTCATGCACCGTGTAAATGATCTTCTTCAGCATGTTGTTGCGGCCGTGCCGGACCTGCCGGATGTCGACCGCGCCGATCTTCTCCAGCTCGTCGCGGTAGCGCTTGACCTGCTCGGACTTCTTCAGCCCCAAGACCTCCGCGAGCACCTCCAGCGTCGGGGAGATCTCGCGCGGCTGCTGCGACCGCACGAAAGACCTCAGCAGGAAGTACAGGTGCACGGCCTTGCTGGAGACACCCGACAGGACGACCCACTGGCCGCCCACGACGTACGGAAATGCACGTCCTTGCCGGACCTCTGTCGGCACCGGCCCGTTCTGCTGCGTCACTTGGCGCGCCCCCCTGCCGCCTTAGCGCTGACGAATGAATGGTTTTTGTGGACGCGCCCCGGAGGCCGGCCGCACACGACGCAGCTCGTCGCGGTGTCGGCGGCCTCTACGAGGGCGAAAAGCCGGTCCCGCTGCTCATCGGCGGGACGGGCGAGAGAAAAGGGAGGGGTGTTTCGTACGGGTTTACGTCGTCGCGGCGGGGGAGCTTCTCGCTCGACCTCCAGCGCGGCGACGTTTCCGTGGCGCTCCCGATACAGGGCCTCAGACCTGGGGGGATGCGCCTGATTTTCGCCGACGTATCCCTGTGCCATAGGCTCGTCGGAGGGTACAATGAACATGCGGATCGACTCCTTACGTCAATCGTCCGTTCCGAGGGTTCATCAGCCCCGGCCAGGGCTGCCTCGTCTTCGCCCGTCCTCCCCGTGCCAGGGGAGGGCGGGCCAAACTTTTTATGGGGCTCTGTGGTGATCAGGGGTGAGTTCGACACGATCACCTAGTAGGGCACCCTACCGCTGTCCATGCATACAGGACCAGAGTGCGCTGTCAGCATGGTCAGCGTTTTAACCAGGGGGGACGAGACGTGGTCCCCCCGAGCATTGCCTTTCGCAACCCGAATCACTTCCGGTGATTGAGATCTCCCTCAGCGGCGGCCACCGCGAGGATTGCCCCCCTTTCTAGCACTGCCGTGTGCAGTCCGTCCTGCTGTAGCGCTGTCGCGGCGGCTTTCAACTGCTGCGGATCCTGCCCGGACAGCTCGACGGCGAGCGGCAGCCGCAGCGACACGACCACCGTGCAGCCGCCGGCCTGGGCGCCGAGCACCGCGAAAACCCGGTCGGCAAGCACGCGGATCGCCTCCGCCCGCTGCTCCTCCTCCGGCGTCCGCTCGGGGTCCTTCGCCGCCGACGCCGCCCGCGCCGCTCCCTGGTAGGCGTAGAGCGCCTGGGCGTACGAGCGGCACACGGAGTGGATCTGCGGCCCCACCCGGCCGAAGGTCAGCGACACGTCCTGCAGTCCGCCCATCCAGCCGCCGACCGGGCTGTCGGCGTCGTCGATGGTGTTGCAGGAGTTCTCCAGCGCCAGGTCGAGCGCCGCGTACGTCTGCTCCGCAGCGTGCCGCAGGTCCTCCAGCCGCTTGCGCAGGTAGTCCATCTGGGCCTTCTCGCGGGCCGCGATCTCCTTGGCGCGGTGCACGCGCTGGCGGCACGAGGTGGAGCAGAAGCGCGGCTTCTGGCCGCGCGACTTCGACGGGCGGAGCGGGAACGCGGCGTGGCACAGGGCGCAGCGGTAGTGGTACACGAATCCTCCAGGTGTCGGTGCAGGTGTCAGGTGCTGGTGTGCAGTATCGCGTCCGCGTCGCGGCGGCCGCAGCTCGCCGGCGCGCTACGCGGAAATTCGCCGAGACGTGGTTCGCGTCGTCGCGGCCGCGGTCCTCGAGGCTGCGACGCGAGAAGTAGGAGGGCCGGCCTCCCGGGCGGGGGCCGGCCCTAGGGCGGTCAGGTCCTGGCGGCGGCCTTGTCGGCGGCGGCGTGCAGGAGGAGGAGAAGAGCCTCGGCGCTGCCCTGGCGGTCGATCGAAATGTCGACCAGCCAGCGCTCGTTGTCGTCGAGCGGGCGGCCGATCAGGGCGGTGATGTCGTCGATGACGTCGAGCGGGCTGTCCATCATGGTCCCCTCCGGGTGGGTGTCGTCCGAACTCCCTTGCATCTTTATAGTAGTTCACTATCATATCTACGTCGAGTGTTTCGGGGTTCTGACCTGGGAAAACACCGCCAGGCGCACAAGCAAAGCGGGGGGTGCGGTGAACGCCCCCAGGGTTCGCGTCGCCCGCCGTGGTGGAGGCCTCGGCGCGACGCGAGCGCCCGGGTTCGCGTCGCGCCGCCTGCAGCTGCCCCGGGCGCGACGCGGTCCGGGCGGGGTGGCGGGTGATCCGCCACCCCCCGGTCAACCGTCCTGGCCCTGGCCCTGGTCGGGGATCGGCATCAGCTCCCGGGCCGCCTGGGTCTTGCGCATCCGCCACGCCGTGATCAGCAGATCACGGCCGCCGGGCCGGTTCTTGGTCGCCTTCGTCCAGCCCGAACGGCCCTTGCCATCGGACGGGATCTTCTTGCGGTCGGCGAGCTTGACCAGCTCCCCGTTCCGGTCGGGGACGTGCCCGTCCTCGGTGGCGCGCTCCGCCAGGAGCTTCAGGTAGGCGGGCCTGACCTGCTCCATCACCAGGCTCGGGTGCGTCATCTCGATGTAGGCGATCACGTCCGGGTAGGTGAGCGCGGCCGGAGCGACGACCTTCTCGACGTTGTGCGGGGCCTCGCTCCGGGCGAACTCCAGCGTCTCCTTCTGCTTCCACACCAGCTCGATCTTCGGCTCGGACACGTTCCACGTGCCGACCTTGGTCCCGTCCGGGGTGTAGAGGTCGATGGTGCGCTGCATGCCCAGCTCGTTGACGGCCCGAGCCATCATCGGCGCGTACTCCGCCGCCTTGGCCGCCGCCTCCTCCTTCACCCACTTCGACAGCGCGTCCAGCGTGGCCAGCTCTTCCCCGGCGGCCTTGACCCCCTCCAGGTCGAGCGTCGGCTCCTTGTCCCCCTCCCCGTCCTCCTGGTCCTGGTCCTCCTGGCCGGGCGCGACAGCCGCGGGCTGCTCGGCGGGTTCGTCAGCGGGTTCGTCGGCGGGCTTGGCCACGATCTGGCCTTCCAGCGGCGGGGTGCCGTCGTCATCCGCCGTCTCCGGCTCGGGCGCCGCCGGGCACTCCTCCCCGGCCGGCTCGTCGGATGCCGGCTCGTTGGATGCCGGTTCGTCGGCGGCCACCGGCTGCGCCATCGCGGCGGCCAGCTCCGGGTCGAGGTCCCCGAAGTCGAGCCCCTCGAACCCCTCGAAGTCGTCGAAATCCGTAGTCGTGCTGGTCATGCTGCCTCCCCCTGGGCCTTGTTCCTGCGGTTCATGGCCGCGTTCATCACGGCGGCGATCGCGGCGCGCGGCTTGTCCTGCTTGGACGCGTACTTCGCCGCCTGGCCGACCTTCCGGATCTGCTGCTCGTCGAGGTCGTCCAGCGACTTGACGTGCACGCCCACCAGGGCGGTGCAGGTGGCTTGCTGCGCAGACTCCGTCTCGATGCCGCACTCCACGAGCAGCTTGCGCATCGCGGCGCGCAGCCTCTCGACGTCCGCCGCGTCACCCTGCGGCGTCTCGGCCTGCGGGGCCTCATCCTGCGGCCGGGGCGTCTCGGCCTGCGGCCTGGCAGCAGCGCGGCGCGGCTGCGGCTGCGGCTGGTCGACCCGCTCCGCCGTCGCCCGGATCACCGGGCCGGACGGGACCTTGACCTCGACGCCGACCGGGTTGTCGGCCTGCCCCATCTCGTCGTCGGTGTAGATGCCGCCCAGGTCCTCGGGCCAGGCCATGCGCAGCGCGAGCGCCTCGGCGCACTTGCCCAGCATCACGTCCGGCATCCGCTCCCACGTCGCCGTGGGGCTACCGTCCCGGGAAAGCTGGAGGTAGGCGCGGTAGCGGGCCTGCGCGTAGAACCGCATGCCGTCCGCGCGGACCACCGTCCACTTGACCGCCGCCGGGGGCCGGTCGAAGATCCACTCTTCGTACTTGGTGCCGTCCCAGTCCACGTAGACGGTCGGCTCGTAGCCGTAGCTGGTGCCCGCCTTCTGGGCGGCGCGGTGCGCGATCAGCCGGAAAGCGTCGATCGACGTCTGCGGCGTGTACTTGCGGCGGCCGTCCCTGCCGGTCCGGCCGATCAGGTAGACCTGCTTCAGAAACGGGTCCAGCCTGCGCCGCTGGCACAGGTGCAGGAACGCCGCCAGCTCCGCCTTCGGGCAGTACCTCTCGACGCCCATCGCGTACAGGACGGCCCGCTGCTGGTCGGTCCAGAAACGCTGGTCGTCGGCGATGACCAGCGCCCCGGCGGGCACCGTGTCAATGTCGATGGCGTCGATGGCGTCGAGGTCGTTCGGCGCGTCCGGGGGAGGCGTCTCCGTCGTGCTGTTCAAGGTCGGCGTCTTCCTTTCGTCGGGCTGTGATCTGCCTAGGTGTCAGGTGCTGCTGCCCCCCGCATACAGGTGGGGTGCGTGCTCCGCCCCTGGCTGGGGCGTTGCTGGTAGTGCCGGGGTGTCAGGCCGGGGCGGGCTCGGCGCAGAGCGCCACGTCGCCGTCGCCGGTTCCGCCGGCGCGGCGGCGGGGCTTGCGCTCCGGCTCCGGCTCCGGCGGAGAGAACGGCCGGCCGGTCCGGTCAGCGAACCGCCGGAGCTGTTCAGCGAGCCAGATGGGCGTGCGCGATACGACCATCACCGGCTCCGGGAACAGCCCCGACCCTTCCGGGCCGTGGCGGCTGCGGATCTTGTCGAACCCGGGGTCCGGCTGGACCCCGAACGCCGCCGCGGCCTCGATCCTGCCGAGCAGGACCGGGAGCGGCGGCCGGGCGGAAGCATCGATCTCCTTGGGGTCGCGCAGGACTTCGCCGTCCGGCGTGACCATGAAGAACCGATCCCGATGCCACATGTCCGTCCCGGACAGCTTTAGGTCCGGATCTCCGAACCGCTTCCGCCTGATCCACGAGCGAAGCGTGCTCGACTTCTCCCCGTACATTGCGATCAGCTCCACGGGTCCAACCAGGGCTGGGACCTGGGAATTCATGCCACCTCCTTCGTTTCCTCGACTGCATTACTTACCCTACACCAAGCTGATCTTGCGTGCAATAAAGGCCGTACACCTGTATGCGGGGATGCAGAAAGGTAAAGGACGTGGCATACTCAGGCCCAGGCAGCTTCCTTTCGTCGGGCAGCGCCAGAACGGGCCGGCCACCAGCGCGAGGTGGCCGGCCCGATCGCGTTTCTCAGGCGGCGGCGCGCTTCACACGCGCCTTGCCGCCCCACTTGGCCAGCGACGCCAGCACCGACACCCCGGCCGCGCCCGCGGCGAGCAGCATCGCCTTACCCCACTGCTCCACCGGGACCGAGCCCGTACCGAGCGCCGACAGGGCGGCGGCAGCCGCCGCGCCCACCGCCCGCTGGAAGGCGCCGTACCAGAAGGCGAGCTTCAGCGGGCCCGGCTTGCCCGGCACCGGGTCGGGCACCGGCACGTCCGGCACCGGGTCGGGCACCGGCACGTCCGGCACCGGCACGTCGGGCACCGGCACGTCCGGCACCGGGTCGGGCACCGGGTCGGGCACCGGGTCGGGCACCGGGTCGGGCACCGGGTCGGGCACCGGGTCGGGCACCGGCGCCGGCTCCGGCGCGGGCTCCTCCGAAGTGGTCTGATCAGTCGTCATCGGGCTCCCCCTCATCAGGCCCCGGACACTCCGGGACCGGCTCAACCTCCGGCGCCGGGACCTCCGGCACCGGCACGGGCTCCGGAACTGGCTCCGGCTCCGGCACAGGAACAGGCTCGGGCTTGGGATCGGGCTTCGGCTTCGGAGTCAGGTCCGGCTTCGGAGCGCCCTTGGCGATCCACTTCGTCAGCCACGGCCCCGGGCATTCCGTCGCGTAACCGTCCCGGTGCCCCTTGATCTCCTTGCCCGCGCCCCCGTGCTTGCGCAGGTACGTGATCGCGTCCCAGATGCCCGCCAGCATCAGCGGCGGCGGCTTCACCAGCCCCGACGAGCCCACCAGCGCCAGCACCGCGTAATGGCCCGAGTTCAACCCAGGCCCGTTCGCCGCCGGCAGATGATGAGCACCCCGCCCCACGAAGATGTGCCGATGCGGGCACACCGCGTACGTGTAGCCGATGTCTATCCAGCCGTTGCCCTTCTGGTGCTGCGACTGGATCGACCGCACCAGCGCCACGCACCGGTCATGGTCGTCAACCAGCTTCGGCGACACCTTGCCGCCCGTGTAGTGGATCTTCACGCCCTTCGTCCGCGCGAGATTCGTCCACTTCCCGCGCGGCTTGCTCGCCTTCCACTCCTGGCGCGCTACGAACTGCAACCCCGATCCCCCTGTCCAACCGTGTCCCGCGTCGCCCGCCGCGGCGTTCTCGAGCTCGCGACGCGGAACCTCGTCTATTTCGCGAACGCGCCCACCACCGACGCGATCGCCCCGATCAGCGCGACCACCGCCCCCGCCGGCACCGCGTACCGCCACTGCTCCGACGACCGCAGCCGCAGCTCGTGGTCGTCGAGGACTTTCGTCCCGGCCGTCAGCGCCGCCACATCCGACTCCGCCCTGCGCAGCCGCGCCTCGTGGTCGGCGATCTGCTCGGTGTGCCGGTCACCGATCGCCAGCACCGACGCGAGCTGGGCGCGCATCTCCACCAAGAGCTGGTAGACGTGCAGCACCGTCACCTGCTGGGCGTCGGGCCCGCCGTCAATCTCCATCGGCCTCACCGACCTCACCCGTGAACCCGCTCATGCGGCGCGCCGCCGCGTCCGGCACGCCGAGCGCGCACAACACCAGGTAGTCCTCGCGCGTCTGCCGTACGGCCCGCTCCCGGTCACGCGCCTGCCGGTCCTCGTGCCGGCGACGGTAGGCGGCGACCTCCACCTGGTACTGGCCCGCCGTGATTTCCACCGCCCCGGCCGGGACCAGCGCCGACACCTCGAACGGGCCGCCGCTGGTCCAGGCCCGCGAGCACACATCGCCCGAGGGGAGCCGGAAGTAGCGCGTCCCCGCAGCCCCGCTCACGACATCCCCCCGAAGATCAGCGCCCGCACTTCCCAGCGGACCTGCCCGTACTCGGCGTCGCCCTGCCCGTTACCGACCTCGATCGAGTACTCGTAGGCCGCCGACGCGCCCGGCTTGACCAGCGCGGACGCTACGAAAACCAGCGTCGTCTCCTGGTGGTACGCCATGTTCGTCCCGCCGCCGGGTGCCGGGTTCTCGATCGCCAGAACCGTGTTGGTGGCCAGCCGCCACCCGCCCCGAGCGTCCGCGCCCGCCGGCAGGAACAGGTCCACGTCGGCGTTGACGAACGCCACCACCAGCGCGCTATGACACGGGCTGGGGTTGGTGACCTCGATCTGCGCGACGTCGACCTCGGTCCACGACGCCGGAACCTTCTTGTGCGTCGTGCCGGTCTCGCCCTTGGCGTACCCCTGCCCGATCTTCGGATACGGCGGAGCCCACAGCCCGGCCTCCGGGTCCACCCGCAGCGGGTTGTGGCCGGACGACGCGCACGGGTACGGCCACACGGCCGACGTCGGCCGACCAGCCAGCGCCACCCGCAGACGCCGCTGGTCGTCCACCTCGAACTCAGGCCCTACGCAGACGCTTGCCACGATCAGTCCCCGGCGATGCCGGCGAGCCGCCGCGCGGTCGCCTCCGGAATGCCGGCCGCCGTCAACGCCTCCAGGTCAGCGAGCCGCCGCCGCTCGTCGGCCTCCACCAGCCCGGCCACATGCCGCTCATCAGCGTCGGCCAGGTCGGCGACGGCCTGCCGGTACTCGCCCTCGCTGATCTCCACCACGTCGTCCGGCAGCTTCACGCGCCCGCACCCCGACCCCGATTCGGTGATCTGGCTGACGCTGCCCGCCGCGCTGCGGAAGTACCGCACAACCTCCATGACACAAACCCCCTGTTAGAGCGCGATGAGGACGGCACGCACGTGCGTTTGGATGCGGTTGTAGGTGGCGCCGCCCGAGCCGCGGCCCAGCGACACCGTCAGGCCGATGTCCTGCGTCGCCCCGGCCGGGATGGTCGTGTTGGCCAGCACCTTCGTGGTCTGCACGTGGGCGTCTCGAATGATCGACGATCCGTTGTTGACGAACCGGGCCATCTCCTCGCCGTACATGTACTGCGACGCGGCAGCACCGGCCGGCAGGTTGAAGTCCACGTCCAGCTCGGTCATCGTGATCGCGAGTGCGTCCCGGCACGGGTCGGGGTTCGTCACCGACACGGTCCGGGTCACGATCAACGTCTCGTCCGCCGGAACGGCGACGTTCTCGTAGGTCTCCTGCTGAGACGCGGTGAAGTACTGGATCTTGCCGCGCGGCTCGGAGCGGAGCTTGCCGGCCGAATCGACGTAGACCAGCCCGGCCTGCTCGTCCACCTCGCACGTGTACGGCCAATCCGACACGCTGGCCGCAACAGGGGTCGCGGCAGAACCGTTGCCGGTCAGGCCCGGCCCGGCCGTCACCGTCGCCGGCCCGCCGCCTTCACCGCCGGCAGGCGCGAAGATCCCGCCGTCGCCGCCGAGCTTGGCGGCGTTCCCCTCATCGCCAGAGATCTTGACCCGCCACCGGCCAGTGGCCGGATCCACCTCCAGGCCGTCGCCGGCACAACCCGAGATGGCCGAGCACTCCACACCACCGCCGCCGCCGCCGGCCACGCTCACCGTGTACGGGTCCGTCGCCGAGCCGTTGCCCGTGACCGTCACCCCCGTGCCGGCCTTCACCAGGCACGAGCACTGGCTGCCGCATCCGCAGCGCCCCATGATCGCTCTCCCAAGCTTCCCCGTTGAGAGCGTCCGGCCCACGACCAGCAACGTCGTGCTTAGGCTATCCACCCCACCGGCGGCATCCGCCCATATGCCTGGGCGAGTCCACGTCCCGCTCCTATGCTGGCCAGCATGGCGACCATCCACCACCTCAAGCCGAAGCCGATCCGCCACCACCGCTACCAGCCGCCCGCCGAAGAACCGGCCGACCCCCACACCGCCGCCGACCCGTACGAGACGGAGGTTCTGGTGGAGCGGCGCTCCCCGCTGCCGCCGCTCGTGCTCGCCCTGCGCGGCCCCGATTTCGACGACGCAGCGTGATCGTCTCGTCCGGTAAGCTTTCCTGGCGAGCGAGTCCGTTTCACCGAACGCCCGCCTGACCTCGGGACCAGGCGGGCGTTTCGCATGTCTGCGGTTCGGCAGCGCTTCTCGCCTGAAGAGATCGCGACGGCCAACGAGCTGTGGGGGTTGTGAGGTCCTCGACGGCGCGGCGTGGCCGCCTCGGCTAGAGTTCGTTTCACGGAACGCCCGCCTGGTGTTGGGAAACAGGCGGGCGTTTCGCATGTCGCCGCCCCAGGTTCTCCGCCGAACCCGTTGCACACTCCCCCTATGCGGTTGCATAGTGGGGGTATGCAGATGAAGACAGTGGCCATCCCCGGCAGGTACTGCAATTACGAGCGCGTCACCGTCGCCAACCCCCTGAACCTCCGCCTGTGCGACGGCTCCCACTTCGAGCCGCGCCACGAGATCGTGGAATACGCCAAGTACGAGCGCCTAGTCGACGACATGAGCGAGCGCGGCTGGTCCGGCCCACCGATCGTCGCCGACGTCGAGGCATGCCGGGCCGTCACCGGCAGCCACCGCATCCCCGCCGCCCACTCCGCAGGGATCACAGCCCCGGCCGTGGATCTCGCCGACCTCACCGAGAAGTGCGGCGTAGACCTGCAGAAGTTCGTCGCCCGCTACGGCGAGCTCGAATTCGCGCTCCCGGCCCTGTGCGACCGGCTGCCCAGCCGGATCACCGACGCGTACGGGCTGGACATCTACTGATGCCACCGCGCGGGGACACCTCCTGGCACCAGCCGTTCCTGGACCTGGTGGCCGGCGGCGCGACCTTCGCCGACGCCGCCCGCGAACTGGACATCAACAACAGGACGCTCTACTACCACCTCGATCGGCATCCGAAGCTCCGGCAGGACGCTCAGGCGGCCCGCCAGCAGGGCGGCCTCCCGCCGGGGCGGCGCAGCGCGGTCGAGGACACCTCCTGGCACCAGCCGTTCCTGGACCTGGTGGCCGGCGGCGCGACCTTCATCGACGCCGCCCACGAACTAAAAGTCAGCGACAAGCGGCTCTACAACCACTTCGATCGGCATCCGAAGTTCCGGCAGGACGCCCTGGACGCGCGCCAGCGGAACGAGAACCGGGCACGCGGCCGGCTCCGGCACGTCGCCTGGCAGGAGGGATTCCTGAACCGCATCCAGTCCGGAGAGACGATCACGGACGCCCTGAAAGCCTGCCGCGTCTCCTCCACCACATTCTGGTGGGCGTCCCGCGGCGGGAGAGACGAGGCTTTCCGCGCCCGGCTGCTTGAGATGCTGGCCGGCCACTGCGACCCCGCCATGCACCGCATCACCCAGATCATCGCGGCCGGGCTGTCCGACAAGGGGGCGGCCTGGGTGGTCGGCGTCCACCACTCCCTCCTCCGCCTGTACGCCGAGATGGTGCCAGACGTCGCCGGCAGGCTCGCGGCAGCACGCGCCGCCCGCCCCTCCAGTTGGGCGGCCACGTGGCCGGTGCCCCGCGACGACGTGCTCGAACTCCTCGCCGCCCTCGCGGACGGCTTCGACCTGACGCGGGCGTGCGAGGCGGCCAACCTGCCGCTCCCCACCGTCAAGCAGTGGAGGCGCCGGTTCTCGATGATCGACGCGCTGATCGTCGCGGCGGCCGGCGACGACCGCCACCCGCCGCTGCGCCCCTACCCGCGCCTTACCTGCCCCGGCGACCACTGCGGCAGCAAGACCGGCTACGACTACGGCTGCAAGCGGCCGCCCTGCCGCAGCGCAGCCGTCGAACCCGTCACCGACGCGAGACGCACGAAGGGAACCCGATGACCGACCACACCACCCACGACCCGACTGGCTACGAGGCCGACCCGGAGGAGGTGGCCGCCGCCCTGGCCGACATCGCCGCCGTCATCGACCCGATGGAGAGGTTCGCCCGCGCCGGCGCCGGCCTCGCCTTCCACGAGGCGTGCGCCGCCGAGCTGCGCCAGATGCGCGAGGAGATGGCCGCCCGCTTCAACCGCGGCGACTACGGCCCCCGCCTCAGCTACGGCGACATCGCCGACCTGCTGCTACCGGGCCGGTCACGCGGCCGGGCGCAGCAGCTCGTGGAGCGGGGCCGCCGCCGCCTCGACACAGCGTCCCCGGCCTCACCCGACGCCGGCGCGTGACGCGAGACACCAGCCCACACCCGTATCTACTAAGTAAAGGCCGACGCTTCGGACACCCCGTAGGGGTCGCGGTTTTGACTCCAATTGGAGTCAAAACCAGAAGCGGCGACGAGCCAGGATCAGGCTTCGCCCCAGGTCAGGCACGCGCTGTCACCACCAGCGGGACACCGTGACAGCGCGTGCCTTTACGTTGTCGATTTATTGGCGTCGCGCGCTCGAGTACGCCGCGGCGGACGACGCGAACCTCGGGGTTTCGCGTCGCGGCGGCCGCAGCTCGCCGGCGCGCGACGCCAACCCTGCCCCGGGGGGTTACGGCTCCGGCGGCGTCTCCGGCTCCTCCGGCTCGGGTTCGGGGTCTTCGGGGTCGGGGTTCGGGTCCGGTTCGGGCTCGGGCGGCAGCGTGGTGTCGAGTTCGGCCACCACGTGCACCTGCCCGGTGCCGGCGTGGCGGGCGATCAGCCGCCCCTGCGAGTCGATCTCGACCACCCACGCGTGCGGCGGAATCCCGACCATCGTTCCGCGACGGTGCTCCAGCTTCCGGAGCCGGTCGTCCAGGTCCCGTACGATCTCCGCCGCCGTCGCCGGCCGCCGCTGCGCCCTCACGCCGCCTCCTCGATCTGGATCTGGCCGGGGACGCCGCGCGGTTGCAGCGTCACCCCGACCTGCTCCCCGCCTTCGCTGCCTTCGCTCCACGACACCCGCACGGCGGTCAGCCGCAGCTCGGCGGCCACCCGCCGGCAGGTGCGGACCGACGCTATCGGCACGGCCACGCCCGGGATCAGCTCCTGGATGCCGACCGGCGCGTCCGGCGCGAGCTGCGAGCCGTCCGGCACCTCCAGGATCAGCGGCGACGGGTCGCCGCCGTCGACCAGCGCTTCGGCCGCTGCCTGCGCCGACTCCTGGTCGAGGATGTGGTCCTCGTTGGCGAGGTACTCCAGCAGCCCGCACGTGCCGATGCCGCCGGCTTCGGCACGTACTCCCTGGCCGAGCACGATCGCCGACGTCACCGCTGACAGGCCGGCCTCGCGGACCCGCAGCCCGGCCAGGAAGTCGTCGTCGGTGAGCTGGTGGAGGCGGGCGATCGGCTTCTCGCCGGTGATGATGAGCCGGTGCCCGATGACGGTCCAGTCCACGCCGGTGCGGGCGATCTCCCGCAGGTGGTCGAGGATGTAGCCGGACTCGGGCGCGTACCGCTTCTGCGCGAGGATGCCGGAGTCGTCCACGTGCAGATAGGCCAGCACGTTGGGGTCGTCCTGGCTGTAGCCCTCCCGTACGAGCGCCTCGGCGATGCGCGACAGGTCGGCGGCGTCCGGGCCGGTGAAGTCGAGCAGCGTGCGGGGCACCCGGCGGAAAAGCCACTGCGACACGTCGCGGGCGTCGAGCTGCGTCTGCCCCTGGTCGTGCGCGATCTCCACGACCGGGCCCTGCCAGACGAGCTGGCTGTCGCGGAACAATCCCAGGTCCTGGCACCAGGTGCGGGCCTGCGACAGCACCCGGCAGCATTCGGGGTCGCCGTACGGCACCACCACCGACGCGGATGAAGTGTCGTCCAGGGTGCGGCTCCACTCGACCTGTGACGCCTCCAGCTCGTAGTGGCCGCCCCGCCCGTACCGGTCGAACAGCCGGCACGTGTACTCGCTCGCTGACCCGAGGATCGCCACGTTCACACCTCCCGTACGACGGTCCACAGCGACACGGACGCGTCTTCGGCTATGGATTCGCTGTCGGCGCTGATGCACGCCATGTAGGGGGCGCCGCACTCCAGCACCGGCCACGTGTACGGCAGGCCGCCCTCGCCGGACACGATCGCGCCGGCCGGGGTTTCGGCGCGGCCGGGGCAGCGCACCGCCGCCAGGCGGCGCGTCCCGTCGAGCACGAACGTCGAACCCGGGGGGAGGTAGGAGACGTTGAGCTCGGCGCACGCGCCGCACTGGTCGAGCTGGTCGGCCGGCAGACCGAGCGGGTTGGGGACGAACCGCACCCGCACGCCGCGCAGCGGCAGCGCGCCGGAGTAGATCTCCATGACGGGCACGGTGTCGGACCAGATCGGCGCGGCCTGCGGCGGGATCGGCACGCACACCTCCCTGCGCGACCACGGCTCGCACAGGCACGGGTTGGGCGGGACCGGCAGCTCGGGCAGGGTCGGCGGCGGGCAGCGCGGATCCAGGACGCACGGCTGGAGCTGCGCGGCGGCGCATTGGCCTTCGTCGTCGAGGCAGGTGTCGCCGGTCGTCCACGTCACGCACTCCTCCTCCTCGCCGGAGGAGGCAGGCCAGGTGACGCGGCGCGCGACCTCGACAGGGGCGCGCAGGGCGTGCGGCCGGGCCGCGGTGAGCGTCCACTGCACGACTTTGGCGACGCCGGGGCAGCACTGGCAGGCGCCGCCGAACTGCTCCACCACCTCCGGCGACCGGGTCAGGGCGACGTTGCGGAGGGTGCGCCAGGCCAGCTCGGCGCAGTCGGGGTGGTCGCACGGGCCGGGGCAGGATCCGCCCGCGCCGCTGCCGGGCCCGCACGGCGTGCCGGGCGTTCCCGCCACGGTCGGGCAGCACGACAGGTAGTCGAGGTCGTCGCCGCCGCCGCAGTCGTCGCCGCACGCCAAAGACCCTTGGAGCGCGCTGGACAGCCACTTGATTCCGTAGTCGATGGCGCACGAGGTCCGGCCTATCGCTATCCCGGTGAACACGATCTCGCGGGGCAGGTAGCGGGGCCGCCCGAACACCGCGCCGTCGCCGGCGCGCTGCCGCACCGGCCGTTCGATCGGGGCGGAGTCGAGCCCCTTGACGTCGAGCAGCAGGACGCCGGCGAAGTCAGCGGACTCGGGCAGGCCCGGGTCGTACCAGGGGGCGCCGTCATCAGACGGCAGCGTGTACGGCTCGTCTTCGAGCATCCCGGCCAGGCCGGGACAGCCGCAGTCCTGCACCTGGAGGTGCACCGGTTTCAGCCCCCGGGAGGCGTAGGCGTGGGTGCGGGCGGAGTTGATGATCTCCGTGCCGCCGAAGCAGTACCAGTCCGTCGCTGCCACAAGACTTCTCCCTCGGTGTTAGCGGACGGCCGCGACGATGCGGGCCTCGATGTAGTCGCCGACGCTGCGCGGGTCGGAGCCGTGCGCGTGCACGGTGACCGGCGCTTGGACGTTGTACTGGCGGACCACCCGCTCGCGGCCCCCAGTGCTGGTGTCGCGGGCGTGCGGCCGGCGGGTGTCGCGGATCGGCTGCAGGGGGCGCGGCGTCCGGACGGGCTGGGACGGGACGGCGACGGCGCGCGACAGCAGGCGGCGCAGCTCCGGGACCCGGTTCTCGATGCCGTCGAAGAAGCCCTGCATGGCGTCGTCGCCCAGGTCCTCGGTGACCTTCGACGGCGACCGCATCTTGAGCGTCTTGCGGATGGTGGAGGCGACCGTCCGCGCCATCCGCTCCATGATTTTGGTGAGTTCGGCCTGCTGGGCGCGCAGCCCGTCCAGGAATCCGGCTCCGGCCTTGCGGCCGGCGTCGTACAGGTGGTCGGCGACTTTCTTGCCCAGGTCGGTCGACTCGCGGCTGATGTCGCGGTTGAGCTTGGTGAGGGACGCGATGGTGGCGGCCGAGGCGGTGGTGAGGGAGCGGGCCAGCCCGCCGGCCTGCTCGGGTCCGGCGTCGGCGAGCTGCCGGATGAGGTCCTTGTCCAGGCCGCGCCGGGCGAGCTGCTCCAGGTCGCCGGTGAAGCGCCTGATCTTGATGAGGCGGTCGCGGAGCAGGCTTTCCAGCGCGGTCGGGGACAGGACCTGGTCGCTGTCGCCCAGGCCGACGATGCCGGCGTAGTCGCGGGCGCGGCCGGCGATCTGCTCGGCGGCCTTGGACGCGTCCTGGATGCGCTTGGCCAGGTCGGCGCGCTTCTTGGCCAGCCCCGTCAAGGTTTTGTTGGCGTTGCGGATGCGGGTGATCAGCCGGTCGTCGGCCGTGGTGCGCAGCCCCTTGAAGGTTTTGCGGACTTGGGTGAGGACCTGCTTGAGCGTGTTGGTGATCGCGCGGGGGTCGTCGCCGGTGAGGGTCTTGACGAAGGATTTCTGGGCCGTCATGCGGCCGATCTTCAGGACGTCCTTGGCGACCTTCTCGACGCTGGTCTTGACGCCCTTGCTGTTGCGGACGATGCCGCGGATCCAGCCCAACATCATGTTGCGGCCGACTTCGCGCTCGAACCGGCGCGACGGCGAGAAGATCCACAGGAGGTTCTTGGCCGCCGACAGCGCGGAGGAGGCGGCGTTCTTCACCGTGGAGATCAGGGAGCCGACCATGTTGGAGACGCCGCGGATCATGCCGTTGATGATGTTGGCGCCCAGCTGCACGGCTTGAGAGCCGAGGTTGGTCAGGGTGGAGACCGTGTTGGAGACGAAGCTGGTGATGGCGTTCCAGGCTTTGCCCAGGTCCCACGAGCCGACGAATTTGGCGATCGGGCCGATGACGCTGGTGACGGCGCCGAGCAGCTTGGTCAGGGCGCCGACGATCAACGTGAGCAGGGGGACGACGACCTTGCTGACGGCGAGGTTGAGCAGCGCTCCAGCGAGCTGGATGATCGGCGGCAGGATCGGCATCACAGCGGCCAGAAGTTCGATCAAGGCCACCGCGAGTTGGAGGAAGGGCGGGATCAGCTGCGGCAAGATCGGGGCGAGCTGCTGGGCGAGCTGGCTCGCGACGGGCATGATCGCGGCGGCGAGCTGGGAGAAGGCGGGCTGGAGCTGCGCGATCGCAGTGGTCAGCGGTCCGGACAAGGCGGACACGATGGGCGTCAAGATCGCTGCGAGGAGTCGCAGCGCAGCCGCCAGAATTGTGCCCGCAAGTGACGCTATCGCACCGATTGGCCCCATAAGGGGGGTTAGGGCGGCGAGGAGCTGACCGAAGGCACCCAGCACCGGACCGAGCAGCGGCGTCAGAATCTGCAGCGCCTTCGCCAGCACCCCGAAAAGCTGCGCCAGCACCGGCGCACCACTGCTGACCAGCGCAGACAGGAACGGCGTGAACGCCTCCAGCAGCGTGCCCAAGGACGGCACGAGCGCCGAGGCCCCCTGAGCCAGCACCGGCCCGAGCTGATCGAGCGCCTTCTTCGCAGTCGGCACCAGCGGCTGGATCGCGTCCGTCATCGCGATCTTGAGCTGGTCCTTGAAAGCGGACCACCGGCCGGCCAGGGTCTCCGACTGGGCCTCCATCGCCCCAGCCGCGCCCTTGAACTGCTGCATCCCCTTCAAGATCGCGTCGATGCCTTCGCGGCCCGTCACGGCGCCCGCGGCGATGTCGTCCATCGCCTGCCCCGTCGACGTGCCGCGAGCCGCCGCGATCGCCGCCACCGCCGAGAAGCCAGGCAGCCGCTCGCTGATCTGGTGCAGCTCCTCCATCGACGTCTTGCCCTTGGAGGCCATCTGGCCCAGAGCACGGACGACGCCGTCGATCTCCTCCTGGCCCTGCCCGAGCACCGCGGCGATGTCGCCGATGATGGTCAGGGTCGGCAGGATCTCCTTCTTGGCGATCCCGGCCGCCTTGCCCATCGCCAGCAGCCGCATCGCCGCGTCAGCAAGGCCCTGGAACTCGAAAGGCGTCTCAGCCGCGAACTGCTGCAGCTCGGCCACATAGTCCCGGGCGGCCTTCGCCGACCCCAGCAGCGCCGTGAAACTGATCGTGGTCTGTTCGAGCTCCGCCGCCCACACCAAGCCGAACCCGGCGATCCCGGCCGCGATCCCCGCGATGCCGGCCACCGTGTAGCCGACCGGCTTCATGACCCGCTTGGTCAAGATGCCCTGGATCGGCGTCAGCGCCCGCTCAGCCCGCGCCGTCGCCGACGAGAACGCGCTGCCGATCATCGCGCCGGCCGCTCGCGCCTTGGCCACCACCGGCGCGAAACTGACGCTGTTGATCGCGTTCAGCGCGCTCTGGGCGACCCTGGACGACTCGACGAACGCCGACCCGATCTCCCGCGCCGAACGCCCCGCCTGCACCGCCAGCCCGGCCATCAACCGGCCAGGCCGCACAACCGCCGTCTCCAACGCGGTCTGGATCGCGCGGCCCGCCGCCTGGAACGGCCGCGCGACCTGCGCCGCCACCGCCGCCGCCGCCGACCGCACCTTCCCGGTGCCGGAAGCGAGCCCCTCCGCGACCCGGTCCAGCGACCGGCCGGCGACCCGCGCCGCCGACACCAGCCGGTCCTGAAGCGCCCGCCCGGCCCGCTCCGCCTGGACCTCGACACCGTCCAGCCCGTCAGCGCCGACGTCCCCCAGCGCCTTCGCGGCCTTGCGAGCGCCGCCGGTCAGCTCGTCGCCGACCGCCCGCCCGGCCCGCTTCGCCGCGTCCTCGACATCGCCCAGCCCCTCGGCGCCGACCTCTCCGAGCGCTTTCGCGGCGTCCTTCGCGCCATCCGCGATCTCCTCGCCGACCGCCTTGCCCACCCGCTCGGCGGCGTCGGCAACCCCGTCGAGGCCCTTCTCCGCGTCCTGGGCTGCACGGCCGATCGACTTCTTGATCTGCGACGCGAGCTTGTCGTCCTCCAGCTTGGAGGTGTCGGCGACGATCTCGACGAAAGCGGAACTCAAAGGGCCCTGGCTGGCCACGCGCGCACCTCACCCATCGGGGATGCGCCCGGCCAGCAGCCAGCGGCGTCACGCCAAGGCTACCGAGATCACCCCCGGCGGCCCCGCTGCGCCGCCATCGCCGCCATGAAAGCGTCGCCCTCGTCGTGCGGCGTCCACAGCGGCTCGGCGTCGAGATCAGCGGTCAGCGGCGGCGCTTTGAGCTTGGCGTCGAACTTGGCGACCTCCTTGCGCTGAGCGCCGTCGATCAGCCACGCATAGATCACAGAGCAGGCGCGTGCCGGTGACCGCTCCATCAGCCCGGCCACGTCCACGCCCGACCGCAGCAGCAGCGCGCCGTCGAGCTCCGGCCACCCCGCCACCGCCGCCACGATCAGCCGCTGCGCCACCCACCACGCCCGGCCAGTCGCCTGCTCCACCAGCCGGCTCGCCACCGGATACACATCACGCAGCCGCAGCTCGTCGCCCGGGTCGGCCAGCCGGTCCTCCAGCGCGTCGGCGTCCTCCGGGTGCAGCAGATCCCACAGCAGCGGCATCCGCCAATCCGGGTCGGCAGCCTGCATGTGCTCCCACAGGCACGCCCACGACCCCGTCAGCTCGTACCGTTCGGCGTCCAGTAGGAACGCCGCGGGCGGCCCCGACAGGGCCGCCCGCAGCGCCGCGTCATACCTCGGCACCGGTCACCGGCGGCGACGCCGCGCCGGCGCCGGGCCCTTCGACGCCTGCCCGGCCGGCGACAACTTCTTCGCCAGCTTCTCCATGATGTCGAACAGGTCCTCAAGGCCGAAGTCGTCGGCCGGGTCGTCGTAGCGGGCCCGCAGCCGCACCGCCGACTCCTCCTCCACCACCTGGTCGAGGAATTCCATCACCGCCCAGATCTGGTCCGGCAGCTTCGCCTGCCGGGCTGCCGCCCTGCTGAGCTGGGCGAGGATCTCCGGCGTCTTCTTATGCTTGACGGCGTAGTACGCCACCCCGTCGATGACCAGCCGGATCCGCTCCGACTCCTGCGGCCGATCCTTGGCCTTAGTCGTGAAAACCAGCTCGTCGACGACTTCCGGCCCGTCGTCCACCAGGTCGACTTCGCCGGCCATCTCCTCGCTCACAGCCCCCCCAATCAGTAGTTCGGTCTCGACACCCGGTACGGCGACACCTCTTCCAGAGCGCGGGTCAGCCACCGGTCACCCTTGACGCCCTTCACCTGCCGGGCGAACACGATCCGCCCCCGGCCCTTCGCCTGCACCGACGAATTCCGCGCCTCGAACCGCAACACCTTGGCCCGCACCGGGCGGATCGGCCGGCCGCGCGGCCCGTACACGCCGGTGCCGCGCTCCATGTACCAGCCGTGCGCCAGCGACGTGCCGACCCGGCCGACGATCCGCCACCCCGTCACGGTCACGGTCGGCTGGATCGACGCCCGCAGCGTCCCGTCGTCCACCCGCACGTTCCGCTTCGCGGCGTTGGCCGTCAACCGGGTCAGCGCTTCGACGTGCCGCACCAGAGGCCCCGCCGACGATTCGGTCAGCCTGCGCAGCTCCGCCCGGTGCACCTCGACCCTCACCCGGGCCACGATCAACCCGCCAACGTCACTTGGTGGGGTTGACCCACACCCACAGGCCCGTCTTCTTGTTGCGCAGCCACTCGCCGTCAGGCGCGCCGAACGGCGCCACCACGGTCGCCGGAGGCTTGCCCTTGCCGGACCAGGCGATCACGACGCCCGGCTTGGCGGGCGCGGGCGCCGGCTTGACGACACCGGCAGAAGCAGAGGCGGCAGTGGAGGCCGGGAACAGCACCCCGGCAGCGACAGACAGAGCCAGCAGGCCCTTGGACATGATGTTCATGCGGCACACCTTGGCAGGTCACCTACGCTGCGGCCTTCCACCCTGCCCGCACACAGCCGCCGCTAGACCAATCTTTGGCCCGCCGCGTGCCCCCCGCTGGAACGCGCACGATCAGGTGGCTATGGTCAGCCGTGAATACCCCACCTGACCCCTGTGAGGAGACCCCGGTGAGCGGACCACCCGCGCGCTGCAAGAGGATCGCGATCGCCAACCAGAAGGGCGGCGTCGGAAAAACCACCACCACCATCAACCTGGCCGCGGGCCTGGCCCGCGCCGGCCACACCGTCCTGGTCGGCCAGATGGACTCCCAGCCCAACCTGTCCAGCACCCTCGACCCCGAGGTGGGCGAGTACACGATGGCCGACGTCCTGCACGCCGACCGCCGCACCCGCCAGGTCGTGCCCGGGTCGCTCGCCTCAGCGATCGTCCCGTCCGGCCCGGCCTGGCCCGACACGCTGTCCGTCGTGCCGGGCAGCATCGAGCTGGCCAGCCGCGACGACGAGACCCACGTCGGAGCCGAACGACGACTCGCCATCACCAGCGACGGCGCGCTCGACGACACCGAGATCGCCATATGGGACCTGCCGCCCAGCCTCGGGCAGCTCACCATCAACGGCCTGGTCGCCGCCGACGAGGTATGGATCGTCACCACGCCCACCCGCTACGGCCTCGAAGGGATCGCCGACCTGATCGCCACCGTCGAGCTGGTCCAGATGCACTACAACCCCGATCTGGTGGTCGGCGGCATCATCGTCAACATGTACTACCAGGGCCGCACCGAGTCGATCGCCCGCCACGAGGAGCTGGTCGGCTCCTACGGGCGCCGCTCCCAGGGCGGCCTGGTCTACGACGAGGTGTGCAACCACTTCGAGGTGGTCAACAAAGCCATCGGTGCCGCCGCCCCTCTGTGGTTGTACGGCTCCGAAGGGCAGGCGCCGGCCTCCTGGTACGAGAGCTGCGGCGCCGCCATGCTCGCGGGGAGGAACTGATGGCCAAGCCCGCACCCAAGCCCGCCGTCAAAGCAGCGCCGCCCCGCCCCCTGTTCAAGGGAGGCGGCCGGCACCCGCTCGACACCAGCTCCGGCATCTCCGTCGACCAGATCCCCGACCCGGTCGAGACGACCTCAGACGGGCCGCTCACGCCCGAAGAGATCGACAGCCTGGAGCTGTGCGAGAAAGCCATCGATCACCTGCGAGAAGCGTTCTGGGCGGCCGGGAAAAGCCTCCAGGTGATCCGCGACGGCCGCTACTACCGGCACAAGGGCTACCCGAACTTCGAGGAGTACTGCCTGTCGCGGTGGGGATTCACCCGCGCCCAGGCGGACCGGCTCATCGCCGCCTGGCCGCTCGCCCTGGATTTGACTCCAATTGGAGTCAAAATCGGGGCCGCCCCCAACGAGTCGCAGGTCCGCGAGCTGCTGCCGCTCGCCAAGAGCGACCTCGGCACCCGCCCGGCTGTGGACGTCTACACCGCCGTCGTCGAGCACCTCGCCGAGACGCCCGACAGCGAGCGGGAACGCGTCACCGCCAAGCTGCTCAAGGACATCGTGGCCACGCTGCCGGTCACGCTGGATCAGTGGCAGCGCGACACCGTCGAACAGCACGTGCGGGCCGTCCTCGACGGCGAGGTCAGCCGGGCCGGCGGCGGGACCCGCACGTGGGAGCAGGAAGCGGTCCGGCTCCGCCGCACGCTCGCCCACCTCGGCAAGCTCGACGTGGCCAAGGTGCCGGCGGACGACGCGCTGTCCCTCGCCGAGGAGCTGCGCGCGACCGCCGACCGGCTCACCCAAGCAGCCACGTCCGCGTAGCGCGCCGGCGAGCTGCGGCCGCCGCGACGCGAAAAGGCCCCGTCCCCCTGGCAGAAGAAGGGGGCGGGGCCTTTTCGTACCCGGGGGCCTACTGCCAGCCGTACCCGGCGACGATCACCTTGCAGTCGCCGCCCGGGTGACGGCCGAACCGCTGATGCTTGTCCGGCGTGCCGATCAGCCACACCGTGCACTCCACACCACCATCACCGACGCTGCCGCTGCCGGTGCCGCCGGCGGGAGGGCCGCCGCGCTGATCGCTGTCCTGCCAGCGGTGCGTCCACCCGTCGCCGTCGACCACCGTCCAGCCGCCCAGCCGCGTCCCGAACGGCCCCGCCACGCCGGGCGCCGACCCGGCCGCGATCACCGCCACACCGTCCGGCAAAGCAGGCTCGCCGCCCACGTACCGCCACAGCCTGCCGCCGTCACGCGACTCGACCTCCTCCCACCGGCCGCCGGGCCCGCCGAACGGCCCCGGCCCCGGGTCGGAAGGCCGCTCCAACGCGTTCCACACCACGGCCGGCGGCTCACCCGCCACCGCCGGACCAGCGCCGGCCAGCAGCCCAGCCACCACCGCCAGCGCCACCACAACGCTACGAAAACCTGTCCTCATGGCAGAGATCGTGGCAGGCCGGCCGCCCGTGCGGCGGCCGGCCGCTCCGCGCCTAGACCAGCCCTTTAAACGTGGAAAGGGCCCGCCCCCCAGATCTCGGGGGCGGGCCCTTCGGCCGGGCAGGGTCAGCGGCAGCCGCCCGACGCGGCCTTCAACGTCTCCTGCGCCTCACACTTCCGCTGGGCGACCTTGTCCTCCGTCTCCGACCCACACCCGTAGACGGACCGGCCGCGGTCCACCGACAGCAGCGGACGCACGCCAGAGGCGACGCACGCGGCCACGTACTGGTCGTGCGCGTCGCCCAGCCGGTAGTCGCTGAGCAGCTCCCCGTAGTGGGTGCTGCTCCGCTCCCACTCAGTGGCGGCCTTGACCAGCGTGTTGGCGCGCCGCACATACGCCTGGTGGGCGGCCAGCCACGCGAACGTGGTCGGCGCCTCCAGCGCCTGCCACGCCGCCTCCTCGGCCGGCTCGGCCTCCACCAGCGCCTGCCACGCCTCCTCCTCCTGCTTGGCCAGGTCCAGCAGCTTGTAGTGCCGCAGCGTCAGGTGGTAGGCGAGGTGCGCGGCCGGCTTCTTCTTGTAGTCCGGCTCCTGCGCGAGCTGCCCCCAGTACGAGAAGTCGCGCGACCGGTAGGTGAGGCCGTCTCCGGACAGCTTCAGATCGCCGAAAGGCAGCTCCTCCGGAGCCGTCGCAGGCGTGCCGTCGTCGCGGGTCTCGATGCTCGTGCCCATGGTCAGTTCCCCTTCCCGGTGAGGCAGTCCTGGGCGACGTCGCCGACCTGGCACGCCTTGAGCTGCTTGCCGGTCGCCGGCACCACCACCATGTCGCCCTGCCCGGCGTCGAAAGGCACCAGCAGCAGCTCCTTGGAGGTGTGGCCGGCCACCACGGCGGCGATCTCCCCCGACAGGAAGCGGCGGATCTGCTCCTTCTCCGACTGGTCCTTGACGCCGTCCATGATGTGCGGGCCGAAGGTCAGCAGCACGCCGATGGTCAGCAGCGCGCCCACGACCAGCCGCCCGACCCGCTGGTGGAAGGCAGGGCCGCGATCTCTGTCTCGCATGGTCTTTCCTTGTCCTCGAAAAATTGCTCGGGTGTCAGGTGCCTGGCAGGGAGGAAGAGAACCGGGGGCGCCACACCAGGTGTGACGCCCCCGGGCCGCGTGCCCGGCCCTACCCCTCCCAAAGAGGGCCGGGCACGACGTTCACCGGTGGACGGCGCGGGCGACCTCGACCCAGAACTCGCGGCCGGAGTCGCCCGGCCGCACGTCCACCGTCGCGGCGATCTCGCCGAACCGGCCCTCGAACAGCTCCCGGGCGGCGGCGACGGCCCCGGCGCCGGTGGGGAAGTCCTCCGGCGCCTGGACGAGCATCGTCGTGCCGGGGGTGTCCTGCCACGGGTCCTGCCGCAGCATGGTGAACCCGGTCCCGTCCAGCAGGCTCTGCCCGATCGGCAGCATCCGCATGCCGGGGAGCTTCGCGCTGGCCTTCTCCGCCTCCTCCGGCGAGACGGCCCGGAAGCCGCCGAGCAGGTCGAGCACGCTCTCCGCCAGCTCCCTGTAGGCGCTGACGGCGTAACCCAACATCCGGGCGTTCCGCTCGATCCCTTCCATGGACTCGGTGACGTCGCTGTAGAAGCTCTCCGGAAGCCGGAGATCGCCGGAGTCCGGCGCGGTCCGAAGGATCTGGCCGGCGGTGTCGCACGCCCCGCGGGCCGTGTGCCTGATGCTGTCCACCTGGTGGGCGAGGTCGTTGACCAGCCGCAGGAGGTCGGCGGCCTCGACCGCCAGGGCGGCGCGCTCCGCCGTCTCCTGCTCCGGGAAGGCGCAGTTGGGGTCCGGGATCACAATGGCGTGAGCCATGTGAGCGCTCCTTTCATGTTGTGAGGTGAGGTAGGTGAGGGTGCAGGGCTCGGAAAGTCACCAGGTGCGGGCCGTCAGCATCCGGCGCAGCTCTTCCCGCTCCACGGGCTGACCGTTCAGCTGGATCTGGCGGCCGGACCGCACGGCCTCCCCGCCGGGGCGGATCATGTACTGGTGGATCAGGTCGGCCTGGGCCACCAGAGCATCCACCTCGGTCCGCGTGGACCCGCTCGGGATGTTCACGACGGCCTGGTCCAGCGCGGCCATCCGCATGGCCAGGTCGTGCTGGTCGTAGTACTGCTCCAGCCACTCCTGAAGCTGCGCCGCCTGGGATTCGACGTCCTCGGCGCGGATGTAGCTGTGGTAGTGGGTGATGGTTTGGCTCAGGAGGAGCCGCATCTTGCAGGCCACCTGCCACGCCTTGATCGCGCATTCGCCGTCCAGGCGGCGCTTGAGGTTTTCACGCTGGCGGGCGCGCTTCGTCTGGATGATCAATGGGACTCCCTTCGTTGGTGACGATCCGGTCCGCTGACCGCCCAAACCCGAGCCGCGCCGCTCAGGTTTGGGCGGCCGGCGCACTGGCCGTCACCGCTGCGCATCCGGGGGGAGTGGGCCGGGGCCTGGTGTAGGCCCCGGCGGGATAGGTCACTGGTCGGCGACCTTGATGACCTCGCCGGCCACCTCCACGTCGCCGTAGGAGGCGAGTTGGAGGGCCGTCTCGTGCAGCTCTGCGGCGGTCGCGCCCTGGTCCTTCCTGGCCTGGGCGGTCTCGCGCGCTTTCCGCAGCGCCTTCGCGCGGTCGGTCATTCGTGTCCCCTTCTTGTGTCGGGGGACGCCCGGCCCCCGCCCCCGATGGTTGGGGGCCGGGCGGCCCGGGGTTCTAGCGGGTGGTGCCCTGCAGACCAGCGGCGACGGCCTCGCCGTTCGTCGCGCCGCCCTTGGCCTCGTTCAGCTTGTTGGCGGCGTGGACGATCTGGTTCGGGTCGCCGCTCCGCTGCGCCTGGGTCAACTCCTCGTTGGCCCGCCGAATCTCGTCGATCTTTGACTGTCGGAACGCCATGTTCTCTCCCTCGTACCGGGGTGTCAGGTGCAGAACAAACCATACACATAGGTGGTGGGCAATGCAACGATCGGCAACTATGAAGACATGGGAAATCGAGCACCACCAGCCACACAGCCAGCACGTCCTATCCCGCGTCGCGGCGAGCTCCCGCCCCCACCCGCATACGCGAATCGTGCTTCGCCCACCACCTGGGCTAAGCTGCCAACCCTTGGCCCTAGGCGCGCACCTTGGAGCCGCACGCGAAAGGCCCCCCTGGCGACGACGGACCAGGGGGGCCTTTCCGCGTCGCGGCGGCCGCAGCTCGCCGGCGCGCTACACGAAAACCATCAGGTTCGCGTCGCGGCGGCCGCGGCCCTCGAGGCCGCGACGCGAACCTTCGCGGTCAAGTCGGGCAGCAGTCGTACGCCTGCACCAGCAGCGTCATCACCCCGCCCTGGCAGCCGCCAGACGGCCCGATCGCCTGCCACTGCCCCGGAACCACCACCCGGCTCTGCGCCGCGAAGCAGCACATCACCGCGCGCCGGATCGCCGCCGCGTCATCCAGCACCACCCGCGCGTCGCGATCGACCTCCTCGCACGACGGCGGCGTCCCGTCCTCCGCCATCGTCGCCGCGCACCGGTACACGCCGGCCTCCAGCTCGACCGCCCACGACCCCGGCAGGAAACACGTCGGCGGCGCCTCCTGCAGCGGCGCCGGGAAACGCTGCGACGTCGGGAACATGCGCGACACCCGCGTCCACGCCTGCCCCTGCCCGCCCCCGCACTCGCACATGCAGCCGTCCATCGGCGGATACCCCGCCCCCGGCACCACACAGCACCGGCACACCGGCCCCGCCAGGCTCGCCTCCAGCTCCGCGCACAGGCACTCCAGCAGCTTCGCCGCCAGCGGGTACGCCACCACATCCATCACCGGCCCGCCTCCCACGTCGTCGTCCTCGCAGGCATCAGGTCCACGCTGTAGACGCGCGACGCCTGCGCCAGCCGGTCCGGGTTCACCGCCCGCACCCACGCATCCACCTCGGGCAGCCCCGTCAGTCCCCTCTCCAGGTGGTCCATCGGATCCACGAACGACATGGTGACGCCTTCGCGGCTGATGGTCTGCACCCGCGCCGGCAGCCGGCACGCCCCCATCCCCTGGCCAGGGCAGACCGCTTTGACCAGCTCGCACGCGTACGACGACGCGGCGGCGATCCCGCCCGGCGGCACCGGCACGCCCTGCCGGTAGGTGACCGCCAGCGTCCCCGGCTCCGTGGGCGGCGCCGATAGATCCTGGCAGTCGGGCCAGCACTCGCCGTCCGTGCGCACCAGCGTGCGGTGGCCGTCCACCCGGTAGGCGTCGGCCGGAAGTTCAACGCCGTCCTGCATCACTCGCACGATCGAATCGACCGGGCCGGGCAGGACGATCTCGCACATCGGCCCGCACGAGCAGGCCGTCACGCACGTGCCGCAGCCGTTGTACCAGCGGCCGTCTTCGAGCCGCGGCGAGAACACCCCGCCACGGGGGCCGGCGAGCCGCGCCGCACCGCCCGAGTCCGGGCAGGGAGCCCGGCAAGGCCGCAGAGTGATCTCACACAGGCCGAAGCGCTTACCGGTCAACCGCCACAGCAGCTCCGTGGCCAGCGCGGCGGCCCACTCGCGCACATCGTCGCTAGCGGCGTCCCACGCTTTGCAGCACTTGGGGGAGACGTCCCAGCCGCATGGCGAGACTCGTACGGCCATCCAGGTCCTTTCTCAGCGGGACGGGCCGGACGTCCAGGAGGGAAGACGTCCGGCCCGGGTCTATTACCGGCGACGTGAGCGCCGGCTCGACTGCGCCAGCCTCGCCCCAGGGTCCGGGTCAGGAGTCGGCTCCGGTTCGGGGTCGGGCGTCGGCTCCGGCTCCGGGTCCGGCGTCGGGTCTGGCTCCGGCTCCGGGTCGGGCGTCGGGTCCGGGTCGGGCGTCGGGTCCGGCTCCGGTTCGGGCTCCGGCTCCGGGTCCGGCTCCGGCTCCGGGTCCGGCGTCGGGTCCGGGTCGGGCGTCGGGTCCGGCTCTGGGTCGGGCTCCGGTTCGGGCTCCGGCTCCGGGTCCGGCGTCGGGTCAGGGTCGGGCGTCGGGTCG
>NZ_JBHMCF010000058.1:0-80563 GCF_042428605.1 Nonomuraea salmonea
CCTGCCATCTCATGCAGCGCAAGCGATCAAAGGGACATCAACTCGCGAACCGCCCTCTGACAGCATCTCTGACGCTCTCGCCACGGTCCTGCCCGCTCTCACGAAGGACCGCCCCGGCCGTCCGGACGCCGAGATCTTGCGTACGGCCCTGCGCAAGTACGCCCTCCTGCCTGAGGCCAGACGTCGCCCTGATATGCCGTTGGAGAGCAAGCAGGCGCTTCGGTGGCTGGAAGGTGCCTCGCTCGACCTGACCGACCTGAACGAGACCAAGACAGTACGTCTGGCGCTCGACACCCTCGCTCTCCGCCTCGACGGCAAGCCCGCGAGCGCCAACACGGTCCGCCGCAAGCGCGCGGTCCTTCACGCCGTTCTGGAGTACGCAGTGGAACTGGAGGAACTGCCCTCCAACCCCGTGCACAAGGTCAAGTGGAAGCCGCCCAAAACCACGGAGACCGTAGACCCTCGGGTGGTGGTGAATCCTCGTCAGGCTGAGGCATTGCTGGCAGCAGTTGCCTCCGTGGGCGGACGAGGCCGCGGACGTCGGCTCCAGGCCATGTTCGCCTGCATGTACTACGCCGCCCTCCGCCCCGGCGAGACGGTGGCGCTCCGCCAGCAGGACTGTCATCTTCCGGCAACTGGCTGGGGCCGCATCCTCGTGGATGTCTCCCGGCCGGAGGTCAACGTCCAGTGGACCGACACCGGCGACGCCCACGAGGAACGCGGGCTCAAACACCGGGGCCGCGACGATGTCCGGCCGGTGCCCATCCCGCCCAAGCTGGTTCGGATTCTTCGGCAACACATCGAGGAGTTCGGCGTCGCCGAGGATGGCCGGCTGTTCCGCAGCGAGCGCGGTGGAGTCGTCGCCTCAACGGCCTACACGGAGGTCTGGCAAGAGGCCCGGAAGCTGGCCCTGACGCCCGCCCAGTTCGCCTCACCGCTCGCTCGCCGCCCGTACGACCTGAGGCACGCGGCGGTGTCCCTCTGGTTGAACGTGGGTGTGCCCGCTCCTGACGTAGCCGAGCGCGCCGGGCACGGCGTGGACGTGCTCCTCAGGGTCTACGCCAAGTGCCTCGACGGCCAACAGGAGATCGCCAACATGCGGATTGAGGACGCTCTCCCCGCATGATCAACCAGCACCGCCCCGAAGGGTCCCGGAACGCCACCGGGACCCTTCGCCGTTCCCGATGCGTTCCTACGCCCGCGCGTTCCGCGAATCCTCCGGATCATGGCCTCCGACCAGGGGATACGCTCCATGATCCATTCCGGACATATTCCGGGACCTGCGACAACGGGCCGCTCACGGCGGCATCTGGCTGCATGACCCCTGAAATGCAGAAGAGGCCCCGTAGGGCCTCTGAGCTGCGCTAACTGCGTGTGGCAGGTGCAAGGTTCGAACTTGCGTAGGCTGAGCCGACGGTTTTACAGACCGCTCCCTTTGGCCACTCGGGCAACCTGCCGTGCCATCCGCTCTCGCGGCGACAGAAAGAAGAATAGCGGACTTCGGAGGTGTACGTGACACCGGTTTGTCCCGAGCCGGATCTCTTTCGATCTCCGCCAGGGCCACCTCCCCCGTGCGAGGAGCGGTGGATGGGGTGAAAACGGATGGATCGGGCGTACGGGAGGGTCGGGGTACGGGGTGAGCAAGGGGGCGGGGTCCTGCACGGCGGGCCGATGCTGGCTAGGCTCGTGCGCTGGGTCCGTGCGTTCGCAGCCGGGCCGGTTCACCGCAGCTGAGAGGATGGGTGCTTTGGCCGATTCATCTTTCGACATCGTTAGCAAGATCGACCGCCAGGAGGTCGACAACGCCCTCAATCAGACGGTCAAGGAGCTCGGGCACCGCTTCGACTTCAAGGGTACGGGGGCGAGCATCAGTTGGTCCGGGCAGAACAACATCGAGATCAAGGCGAACAGTGAAGAGCGGGCGAACGCGGCGCTCGACGTCTTCAAGGAGAAGATCGTCAAGCGCGGGCTGTCGCTGAAGGTCCTCGACGCCGATGAGCCGAAGCTGTCCGGCAAGGAGTATCGGCTGATGGTGGCCCTCAAGGAGGGCATCGATCAGGAGCATGCCAAGAAGATCTCCAAGCTGATCCGCGATGAGGGCCCGAAGGGAGTCAAGGCGCAGATTCAGGGCGAGGAGCTTCGGGTCAGCTCCAAGAAGAAGGACGACCTCCAGGACGTCATCACCATGCTCAAGGGCAAGGATCTGGACATCGCCCTGCAGTTCGTGAACTACCGCTAGTCAGCCAGAGCATGCTGGGCCGGCTCGTGTTCCGGGGCACAACGGCGGCAGGACGCGCCGTCAGCGACGCGCCGTCAGCGACGCGCCTTGTGCCTCGGGCCGCTGGCTCCGTTTCGGTCTAGTGCGTTTCACCGCGCGGCCATGACCGTCACCGCCCCGGTCCGGTACGTCCCGCCACACGACCACGGCGACGGCCGCTTCGTTTCGGTCCGGTACGTCTCGTCGTACGGCCGCGACCGTATGCTCCTTAGACGTGACGAAAATCCCCCTGCGTCGATTCACGGC
This sequence comes from Nonomuraea salmonea, assembly GCF_042428605.1. NCBI lineage: Bacteria > Bacillati > Actinomycetota > Actinomycetes > Streptosporangiales > Streptosporangiaceae > Nonomuraea > Nonomuraea salmonea. Next base: position 2,525 of record NZ_JBHMCF010000058.1, read on the forward strand.
GCGCGTGCTGCCCATCGATGAGCATGACCGCGTTCTCCTGCTGCACGGTCTCGATCCGGCTCAGCCGGAGCGGCGGTTCTGGTTCACGATCGGCGGGGCCAGGGAGGACGGCGAGACTCTGCAGGAGGCGGCGGCGCGCGAGCTGTACGAGGAGGTCGGCGTCCAGGCGCGGGCCGAAAAGTTCACGGGGCCGCATGCCGAGGCGCTGGTCGAGTTCGAGTGGGGCGACTACGCCTTCACTCAGGACCAGGCATTCTTCGCGATCCGGCTCGGCGGGCAGGCGGCGGTGTCGTTCGAGCACATGGAGCAGATCGAGAAGGACACGACGCTCGGGCACCGCTGGTGGAGCGCCGAGGAGCTCGAGGCCACCGACGAGACCGTCTTTCCCGAGGACCTCGCGGTGATCCTGCGGAAGATCACCGCGGTCGAGTAGGCGTCAGCGGCGGTAGCCCGCCATGCGCTCCAGGCGGGCGACCCGCTCCGAGGTGGGCGGGTGGGTGGAGAACAGGCGGCCGAAGCCGGAGCCGCTGAACGGGTTCGCGATCATCATGTGCGAGGCCGAGGTCAGGCGGCTGTTCTCGGGAAGCGGAAGCCGGCGGGCGCCCATCTCGATCTTGCGGAGGGCCGAGGCGAGCGCGAGCGGGTCGCCGGTCAGCCGGGCGCCCGATTCGTCCGCCTGGAACTCCCGCGTACGGGAGATCGCCATCTGCACCATCATGGCCGCCACCGGGCCGAGCACCATCATCAGCAGCGCGCCGAGGAAGCCCGGCCCCTCGTCGTCGTCGGAGCCGCCGAAGAACACGGTCACGTAGCTGAGCCAGGTGATCATCGTGGCGAGCGCGCCCGCCACCGAGGAGATCAGGATGTCGCGGTTGTACACGTGGGACAGCTCGTGCCCGATCACGCCGCGCAGCTCGGACTCGTCGAGCAGCCGGGTCAGCCCGTACGTGACGCACACGGCCGCCCTGCGCGGGCTTCTGCCGGTCGCGAACGCGTTCGGCTGCGCCGTCGGCGAGATGTACAGGCGCGGCATCGGCTGGCGGGCCTCGGTGGACAGCTCGCGGACGATTCGGTAGAGGGTGGGCTGCTCGACCTCGCTGACCGGTCTGGCGCGCATCGCCGACAGGGCGATGCGGTCGGAGAAGAAGTACGCGACGCCGTTGCTCGCCAGCGCGAGCATGAGCGCGACCTGCACACCGGTACCGCCGCCCAACCACGCGCCCACCGCGAGAATCAGCGCCGACAGCCCGCCGAGCAATACGGCGGTGCGCAGACCGTTGTGGTGCAAGGTCCCCCCCTTCGTGGTCCGGGTTCCACCACGTCCAACGATGATGACCCGGCTCTTCGTTCCCCAATGTGCTCACGCGGGGGCGGAGCGCGACACGTGGGGTCAGGACAGGGACGACACGTCGAGCACGAGCTGCGGCGCGAACGAGAACAGCACGGCCGCCACCACGGCGACGCCCATGGCGTACCAGGCGGTGGCGGGCGCCCTGAGCGGTGCTCTTTCTCCCGGAGCGAAGAGGCGGGCGGTCCATACGGCGTAGTAGTAGAGGCCGATCACGGTGTTGACGGCCATGACGAGCGCCAGCCAGCCGGCGCCGCCCGCGACGATCTCGCGGAAGACGAACACCTTCGCGAACAGCCCGGCCAGGCCGGGCGGCAGGCCGGCCAGGCAGATCAGGCAGAACGCGAGCGCCAGCCCGGCCGCCGGGCGCCGGAACACCAGGCCGCGGTAGTCGTCGAGCTCGGTGCGGGAGACGAGCATGACGACGGTGAACGCGCCGAGGTTCATGGCGGCGTAGATGACGAGGTACGCGATGGACGACCGCACCGCGGACTCGCCCGTCACCGCGAGCGGCGCGAGGATGTAGCCGGACTGCGCGACCGAGGACCAGGCCAGCAGGCGTACGGCGGAACGCTGGCGCATCGCGAGCAGGTTGCCCACGGTCATGGTGAGCGCGGCCAGGATGCCGACGATCGGCGCCCAGGTGTCGGCCTGCCCCCCGAGCGCGGCGACCAGGACGAGGATCAACCCGGCGAATCCGGACGCCTTGGAGATGACCGAGAGGAGCGCGGCGACCGGGATGGGCGCGCCCTGGTAGACGTCGGCCGCCCACGCGTGGAACGGCACCGCGGCGATCTTGAACGCGAACCCGGCGACCACGAGCACCACGCCGACCGTCACGACCGCGGGCAGGCCCTCGGACATGGCCTCAGGAGCCCCTGGAGCCGCCACCTGGCCGCCGAATACTCCGGACAAGCGGGACAGATAGACCGTGCCCGCGATGCCGTACAGGAGCGACACGCCGAAGAGCATGATCGCGGTAGAGACCACCGACACCACGAACAGCTTCACCGCCGCCTCCGACGAGCGGCCGTCGTAGCGTTTGAGCGCGGTGAGGGCGAAGACGGGGAGCGAGACCAGCTCGAGCGCCACGACGAGCATGATCAGGTCGCGGGACGCGGGCAGGCTGACCGCGCCGACGAGGGTGCAGAGGAGGAGGAAGTACCACTCGCCGACGGGGATGCCGCCGCGGGCCAGCTCGGTCATCGACATCAGGACGACCACCACCGCGGCCACCAGCACCAGCCCGGCGAACACCAGCGTGAAACCGTCGGCCACGAACGAGCACGTCATCGCCGTTCCGCCCAGGTTCCGCGGGACGCAGAACGTCGACCGCGAGCCCGTGCCGAGCGCCTGCGCGACCACGAACCCGGCCGCGATCACGACCCCCGCCAGCGTCAGCAGGCCGCTCAGGAGCGGGCGGGACGGCAGGAACGCGTCGAGCAGCAGCACCAGGGCCGCCGTCAGGGCCAGCACCAGCGGGGGTGCGATCACGAAGTAGTCGATCTGCTGGATCATGAGAGGGCTCCCAGCAGGGCTTGCACGGGGGGTGTGGTCAGGGAGAGCAGCAGGCCGGGCCAGAGGCCGAACAGCAGGGTCAGCACCACCAGCGGGGTCCAGGCCAGCCACTCGTTGGGCTCGACGTCGGGCGTGTCGGGCGCAGGAGCCGCTCGTTCCGCGGTCGCGGTCACAGCGGTGGTGGCCGCCGCATCGGGCTCCCGGCCGATCAGTGTGACCGGGCGTTCGTCTGGGACGCTGCTGGGCATCAGGCGGTCGTCGACCGCCGGCCGTTCCGTCCCGGCGGCCGTGCGCGGCCGTCCGTGGGTGACGCGTGACAGCATGACCAGGAAGTACGCCGCCGTCAGGACCGCGCCCAGCCCGCCGATCACCATGTACGTACGGAAGAGCCCGAGCGGCAGCCCGGCGCCCGGCTGGAACGCCCCGAGCAGCGCCAGCATCTCCCCCCAGAACCCGGCCAGCCCCGGCAGCCCCAGGGAGGCGATCGCCGCGAACGTCAGCAGCGAGCCCAGCCTGGGCAGCCGCGCCAGCAGGCCGCCGCCCAGGGTGGGCATGTCGGCGGTGTGGTGGCGCTCTTTGATGGCGCCGGCCAAGAAGAACAGCAGGCCGGTGATGAGGCCGTGGGCGACGTTCGCGAAGAGTGCGCCGTTGATGCCGACCGGCGTGAGCGTGGCGAAGCCGAGCAGGACGAAGCCCATGTGGCCCACCGACGAGTACGCGATCATGCGCTTCAGGTCACGCTGGGCCAGGCAGGCCAGGGCGCCGTACACGATGCCGACCACCGCGAACGCCCCCAGCCACGGCGCCACCGCCGCCGCCCCCTCGGGCAGGACGGGGATGGCGATGCGGGCGAAACCGTACGTGCCCATCTTCAGCAGCACGCCCGCGAGCAGCACCGAGCCGACGGTGGGAGCCTCGGTGTGGGCGTCGGGCAGCCACGTGTGCAGCGGCCACATCGGCGTCTTCACCGCCAGACCCACGCCGATCGCCACGAACGCCAGGATCTGCACGGACCTCGACATCCCGGCCCCGTGGGACTCGCTGAGCTCCACGATGTCCAGCGTGCCAGTCTGCGCCCACACCAGCAGCAGGCCGAGCAGCATGACGACCGAGCCCAGCAGCGTGTACAGGATGAACTTCACCGATGCCGCCCTGCGCCCCTCGCCGCCCCAGATGCCGATCAGGAAATACATCGGGATGAGGACGATCTCGAAGAAGACGAAGAACAGCAGCAGGTCGAGGGCCAGGAATGTGCCGATCATGCCCACTTCGAGCACCAGCAGCGTGAACACGAGCGCCCTCGGCCGTGCCCCCACGGATCCGCGTCCCCGGCTGAGGTAGACGAAGCACAAGAACGTCAGCAGCGCCGTCAGCGTGACCAGCGGCAGCGAGATGCCGTCGACGCCGAGGTGGAAGCGCAGCCCCAGGTCGGGGATCCACGGCAGGTCCAGCTCGAACTGCATCGCGGCCGGGCGGGCGTAGTCGAAGGCCGCCACGAGCACGAGGCTCGCGACCAGCGTGACGGCCGAGAGGATCAGTCCGTACGTCCTGAGCACGGGACGCAGGGCGTCTGGGGCGAGGAGGAGCAGGAGGGCGCCCAGCAGCGGCACGGCCAGGAGGACGACCGGGATCCAGGCCATCATCTGCACACCACCGCCCGGAACCGCCCCATGATCGGCGTCGAGGGCCAGGCCATCATGCGCACATCACCGCCCGGGTCCGCCGCGTCATGTGAACACCACCGCCCCCACCGCGATCAGCAGGACGCCGGCCAGGAGGCCGCTCACGTAGAGCTGGACGTTGCCGTTCTGGGCCAGGCGCAGGACTGCCGACAGGCCGCGGGCCGACCTGCCCGATCCGCGTACGGCACCGTCCACGACCGTGTCGTCCGTCCGCACCACCGCCGTGGCCAGGGCCAAGATCGGGCGGACGAACAGGGCCGCGTACAGGGTGTCGGCGTAGAACGCCCGCTCGCACGGCGCCCGCAGCGGCCCCAGGAGGCGGGCCGGGTCGGCGAGGGGGTCGCTGCGCCAGAACGCGTAGACGACGCCCGCGCCGAGCAGCGCGAGCACGACGCTGACGGCGGCCACGCCGAACGCGACGTGGAGCTCACCCGCGAAGCCGAGCAGCAGGGCGGGGACGGCCAGGACGACGACGGGGACGAGCATCGTGCGCGGAGCCTCCCTGACGTCCACGACGTGGGCGGTGCCGGGCGGCGGCTCCGGGAGCGCCACGGCTCTGGGCTCGCCGAAGAAGGTGCGCAGCCAGGCCCTGGTGGCGTACGCGCCGGTGACGGCGACGGTCGCGAGCGCGCATCCGTACAGGAGGAGGGCCGCCGCGTCGGTCAGGCCGGGGCCGGCCAGGGCGCGGTCCATCGCGAGGAGCAGGCCGTCCTTGCTGAAGAAACCGCTGGCCGGCGGGAGACCCATCAGGGCGGCGAACCCGATCGTCATCGTCACGAACGTCACCGGCAGCTCCCTGCGCAGGCCGCCCATCCGCGTCATCAGGTTGGAGCCGACGTGGTGGATCACCAGGCCCGCGCACAGGAACAGCAGCGCCTTGAACGCGCCGTGCGTGAGCAGGTGGAAGACGGCCGCGGTGTCGGAGCCGGCCGCGAGCCCGCCGGCCATGTAGGCGAGCTGGCTGACCGTGGAGTAGGCGAGCACGCGTTTCAGGTCGTCCTGGGCGAGCGCGGCCAGCGCGGCGCCCAGCATGCCCAGCGCCGCGATGACGGCCAGCACGTCGAGCGTGGGACGTGCGGCGAGGAACGCGGGGAACAGCCTGGCCACGATGAAGATGCCGGCCGCGACCATCGTGGCGGCGTGGATCAGCGCGCTGATCGGGGTCGGGCCCGCCATGGCGTCGGGCAGCCACGTGTGCAGCGGCACCTGGGCGCTCTTGCCCGCGACGCCGGCCAGCAGCAGCATCGTGGCCGTCACGACCGTCGCCGTGGACATCTCGGGCACCTTCGCCAGGACGTCGGCGATGCGGAAACTGCCCGCCCCCATGCCGAGCACGAAGATGCCGAACAGGAAGCCGACGTCGCCCAGCCGCGTCACCAGGAACGCCTTGATCGCGGCGCGTGAATTGCCGCGGTCTTCCCACCAGTGGCCGATGAGGAGGTAGGAGCAGAGGCCCATGATCTCCCAGCCCACGTAGAGGACCAGGAGGTCGCCCGCGTAGACGACCAGGAGCATCGCGCTGGTGAACAGGCTGATGAAGGCGCTGTAGGAGGGGTAGCGCGGGTCGTCTTCGAGGTAGCCGACCGAATAGATCTGTACGGCCAGCGCCACCAGGGTCACGAGGACGCCCAGGACGGCGGAGAGCGCGTCGGCCTGGAGCGTCAGGGAGATCGGGACGCCGCCGGTGATGATCGTGCCGTAGGTCTGGCCGGTGGGTGCGGCTGGTGTGGTGGTGTGCGTGAAGTAGCTGAAACCCGGCGTCCAGGCCAGCCAGGCCGCCAGGACGGCTGCGGCCGCGGTGGGGAGGATGGCGATCCAGGCCGCCCGCTTGGTGCCCGTGGTGGTCGTCGGCGGTCTGCCTGGGCGCCAGCGGGACACCAGCAGACCGGCCGCCGCCGCTGCGAACGGGAGCAGCACGACCAGGAGGGGGAAGGTCGTCATCGCTTACCACCGCCTCGGTTGACGGGGCGCTCGGAGTCGTCCTGGGTGTGGTCGGCAGGTCTCGCGGGCTCGGAGTCGTCCTGGGTGTGGTCGGCAGGTCTCGCGGGCTCGGCGGTCGTGCTGGGGTGACCGTCGGGTGGACTCGCACGACCGTCCCCCACCTTGCTGGGCGTGCCGGCGTGACCGGCCGCGGCACGGGTGTGGTCGTCGGTGGGGCTTGTGATGGGGTCTGGGCTGTCGTCGGCGGGTTCGGTGAGGGCGCGGAGATGGTCCAGGTCGATGGTCTGGCGGTTGCGGTAGAGGGCGAGCACGATGGCCAGGCCCAGGCCCACCTCGGCGGCGGCGATGACGATGACGAAGAGGGTGAGCACCTGGCCGCTGTGCAGGCGGTCGCCCAGCCATACATCGAACGCGACCAGGTTGAGGTTGACGGCGTTGAGCATCAGCTCGACCGACATCAGGACGAGGATCGTGTTGCGTCGTGCGAGCACGCCGTAGACGCCGATGGAGAACAGGAGCGCGGAGACGACCGCCGGGTAGACGATGTGCACTACTGACCCCCGGTCTCGTCGGGTGGTGCGCCGTCCGCGGCCTCGTTGGATGGCGGGCCGTTCACGCGCTCGTCGGATGACAGGTCACGCACGGTCTGATCCGAGGGTGTGCTGCGCTCGGGTCCGTCAGATGGTGAGGGGCTCTGCCGGCCGCCGGGTGTGAGGGCGGGGCCGTTGTTCCCTTGCTGCTGCGCGGAGGTGCGGGTGGGGGCGCCTGGGATGTCGGTGCGGGACAGGACTATGGCGCCGATCAGGGCCGCCAGCAGGAGGACGGACAGTGCCTCGAAGGGGAGGACCCACGTCGCGAAGATGCTGGCGCCCAGCTCCTTGGCGGCGCCGGGGCCTGGAGTCAGGGGTGTGTAGGCCGTACGGAAGCCGTCGATCACGACCGTGACGAGGATCGTCGCCGTCGCCACCGCCACTACGGCCGCCACCACTTTGTTGCCGCTGTCGAGGTCGGCGGAGCGGCCTATGGGCGCGCGGGTGAGCATGATGCCGAACAGGAGCAGCACGATGATCGCGCCCACGTAGATGAGCACCTGGACCCAGGCCACGAACTCCGCTGTGAGCACGAGGTAGCCCCCGGCGAGCGCGCCGAAGCAGACCACGAGCCAGAGGGCCGCGTGGACGATTTGCTTGGTCATGACGACGAGCAGCGCCGATCCAACCGCTACCGCTCCCAGCAGCAAGAAGACGATCTCTTGCCCGGTGGGTGACAGGTAGGAGGGCACCGCCTCGGTCACGACTCCTCCTCGGACTCCTCCGACTCGTCAGGACCGAGCCGCCCTGGGGGCCTGATGGACCGTGGATCGGCCATCCTGCGCCGGCGGCGGCTCGCGGCAGAAGTCTGCCCTTGCTGATCGGGCTTCGGTGGCGACTCGCCCTCGGCTGTGGACAACTCGCCGGGAGGCGACTCGCCTGTGGATGAAGGCCCTTCTCGGTCTTTCTGTGCGGGGTTCTCTTGAGGTGCGGTCTGCTCGTCTTGAGGTGCGGTCTGCTCGTCTTGAGGTGCGGTCTGCTCGTCTTGTGGTGCGGTCTGCTCGTCTTGTGGTGCGGGTTGCTGGTCTTGTGGTGCGGGTTGCTGGTTCGCGGCTGGGGTGCCCTTCGCCTCTTGGGGCTGTGGCGCTGGGCCTGCGGAGGGTTCGTCCTTCGAGGGGAGGGCGCCCGGAGGGCGGATTCCCCGAACGTTCGTCATGGCGCGGCGAGGACGGCCTCCCGGGCGGGACGGCCCGGCGGTGGGGCCCTGTTCGGCGGGCGTGGCGCCCTGAGTGAGCCCCGCACCGGATGCCGGCGGAGTGCCCTGGTCTGGGCCGGAGGCCGCCGTTGTGCCCTGGTCTGGGCCGGAAGTCGCCGTGGTTTCCTCATCCCTGCTGGGAGTTGGGGCCTTCTCCGAAGTTGGTGTGCGCTTGGCCGCGGGTGGCTGGTCTCTCTTGGGAGCAGCGGGACGGGGTGGGCGGCGGGCTGCGGTCAGTTCCTTGGGGAGCTCGGCGCCTGGGTCATGAGCGGGCGGCGGGGGGACGGTCTGGACCCAGGTGGACAGTTTGTCCTTCTCGTGGAGGAGGTTGCGGATGTCGCCTTCCGCGTACTCGAACTCCGGGGACCAGAAGAGCGCGTCGAACGGGCAGACCTCGATGCAGATGCCGCAGTACATGCACAGCGAGAAGTCGATCGCGAAGCGGTCGAGGACGTTGCGCTGCCTGGCGCGGCCGCCCTCAGGCGCCGGGATCGTCTCCTTGTGCGAGTCGATGTAGATGCACCAGTCGGGGCATTCGCGGGCGCAGAGCATGCACGAGGTGCAGTTCTCCTCGACCAGCGCGATGACGCCGCGGCTGCGGGGCGGCAGGTCGGGCTTGACCTCGGGGTATTGCTGCGTGACGGATTTGCGCAGCATGTGGCGAAGGGTGATGGACAGCCCTTTCGCCAGTCCCACTCCCGGTATCCGCCCCATGGTTCAACATCATGACGCACTTGGGGCTGGACGTGAATGAGGGAGTGGGGTTGTCCCCAGGTTTTCCACAGCTATCCACAGGCTGACGGGTAGTTATCCACAAGCTGTGTGCATGTCCGATATGAACGGGTGGCAGGGCGATAGTCTCTCCGCCATGCAGCACAGCCATCCGATCCGGCCGAGCGGCCTGCGGTGGACGGCCGCCGTGGTGTGGGCCTGTCTGCCGCTGCTCACCTGCGGCTTCGCGACCCCGTTCACGGTGGGGTTCGCGGCGTTCTGGCTGCGCAACGTCTGGCACGCGGTGGCGGCGTGTGTCTATCTGGTCGGCATGGGGTCGTTCACCCTCGCCGTGCTGGCCTATCCCAATGACGACGCTCCCGCCGAGCTGACCGTGCCCGTCACGCTGGGGCTCCTGCTCAGCTGGGTCGGCGGGGTCATCCATTCGGGGATTCTGGTGCCGTTCATGGCGAAAGCTCGCATGACGGCGGTTTTCACTCCGGCTGTCACTCCCACTCCGACTCCGACTCCTCGTCCCCCAGCAGACGTGCGGCAGCGCACCACCGCTCCGTCCGTGCATCGGCCGCTGGGGCAGCCGCAGTGGATCGGGCACTACCGCGTGGAGCGGCAGCTCGGGCGCGGCGGGCAGGGCGCGGTCTACCTCGCCATGGCGCCCAACGGGGTGCGGGTGGCGGTGAAGGTGCTGCACGATCTGGTCGATGACGTGGCCAGGACGAGGTTCGCGCGCGAGGTGGAGGCGGCGCGGCGGGTGGCGACGTTTTCCACAGCCCGGGTGCTCGACGTGAACATCGGCGGGCAGCACGCGTACATCGTCAGCGAGTACGTGGACGGGCCGTCGCTGGAGCAGCTCGTCAGGAAGCACGGGCCGCGGGATGAGGACGGTCTGACGCGGCTGGCGTTGTCCACAGCCGGGGCGCTGGCGGCCATCCACAAAGCGGGGGTCGTTCACCGGGATTTCAAGCCGAGCAACGTGCTGATCGGGCACGACGGGCCGCGGGTGATCGACTTCGGCATCGCCAGGGCGCTCGATCAGATGACGATGACGTCCGGGAAAATGGTGGGCACTCCGCCTTACATGTCGCCTGAGCAGCTCAAGGGCGAGACCGTGGGGCCGCCGTCCGACGTGTTCAGCTGGGCGGTGACGATGGTGTTCGCGGCCACCGGGCGGCCGGCGTTCGGGGAGGACACGGTGCCGGCGGTGTTCAATCGGGTGCTCAATCATGCTCCCGATCTGTCGCGGTTGCCGGCCGGCTTACGCGACGTCGTGGGCGCCTGCCTGAGCAAGCAGCCCACGGATCGTCCGTCAGCCTCCGACGTGATGCTGGCCATCGTCCGCTGACCTGCTCGGCGCGATGCCCGCCGGCCGCGCTCTCAGTTGGACCAGGTGAAGCCGTTGGTGCCGACCTGGCCGCCGCTGGGCGGATCGGTGACGGCATTGGCGGGGTTCGCGGCCAGGATGCCGGCGACGGTGATCGCTATGGCTGCGACGACCTGTGCTGCTGCTTTCTTCGAAATCATGTGACACCTTCGGGGGCGTGGGTTGGAGGCTCTCGGGGAGCCTTGTGGTCTGCGCGGGGTGCGGTCAGTTGGACCAGATGTACCCGTCGGTGCTGGGCGGGTCCGTTACGGCGTTGGCGGGGGCGGCGGCCAGGATGCCGGTGGTGATGATGGCGGCGGCTACCACCAATTTCGCGAGCAGGCGCTTTGAGAGCACGTGAACACCTCCGTACGGGACGTTCCTTCTCGGACGGTGATCGTACGTAGGCAATTGAAGGGGTATCAAGGACCAATAATTCGGTCTAAAGAGATTGGATTATTGGTCGTACCGGGTCAGATCACGACTTTGAGCAGGCCGGTCAGGGCCAATTGGACGAGCGCCAGGGGGACGAGCACCGCCCAGGCGAGTTTCTGCAGCTGGTCCTCGCGGAGCCGCGGGTACGTCACGCGCAGCCAGATCACGACGAACGACAGGAAGAAGACCTTCACCAGCGTCCAGAGCCAGCCGGGCAGGAACGGGCCGTGCCAGCCCCCGAGGAACAGCACGGTGGTCAGGAAGGACAGGACGACGATGCCGACGTACTCGGAGAGCATGAAGAGGGCGAAACGCATGCCGGTGTACTCGGTCATCGGGCCCATGATGATCTCGGACTCGGCGATCGGCATGTCGAACGGCGGGCGGCGCAGCTCGGCGAGGCCGGCCACGAAGAAGACGATGCCGCCGATCGCCTGCCACGGCAGCCACCACCACTGCCAGGCCTCGACGATCCCCGACAGCGACAGGGTGCCGGCCGCCATCGCGACCGAGGAGGCGGCGAGGACGAGAGGCAGCTCGTACGACATGAGCTGAGCCGCGGAGCGCATCCCGCCGAGCACGGAGTATTTGTTGGCCGACGCCCAGCCCGCCATGATCGAGCCGAGCACGCCGACACCCATGACGGCGAGGACGAAGAACAGGCCGAGGTCGAGGTCGACGGCGGCGCGGCCGCGGTCGATGGGGATGACGATCAGAACGAGGAGGTACGGGACCAGCGCCACCCCGGGAGCGATCATGAAGATGCGGCGGTCGGCCGCGGCCGGGATGATGTCCTCCTTCTGGGCGAACTTCACGCCGTCGGCGATGAGCTGCGCCCAGCCGTGGAAGCGGCCCGCGTACATGGGGCCGAGCCTCGACTGCATGTGGGCCATGACCTTGTGCTCCGTCTGACCGACGATCAGCGGCAGCACCAGGAACACGACGAGGATGACGACGAAGCTCAGCACCACTTCAAGCATCGGGCGGCCCCCAGTCGGCTGGAACTCCGGGCGGAAGGGTCTTGCGGCGGCTCGGGGCGCCGTGTCCTGATTCGCCGGGCTCCTTGGCGCCGGGCCAGGGCTTGGCCACGCGGGCGGCCAGGATGAAGTCCTTGCGGAGCGGGTGGCCTTCGAAGCCGTCGGGGAGCAGGAGCGGGACGAGGTTGGGGTGGCCGTCGAAGATCACGCCGAACATCTCGTACGTCTCGCGCTCGTGCCAGTTCGCGCCCCGGTAGATGAGGACGGCGGTGGGGAGGTGGGGGTTGTCGCGGGGAACGCGGGTGCGGAGCAGCAGCCTGCGCCGCGTGTCCGGGTTGTAGACGTGGGCCACGATCGCGAACGTGTCGGGAGGCTCGTCGACGCCCGTCAGCCAGTCGAAGAAGGCGTGGCCGAGGGTGTCGCGGGCGTATTCGAGGAGGTTCGTCCAGTCTGTCGGGGGCACGTCGATGGTGGTGTCGCCGTAGGACTCCGTGACTTCGGCGCGGTCGCCGAAGCGGGCCTCGAGGCCGGCCGCGAGGTCGGCGCTCATGCCTGGCCGCCGGACGGGTCCTCCGCGTGGGAGCGGGACCAGATGTAGCGGTCTGTCAGCTTTTCACCGGCGATCTTCTCCTGGAGCTTGGTGATGCCGTACAGGAGGGCCTCGGGGCGCGGCGGGCAGCCCGGGACGTAGACGTCCACGGGGATGATCTGGTCGACGCCGTTCGTGACGCAGTAGGAGTCCCAGTACGGGCCGCCGGAGTTGGAGCAGGCGCCGAACGAGATCACGTATTTCGGGTCGGGCATCTGCTCGTACAGGCGCTTGACCGCGGGGGCCATCTTGTCGGTGACCGTGCCTGAGACGATCATGAGGTCGGCCTGCCTGGGGCCGTTCGCGAACGGGATCACGCCGAAGCGGATGAAGTCGTGACGGCTGGTCGAGGCCGCGATGAACTCGATGGCGCAGCAGGCCAGCCCGAAGTTGAACACCCACAGCGAGTAGCGGCGGCCCCAGTTGAGGATGAAGCGCATCGGCTTGGGCGCCAATCGCGAAACCGGGCCCACTGTGGGCATCGGAAGGTCCGTTGCTGCCATACGGCCATTCTTGCGCGGATCACAGGACAGGCAAAGGAAGGGTGGTGCATAGGGGGTTGGTGGGGGTGGTGTGAGGGCTGAGGTGATGGAGGCGCTACGGGAACACGCTTCAGGACTTGGGGTGGCGGGTGGCACGGACAGGTGGCGCCGGCGGGTGGCGCCGGCGGGTGGCGCCGGCGGGTGGCGCCGGCGGGTGTCGCGGGTGGGTGGTCTCCGATGCGGGGTGGTTTCAGGGGTGGGTTCGTCGGCCGGGGCGGGTTACGATCCGGGCATGGACGGCTACTTTGGCTCCTATGTGCTGGTGGCCGCGTTGCTTGCCATCGGTGTCGCGATCGTCGCCGGCGCGCTCTTCGCCAATCGGTTGCTGCGGCCGTCGCGGCCCACTCCCGAGAAGCTGACCACCTACGAGTGCGGGGTCGACCCTGTGGGTGAGGGGTGGGCGCAGTCACAGGTGCGGTACTACGTGTTCACGTATCTGTACGTGGTGTTCGCGGTGGATGCCGTGTTCCTGTTCCCGTGGGCGACGGTGTTCGATGCGCCCGGGTACGGGCTGACCACGCTGGTGGAGATGTTCGTCTTCCTGGGGTTCATCGCGCTGGGGATCCTGTACGCGTGGCGGAAGCGGGTCCTCAGCTGGACGTGACGCGTACCCAGCGCAGTCAAAGTGTCCGGGCTGATCACACAAAATCCGGGTAAACCGTAAGATCGCACACATAACCTGACAAGCATGCACAAATCGCGGTTCTGTACGGGAATCGCTCTGCTGGCCCTCTCGGCCTCCGGTTGCGGCCTCGCCGCCGCCTCCAACGGGAGGGACATCATGGTCCCGGCAGAGCCGACGCTGATCGACTTCGTCGATCCCGCCACCGTCGTCGGCCTGTCCACCGCGACCGTCACGGAAGGCGACCCGACGGCCGGCAGATACGTGCACATCAAGTACCCGGTGCTGACCGACGCCCCAGCACTCAACCGGATGCTCAAGGCCGGCGCCGAGCGGCAGCTCAAGGACTTCAGGCGCACGACCCGCGGCGACGCCCCCATCCTCCCCAAGCCGGAGCTGAACGTGGAGTGGCAGTTCGCCGCCGCCTCCCCCGAGGCGGTCGGGGTGCGCCTGCGAACCGGCGAGTTCCTGGGCACGAACTGGGGCAACTCCACGCGTACGTACTGGTTCGACCCGCGCAGCGGCAAGGCCGCGAGATCGACGGGACTGCTGGCGGGCAGGCCGGCGCTCGACAGGCTGGCGGCCCTGGTCAAGGAGGCGCTCGCGGAGCGCGGCGGACAGGTGGAGCGCAGCCGGGTGACGGCGGACGCGGACACGTTCGACTCCATGGCGTTCAACAGGAACGGCGACCTGGTCGTGGAGTTCGACGACTGCGAGGTCGGCAGGTGCTCGCTGGGCCGGGTGGCGGTGGCCGTGCCGGCGCAGCAGGTCGCGCCGCTGCTGTCGGACCTGGGACGGCGGGCGCAGCAGGCGGTGCGGGAGGCGGCCAGGCGGTCGGCGCACCCGGTGAACCCCGGATTCGCGGCCACGAGCAGCCCCGACGCGGTCAGCAACCGGGCGGGCAACGTGGACTGCGCGAAGCGCAAGTGCGTGGCGCTGACGTTCGACGACGGCCCAGGCCCGTACACCGGACGGCTGCTCGACCTGCTGGCGGAGCAGCGGGCGCGGGCGACGTTCTTCACGGTCGGCGGCGGCGTGGCGTCGGAGCCCGCGCTGGTCCGCCGGATGAGCATGGAGGGCCACCTGGTCGGCAACCACAGCTGGGCCCACAGGGACCTGTCGAAGCAGCCGAGCAGCAAGGTCGCCGACTCACTCGGGAAGACCTCGGACGCGGTGTCGGAGGTCATCGGGCAGACGCCCACGCTGGTGCGGCCGCCGTACGGGGCGGTGAGCCAGGAGGTACGCGACGTCGCGCGTGAGATGGGCTGCTCGGTGGTCACCTGGGACGTGGACCCGGAGGACCAGACGGCCACCAAGGCGTCGGACATCGCGGACCGGGTCGTGCGCGAAGCGCATCCAGGTGCGATCATTCTCATGCACGACATTCATCGGGAAACCGTGGATGCGGTTCCGGACATCCTCAAAAGGTTGCGCGGGAAGGGTTACAGCCTGGTGACCGTTCCTGAGTTGTACGGCTCTGCGGGGATGCAGGCCGGCCGCATGTACAGGTCAGGGAACGAGCTGCCGGGTAAGCAGCCCCTGACGTAGCGCACGTGTTGGGGGGACGTATAGTTGGCGCTCGTGACCCGAACCGTCCTGTTCGCCCGCCTGCATGTAGACCTCTGCAGGCTGGCCGCCGGGCTGTGTCGTCGCTCTCCCACCTCACCCTGACCTGACTCCGACCGCGTTTACCCGCTTTGGGTGGCATGCAAACGCGTGACCTTCCGAGGATCTAGCATGGAAACAGAGAACGCGCCTAAGGCAACCGCGCAGTGGCGCGTCGAGGAGGACTGAGCTGTGACGAAGCAGGTCCAGCAACTCGACCGCGTGATCATCAGGTTCGCCGGTGACTCCGGCGACGGAATGCAGCTCACCGGCGACCGCTTCACCGCCGGCACGGCGGAGTTCGGCAACGACTTGTCGACGCTCCCCAACTTTCCCGCCGAGATCCGCGCCCCCGCAGGCACCCTGCCGGGCGTGTCGAGCTTCCAGCTCCATTTCGCCGACCACGACATCCTCACGCCGGGCGACGCGCCCAACGTGCTGGTGGCCATGAACCCGGCCGCGCTCAAGGCCAACCTGGGCGACCTGCCCAAGGGCGCGGACATCATCGCCAACACCGACGAGTTCACCAAGCGCAACCTGCAGAAGGTCGGCTACGCGGCCAACCCGCTGGAGGACGACTCGCTCAGCGAGTGGCGCGTGCACGCGGTCCCGCTGACCTCGCTCACCGTGAAGGCCCTCGAGGGTTTCGACCTGTCCAAAAAGGACGCCGAACGGTCGAAGAACATGTTCGCTCTCGGCCTGCTGTCGTGGCTTTACCACCGGCCGACCGAGCACACGATCAAGTTCCTTGAGCAGAAGTTCGCGCGTAAGCCCGACATCGCCAAGGCCAACATCGCGGCCTTCCAGGCGGGCTGGAACTACGGGGAGACGACCGAGTCGTTCTCGGTCTCGTACGAGGTCAGGCCGGCCAGGCTGGCGCCGGGCGTCTATCGCAACATCTCCGGCAACCAGGCGCTGGCCTACGGATTGATCGCCGCGAGCGTGCAGTCGAAGCTGCCGCTGTTCCTCGGGTCCTACCCGATCACCCCGGCCAGCGACATCCTGCACGAGCTGTCCAAGCACAAGCGGTTCGGCATTCGCACGTTCCAGGCGGAGGACGAGATCGCGGGCGTCGGCGCGGCGCTCGGGGCCGCGTTCGGCGGCGCGCTCGGCGTGACCACCACGAGCGGTCCCGGTGTGGCGCTGAAGGCGGAGACGGTCGGCCTCGCGGTCACCACCGAGCTGCCGCTGATCGTCGTGGACGTGCAGCGCGCGGGCCCCAGCACCGGCATGCCGACCAAGACCGAGCAGACCGACCTGCTGATGGCGCTGTTCGGCCGCAACGGCGAGTCGCCGGTGCCGGTCGTGGCGCCGATGTCGCCGAGCGACTGCTTCGACGCGGCGGTCGAGGCGGCCAGGATCGCGGTGAAGTACCGCACCCCGGTCATGCTGCTCTCCGACGGCTACCTCGCCAACGGCTCCGAGCCGTGGCGCCTGCCCGAGGTGTCGGAGCTGCCGGACATCTCGCAGCCGTTCACCACCGAGCCCAACGGCGACGACGGCGCGTTCCTGCCGTTCAAGCGCGACACCGAGACGCTCGCCCGCCCGTGGGCCATCCCCGGCACCGCCGGGCTCGAGCACCGCATCGGCGGCATCGAGAAGGCCGACGGCACCGGCAACATCTCCTACGACCCCGACAACCACGACCTGATGGTGCGCACCCGCGCCGCCAAGATCGCCGGCATCGACGTGCCCGACCTGGCCGTCGACGACCCGGACGGCGAGGCGAAGGTGCTGGTCATCGGGTGGGGCTCGACGTACGGGCCGATCGCCGCGGCCGTGCGCCGCATCAGGAAGGCCGGCGGCAAGGTCGCGCAGGCCCACCTGCGCCACCTCAACCCGCTGCCCGCCAACACCGGCGAGGTGCTCAAGCGCTACGACAAGGTGCTGCTGCCCGAGATCAACCTGGGCCAGCTCGCGCTGCTGCTGCGGGCCAGGTTCCTCGTCGACGTGATCAGCTACAACCGTGTGCGCGGGCTCCCGTTCAAGGCCGAGGAGCTGGCCGGAGTCATCCAGGACGTGATCGACAGTGACTGAGCTGGTGAACGGGAGGGGCCTGTCGCTCGTCCCCAAGACCGACGTGAAGCAGAGCCTGAAGGACTTCAAGTCCGACCAGGAGGTGCGCTGGTGCCCGGGCTGCGGTGACTACGCGATCCTGGCCGCGGTGCAGAGCTTCCTGCCCGAGCTGGGGCTGAAGCGCGAGAACATCGTGTTCGTCTCCGGCATCGGCTGCTCGTCGCGCTTCCCCTACTACCTCAACACCTACGGCTTCCACTCCATCCACGGGCGGGCGCCGGCGATCGCGACCGGGCTCGCGGCCAGCAGGCCCGACCTGAGCGTGTGGGTGATCACGGGTGACGGTGACGCGCTGTCGATCGGCGGCAACCACCTGATCCACGCGCTGCGGCGCAACGTCAACCTCAACATCCTGCTGTTCAACAACCGGATCTACGGTCTGACGAAGGGCCAGTACTCCCCCACCTCCGAGGTCGGCAAGATCACCAAGTCGACCCCGATGGGCTCGCTGGACAAGCCGTTCAACCCGATCTCGCTGGCCATCGGCGCCGAGGCGTCGTTCGTGGCCCGCACCATCGACTCCGACCGCAAGCACCTGCAGTCGGTGCTGCGCGAGGCGACCGCCCACCGCGGCACGTCGCTGGTCGAGATCTACCAGAACTGCAACATCTTCAACGACAACGCGTTCGAGCAGCTCAAGGACCCCGAGGTCCGCGACGACATCACGCTGCGGCTCGAGCACGGCCAGCCGATCGTGAGCGCGAGCAAGGCCGTCGTACGCGGCCCGGCCGGCGGCATCGAGGTCGTGGCCCGCGACAGCGTGAGCGAGGACCAGATCCTCGTGCACGATGCCCACAGCCCCGACCCGTCGGTGGCGTTCGCGCTCAGCAGGCTCGACGAGCCGGCGTTCGAGCACGTGCCGATCGGCATCTTCCGCAGCGTCGACCGGCCGTCCTACGAGTCGCTGATGGCCGAGCAGCTGGAGGAGTCCGTGGCGCAGAAGGGTCCCGGCGACCTGAGCGACCTGCTCATGGGTGGAGACACCTGGCGCATCAGCTGACACCGCCTTTTTGGGACGCCGCCGCCCTGGCAGGGGCGGCGGCGTTCTGCGTTCCAGGGACGTTTCCGGCGTAACGGCGCGGAGGCAGGCCGGGATACACCTGTGACCGGGCCGTGGGGGGCCGGGGGGAGGGTGCGCTGATGACGTGGACGGGCAGGCGGGCCCTGGTGACGGGGGCGTCGGGGTTCATCGGTGGGCACCTCGCCGCACGCCTGGCCGCGCTGGGCGCCGAGGTCCACACCGTGGGCCGGCGCGCCGGGACGGACGGAGACGACGCCGCGAGCACCCCAGCGGACGGGGTCCAGCGGCACCAGGTGGACCTGCGCGATCCCGAGGCGACGGCCGAGCTGGCGCGCACGGTGCGCCCCGACGTCCTGTACCACCTGGCGAGCGAGGTCAACGGGGCCAGGGACCCTGAGATGGTGCGGGTCACGCTGGCGGGCAACCTCGTCGCCGCGGTCAACGTGCTGGACGCGGCCCGCGCGCACGCCGTCAGGACCGTGATGACCGGCTCGATCGAGGAGCCGCGGCCGGGCAACGGGCACGCGCCCCCGTCGTCGCCGTACGCGATGGCGAAGTGGGCCGCCACCGGCTACGCGCAGCTCTACCACCGCTTGTGGGAGCTGCCGGTCACGGTGCTGCGGCCCAGCATGGTGTACGGCCCCGCCCAGCCCGACACGACGAAGCTCATCCCGTACGTGACGCTGTGCCTGTTACGCGGCGAGCGCCCCCGGCTGACGAAGGGGACGAAGCTCGCGGACTGGATCTACGTGGACGACGTCGTGGACGCGTACGTGCGAGCCGGGGAGTCGGACAAGGCGATCGGCTACACGATGGACATCGCGACCGGGGTGCAGACGTCCGCCCACGAGATCGTCATGAGGCTCTTCGCGATCGCCGCCCCTGAGCAGACGCCGGAGTTCGGCGCGGCGCCCGACCGTCCGTACGATATCACGCAGGTCGGCGACCTCGCCCCCGCGGCGGAGCTGCTCGGCTGGCGGCCGGTCACGGACCTGGACGACGGGTTACGGAGAACAGTCGACTGGTACGGGAAGGTGCCCGCGTGAAGAGCCGATTGAACGCCCTGCGCAGCCGTTTCGTGGACGCCCCCGACTCGCTCGGGGCCAAGGCGCGGGCCCGGCGCTGGCGGTGGTTCGCGAGCCGCTTCCCCGACCTCGACCGCATGCGCGTCCTCGACCTCGGCGGCACGGCCGGCGCCTGGCTGCGCGCCCCCGTCAGGCCGGCCCACGTGCACATCGTCAACCTTGAGGAGCCGCCCGCCGACCTGCCCTCCTGGCTGCGCGCGGACGTGGCCGACGCCTGCGACCTGCCGCCCGCGATCCGCGGCACCCGCTACGACCTGGTCTTCTCCAACGCGGTCATCGAGCACGTGGGCGGGCACCAGCGGCGGCAGCGCTTCGCCGACACCGTGCACGAGATGGCCGACCGGCACTGGGTGCAGACGCCCTACCGCTATTTCCCGGTCGAGCCGCATTTCCTGTTCCCCGGGTTCCAGTTCCTGCCGCTGGCGGCGCGCACGACGATCCTGCGGCGCTGGCCGCTCGTGCACACGCCGACCTCCGACCGGGACGCGGCACGCATGATCGCCATGGAGGTCGAGCTGCTGAGCGTGACCGAGATGCGGCACTACTTCCCCAAGTCGCGGCTGCACTTCGAGCGGCTGGCCGGGCTGGTGAAGTCGGTGATCGCCATACGGGGTTAGCCCGCGGTCACGCTCGCGGCGCCGTCCTCCCAGGTGTTGCCGCGCCAGACGTTGCCGGGGCCGTTCGCGTCCCAGTAGGACACCGGGCCCGCGTAGCCGCCCTTCGGCCACACCCGGCGGCTGAAGACGTTGTCGACGACCTTGATGTTGGACGACATGCCCTTCTTGCCGGCGCCCGCATAGAGGGTCCAGCCGCCGCCCGCCAGCAGGTTGCCCTGGACGGTGACGTTGCGGGTCACCCCGAAGTCCTGGAACAGGGCGATCGCGCCGGTCTGGTTGAGGGTGTTGACGACCGTGTTGCGGCGGATGATCAGCTCGGTGCCGGGGGCCGCGGTGCCGGTGGACATGATCATGTCGGTGTGGTCGCCGGAGTAGTACTTCGGGTCGTGCACGTACGAGTCCTCGATCAGGCCCTGGTCGGTGAGGATGCCGTTGGAGATCGTGTGGATGTCGACCCGGCGGATCGTGATCATTTTGCCCTGGTTGAGAATCCCGAACTGGGTGCGGCGCTTGCCGTTGCCGAAGATCTCGCTGTCCTCGACCTTGAGGCCGGTGTGGCCGGCGCGCTGGAGGATGCCCCAATAGTCCTTCTGGCCGCGGACGCGGGTGTTGCGGATGGTCACGTTGTCCGCCTCGACCGTGATGTCGCCCGTGACGTCCCAGCCGTCGATGACCATGCCGTCCTGCTTGATGATGATCGAGCCGGTCTTCTCCACCATCCTGGTGCCCGCGGGGACGCCGGTGTTGCCCGGCCCCGGCCAGTCGCCCGAGGGCGGCACGGAGGTCCTGGTCGGCTCCGGGGTCGGCGTGGGAGTCGGCGTGGGGGTCGGCGTGGGAGTCGGCGTGGGGGTCGGGGTGCGCGTCCTGGTCGGCTCCGGGGTCTGGGTGACGGGCGGGGTCGGTGGCGGGGTGGACGTCCGCGTCGGGACGGGCGTGGGGCTCGGCGGGAGCGGCAGGGTCCGCGTCACCGTCGGGCTGGGGAGGGGCAGCGTGCGCGTCCGCGTCGGCGTGGGCACGGGTGTACGGGTGCGGGTGGGCCTGGGAGCCGGGGTCGCCGTGCGCGTCGTGGTCGGCGCGGCGGTCGGGCGGCGGGTCGGGCGGGGCGCCTGCTTCGTGGGACGCCGGGGCCACCACCGCCAGAAGTCCCGCTCGCGCCGGTACCAGGGCGGCGTCGTGGCGGGGCCGCGCAGCTGACGGCCCGCGGCGGCGCCGGGAGCGACCTCCCGTGACTCGGCGCCGCTCAGGCGGGGCTCCGACGCGTCGGTCAGGACGGTACGGGGCTCCGGCTCGCCGACGACGACCACGTACGTGCCGGCCAGCGCGGCCACCACGGAGACCCCGGCAAGGGACAACCAGCCGGCGTGCCTGCTCTTCCTGCGCTGCCTGGACACAGGCGGCTCCTTCCGATCACGGCCACGTCGAGTCCCCCAGGGGGAGAGATTAGCCATGCCGAAGGACAAAAAGAGGATATTCCGCGAAAAAGGACTCGCATCCTCCCCATTCTCAGGAAACTCACGTTTCCCGAATATCGCGAAAAATGATCTCTAAACGGCGACTATCCAGGCGTTACCGTTTCCCCGTTTTCCCACACGTTCCCCTCCCACCGATTTCCGGGCCCGTCATTATCCCAATACGCAACCGGCCCGGCCGCACCTCCCTTGGGCCACACCTTCCGGCTGAAGACGTTCCCGATCACCTTGACGTTCGACGACGTGCCCTTGGCCCCCGCGCCCGCGTACAACGTCCAGCCGCCGCCCGCCAGCAGGTTGCCCTCGACCGTGACGTTCTTCACCACCCCGAAGTCCTGAAAGAGGGCGATCGCGCCGGTCTGGTCGAGCGTGTTGATCACGGTGTTGTTCCTGATGATCAGTTCGGTGCCGGGGGCGGCGCTTCCGGTGGACATGATCATGTCGGTGTGATCGTCCTTGAAGTATTTCGGGTCGTGCACGTACGAGTCCTCGATCAACCCCTGGTCGGTGGAGATGCCGTTGGAGATCGTGTGGATGTCCACCCGGCGGATCGTGATCATTTTGCCCTGGTTGAGAATCCCGAACTGGGTGCGCTGCTTGCCGTTGCCGAACACCTCGGTGTCCTCGACGGTCAGCCCCGTGCGCCCCTCCCGCTGCAGGATCCCCCACCAGTTCTTGGTCCCGCGCACGCGGGTGTTGCGGATGGTCACGTCGTCGGCCTCGACCGTGATGTACCCGGTGACCTCGACGCCGTCGATCACCGCGCCGTTCTCCTTGACCACCATCGGGCCCGACTCGCGCAGCCGTACGCCGTCGGGCACGCCGGTGGTGCCCGGGCCGGGCCAGGCTCGCTGGGAGGGCGTGGCCGAAGGTGTGGCGGGCGCGGCGGCCGGGCTCGAAGGAGCCGGGGTGACGTCCAGCCGGTCCCGCCCCCCGGAAGCCTGGCAGGCGGTGCCGAACAGCACGAGCAGCGCGGCCAGGCTCGCCCCGAAGCTCCTGGCCGCGGTGCGCGACCTCACTCGCCCTTGGTCTTCCGTCCGCCGACGAGGTCCGCCAGCGCGGGCGGCGTCCAGCGTTTGGCGACCTGGCGCAGGTTGCTCTTCCACGCCTCGCCGGGCCGCTGCCGGAACAGCGTGGTGTGCTCCTCGGTGACCTCGTCCGCGGGCCGGCCGTTGGAGTAGTAGTAGAGGGCCATCGAGCGCCGTGCCCGGTCCTCGGGGCAGGTGAGCGGGTCGGGGTGGCCGTGGTTGGCGTCGTCGGTGGTGGCGAACAGGACGAACCGGTTGAAGATCGGCAGGACCTTGCCCTCGCACGCCGTCATGTCCTTGTTCCAGAGCTGGAGGTGCCCGCCGTAGTCCTCCTGCCAGTCCTTGTTGAGGTAGAGCAGACCGTTGAGCCGCCGGTCGAGGTTGAGGCGGCGGCTGCGGTTGAAGTCGGCGTGCACCTTCAGGAAGCCGCCCGGGCGGATCTGGTGCAGGCCGCCGCCCTCGAAGTGCGGGTCGGAGACGAGATTGGTGATGCCGGTCAGCCGCTCCAGGAAGTCGATGAACACCCCGCCGTTGAACTCCGCCAGCAGGTGCCGGGTGGCCGGGCCCATGCGCTCGGGGTCGGCCAGCGCGAGCTTGACCTCGCGGGCGGTGTCGAAGCGCTGCCAGGTGGCGTCCCGCGGCTCGGGGAACTCCGCCAGCACGGGCTCCAGCACCTCGGGCGGCAGGAAGTCGTCGATGACGACGTGACGGAACGGCGACGCCGTACGGAACTGCTCGGAGTACTTGTCCGCGAGTGCGAAGAGTTCGTCGCGACGAAACGTGAAAGCCTGCAGATCCTGCATGGATTGTGTCTCCGTCTCTACGACACCGGCCCCTGATCCACATATCGCCCCACATGTGCCTTCTGTTACCTGTAACGATCCATTCCTGGGGCGCGATGGCCGATTTGTGACGCCCGCCCGAGTAGCGATCGTGATCGTGACCTACAACAGCGCGCCGGTGCTCGGCGGCTGCCTGGACTCGCTGGCCGCGGGCGCGGCGGGCACCCGGCTCGCGGCCGTCGTGGTGGCGGACAACGCCTCCAAGGACGACTCCCTCTCTCTCGCCGAGAAGGCCGAGCTGCCGGTACGACCCGTCCAGGTCGGCAGGAACGCCGGGTACGCGGCCGCCATCAACGCCGGCATCGCCGCACTCGACCTCGCCGAGCTGGACGCCGTCCTCGTGCTGAACCCCGACTGCCGGCTCCGCCCAGGAGCGCTGGCCGCCCTCCGCGCGGCGCTCGACCGTCCCGGCACCGGCATCGCCGTCCCCCGCCTGGTCGGCACCGACGGCGTGCTGCACCACTCGCTGCGCCGCACCCCCGCCGTGCGCAGGGCGCTGGCCGAGGCGCTGATCGGCGGCCGGCTGGCGGCCAGGATCGGCACGCTGGGCGAGATGGTCACCGACCCGGAGCGGTACGAGCGCCCCGGCCCCGCCGACTGGGCCACCGGCGCCGCCATGCTCCTGTCGGTGGAGGCGATCCGGCGAATCGGCCCCTGGGACGAGTCGTTCCTGCTCTACAGCGAGGAGACCGACTACGCGCTGCGCGCCGGGGACGCCGGCTGGTCGCTCTGGTACGACCCGAGCGCCGTGGTGGAGCACATCGGTGGCGAGGCGAAGACCAGCCCCATGCTGGCCGCGCTGCTCACGGTCAACCGGGTGCGGCTGTTCAGGCGGCGGCGCGGCCGGGTGGCGAGCGCGGGCTTCTACCTCGCGGTGCTGCTGGGCGAGGCGATGCGGGCGGCGGCCGGCCGGCGTACGGCGCGGGCCTCGGTCGTGGCGCTGCTCAGGCCGTCCCGCCGGCTGCGGGCCCTACCCGGATGACGAGAGGAACGCGATGAGAGTCGAACGCCTGGAGCTCGAAGGCGTGCTGCTGTTCGTGCCCACGCCGCACCACGACGACCGGGGCTTGTTCACCCGCACGTTCGACACCGCGCTCGCGGCCGAGCACGGGCTGGACCCGCACGCGTTCGTGCAGGACAGCCAGTCGCGCTCGCGCCGCGGCACGATCAGGGGCATGCATGGGCGCTCGGGGCGCGGCGAGGCCAAGCTGGTGCGGGCGGCGCACGGCGCCGTGCTGGACGTCCTGGTGGACGCCAGGCCCGGCTCACCGACGTTCGGCGCGCACAGAGCCGTCCGGCTCGACGACGTGACGTTCGCCCACCTGTACGTCCCCCCGGGCTTCCTGCACGGCTACCAGGCGCTCACGGAGCACGCCGACGTCTGCTACCGCATCGACAGGGAGCACGACCCGGCCGAGGACCTGGCGGTCCGCTACGACGACCCGGACCTCGCGCTGCCGTGGCCGTTGCCGGTCGGCGCGGTCAGCGAGCGGGACCGGTCGGCGGGGTCGTGGAAGGACCTCAGGGCCAGGCTGGGGGTCTGAGCGACGCGCCGTTCCATCCGCAGCAGCGCCCCGGCCGTGCCGACGAACAGGAACATCACGCTGGTGATGCCGGGGAAGGACAGCAGGTCGAACGTGGCCGCGCCGAGCAGCGGGATCAGCAGGCAGGCGGCGACGGTCAGCGCCAGGTTGCGCACGTCCGGGTCGCTGCTCATGCGGCGTACGCTCAGCGCCACGACGATCCCGGTGACGATCACCCCGACGAACCCGAGCATGCCGAGCAGCCCGGTCTCGACCAGGGAGAGCAGGTACTGGTTGTCGAACACCTGGTGCTTGTACGGGTACCAGGTGCCGGGCCCGCGGCCGAAGATCGGGCTCCGCTCGAACTCGCGGATCGCCCAGGGGTAGTCGTGGGTGCGGTAGATGATGCTGCTGTCCTCACCGGCCCCGGCGAACAGGTTGTAGAAGGTGCCGAGCAGGCCGGGCGCCAGCACCTTCATGACGCCGAGGAACACCCCGAACGCGACGAGGGCGGCCAGGCGCCGCCGGTTGTTCCAGCCGACCAGCAGGATCAGCCCGGCTCCCGCCAGGCCGAGCACGGCGGTCCTGGAGACGGAGAACATCAGGCCGGCCGCGATGACGGCGGCGCAGAGCCACCAGCGCACCGCGCCCTGGCCGCGCCGGTGCGCCTGGAAGCCGAGGTGCGCGGCCAGCGGCAGCAGCATCGCCGACAGCGCGCCGAACTCGATCGGGTGCCCCAGCGTGCCGGACACCCGGCGCAGGGCCGACCGGGAGATGACGGTCGGCACCTCCTCGGTCGACGAGGGGCGCAGGCCGGGGAGCTGCAGGTACTGGGTGAGGTCGAGGTCCAGCCTGAACTGCAGCAGGGCGACGGCCGCGGCGAACGTCCCGCCGGCCACCAGCGCCTTGAGCACGAAGTCGAGGCGCTCACGGGTGCCGACGCCGTCGCACATGATCAGGACGAGGCTCACGTACCCGAAGTAGAGGACGAGCGTGTGGTCGGCCAGGTTGAGCTCGTCGGAGGGCAGGTAGAGGGAGGTCGTGTAGCCGTAGACGGCCAGGATGACCAGCGCGTACGCGAAGACCGCGGTACGCACGGGGTTCGGCCCCTTGGCCACGCCGGTGGTGCTGACCATCTGCGCGCACGCCCACACCACGCCCAGCGACAGCGCCACGATCTCGGCCGGGGTGAGCGAGAGCGGCAGCCCGGCGACCGCCAGCCGGGCCGGGACGAACAGCAGCACCAGGGCGAACAGGCCGGCCAGCGTGGCGGCGTCCGCGCGGCGTGGCGCGACGACGGGAGCGGCGGTCAGACCGGGGACCCGAGCCGTCATCCCTCGTGCCCCGCCAGCGAGCGGGCCCCGTTGGCGGCGGCCGTCTCCAGGGGCGCGGACGCGTCCCGCGCGCGGCGGCGGGTCCGGCGGTGGCGGGCGAAGCTCTCGGCCGCGAACGCCGCGAACAGGCTCACGAAGGACGCCAGCGCGCCGGCGACGACCGCGCTGCGCAGCCGGCTGCCCTTCTTCTCGTCGGGCTCGGTCGGCGGCACGACGACGGTGGCGCTCACGTACGTGGCGGGCGGCGCCTTGACCTGCCGCTGGCGGGCGCGCAGCTCCTTGGCGGCCAGCGCGGTGACCTTGATGACGATGGAGTGGGCCTGCTCGGCGGTCGGGGCCTCGCAGGTGACGACGATGAACGGGGTCGCGGGCATCAGCTCGGGGTTGGTGCCGCCGCTGGTGACCCTGAGCGTGACGTCACCGCCCGGCGGCACCCCCACCTCGGCGGCGGCCTTCGGGGTGTTCAGCGCCTGGATGAGGATCGCGGAGGTCATGTTGAGCCCCTGGTCGAAGGTGACCAGCGGGTTGGTGCTCGGGTTGGGGAACTTGGGGTCGCTCGGCAGGCTGCCGCCGGTGACCGGCAGCGTGAGAACGATGGCCGAGGTGGAGACGAAGGTCTTGGGCGCCACGGCGTAGACGCCGAGTGCCGCCGCGATGGTCAGCAGGAACGCGGGCACCGTCACGTACCAGCGCCTGAAGAGCACCGTCACCGTCGCCCAGAAGTCCATGGCGGGCCCTCACCCCTCGCCGTCGTCCTGGCCGGCCTTCCTGGGCCCGGGGACGGGTGAGAGGTCCTCGCCCCGGTAGGCGGGGAACTCCACGGTCGCGGAGCTGTCCTCGTCGGCGGCCGGCTGCTCGGGCTCCTCCACCTCGGCCTCGGCGGGCTTCACGGGCTCGTCGGGCTTGCCGGGCTCTGAGGGCTCGGGTCGCACGGCGGACTGCGCGGCGGACTGCGCGGCGGACTGCGCGGCGGGTTGCGCGGCAGGTTGCGCGGCGGGGCGCCGCACGACCAGCGCGTACGCGATGCCCAGCCCGGCGACCAGCACGAGCAGCCCGGCGCCGATGCCCGCCTGCCACCTCAGGCTCTCGTCGGCCTCGGGCACCGAGGGCGGGACGATGTCGGTCGAGGTGATGAACGTGTTCGGCGGCGCGCCGAGCGCCCGCTGCCACTCCGCCAGCTCGTCGGCCACCCGCTGCCGCGCCGCCATGAGCACGGAGGTGGCCCGCTGGGGCGTGTCGCTGGTCACCTGGATGTAGATGTAGGGGCCGTTGATGTCGAGGACATGGGGGTTGCTGCGGCCGTCGTCGATGACGATGTCGGTCGGGCCGTCCTTGGGCGCCCCCAGCTCCGTCCACACGTCCTGGGTGTTCATGGACAGGATGACGATGCTGGCCCCGGTCTTGAGCGCGTCGTTGAACGACAGGAACGGGTTCGTCAGGCCCTGCTTGGTCTTGTCGTTCGGGATCGTGCCGCCGTTGACCGGCATGGCAAGGACAAGCGAGACGTCGGTGGTGTGGCGGGCGGGTACGAAAGCGTGCACGGCGACGCCCGCCAGGATCGCCAGCAGGATCAGCGGCGGGCCGACGCGCACCCTCCTGAGCAGTCCGAGCAGCGCCGTCCAGAACTCCATTTGGTACGTTCCCCCGCCTCGCGACGCTCCCTCTATAGGGAGCCATCGCCGATAAGCCGTTCAACGTTACATTTCACCGAATTCGCTGCTCAGCTGAGCGGCAGCTGCGTCTCGGTGTCCGGCCGCGCCACGTACGTCGAGTAGTCAGGGTGGTCGAAGCGGTGCAGCGCCTGGATGTTGTCGTTCCAGGGCGCGGGCACCGGGCGCTTGTGCCGCAGGCCGTTGATCGGGGCCAGCTTCATCAGCTCGTTGGCCCCGTTGAACTCCCTGATCGCGCTCAGCTCGCCGACGTACTCGTTGTGGATGACCTGGTCGTCGTCGCCCACCGTGTCGTCGAGGTAGCAGAAGACGCGCGGCAGGAAGTATTTGTGGTCGCCCTCGAACAGCCGCAGCGCCGCCGCCGTCGAGCTGTAGAAGTCGACGTCGATCGAGACGAACCCGATCGGCGCCGGCCGCTCCGCGTCGAGGAAGTCGACCACGGTGTCGCTGATGTCGCCCAGGACCAGCTTGGCGTCGCCCAGGCGGGCCCGCAGCGCGTCCACGTCCATGACGAAGTCGCCCTCGCGCCAGATGTAGGGCAGGTCGCGGTAGTCGGTGGGCTTGGGCAGGCCGGCGCCGGTGTCGAAGCCGTACACGTCGATGCGCACGCCGGTCGCGGCCGTGGCCAGCGCCGCCATGCGGTTGAGCTCCACGATGCCGGCGCCGCCCGCGACGCCGAACTCGACCACGCTGATCCGGCCCACGCCGAGCCGCCTGGCCAGCTCGGCGGCCTGCCGCACGCCGTAGGCGTAGTGCGGGCGCGGGTAGAGGTCGAGTGCGCAGCGCAGCTCGTACGAGCCGAACGGCAGGCGGCGCATGACGGCCAGCAGGATCCGGCCCGGCTGCATGAGCAGCCGCACGAGACGTATCAACACCGGCGATTCACCCTTTCGAGGAGACGGCCCGGGCGGCCAGCCCGGCGAGTTTGCGGCCACGGTGCGTCAGCATCTGCCGCTGCCGCCGCCAGTACGTGCGGGCCAGCACGGCCCGCGCCCTGCCGCGCTGCTGCGCGGACAGCTCGACGATGCCCAGGGCCCGGTACATCGCCCGGAACTGCAGGGTGGTGGCGAAGCGCGCGGTCCAGGCCGGCACGCCGAGCGCGGCGGCGATCCCCGGCAGCCGCCGCTCGCGCAGGCTGCGGTGGGCCAGCGGCTCGGGCACGTGCCCCCAGGGCGCGGTCAGGGCCAGCATGGTGGCGTAGACCTCGTCCTCGCGGATCATCAGCGGCCTGGGCACGGCGGCCACCCGCTCGCGCCGCATCAGGCCGTAGAGCGGGTCGAGCCCGTGGTGCTGGGTGGTGACGACGTCCCACAGCTCGTCGAGCCGGTCCACGGGGTCGTCGGAGAGCATCCGGGTGCCGCGGTAACGCGGCCGGTGCACCGAGCCGTCGGCCCGCGTGTACGTCATGTCGGTGGTGACCAGGATGAGCCGCTCGTCGGCCAGGAACGGCCGCAGGGCCTTGGAGACGTACGAGGGTTCGAGCAGGTCGTCGTCGCCCATCCAGCGGAAGTACGCGCCGCGTGCCCGCCGCAGCACCTCCACGAAGTTGCCCACGACGTGCAGGTCGCGCGGCTGGCGGTGGTAGGAGATCCGCTCGTCCTGGCGGGCCAGCTCGCGGCAGAGCTCCTCGGTGCCGTCGGTCGAGGCGTTGTCGGAGATCACCACCTCGATGTCGGCGTGGTCCTGGGCCAGCGCCGACCGCACGGCCGTCTCCAGGCGGTCCGCGCCGTTGCGGACCGGGATTCCGATGGACACCAGCACGCTCTTCTCCTCGGGGGTCATCGCGCTCGGGCGGGAAGCAGCCGCACGAGACGATCGCTCAGCAGGGTGATCTGGTCGCGGGTCACGACGACCAGCGCGTACGCCAGCAGCCCGCCGCCGCCGGCCACGACGAGCTGGACGAACGGCAGGCCGTCGGTCACGGTGGCCAGGCCCAGCATGACGGCGGCGCACACGAGGGCGCCGATGGCCGGGCGGAGCAGGCCGGGCAGGACGGGCGCCAGCCGCACCCCGGCCCGGTGCACGGCGAGCATGGCGAGCGGCAGCGCCACCAGCACCGCGGCGGCGGCCTGCCCGACGGCGGCGCCGCGGATGCCGTCGAGGTGGGTGCCGACGATGACGGCGGGGATCATCGCGGCGGCGTGGCCGAGGTTCATCCACACGGTCGAGCGGGTGGCGCCCTGGCCGTTGAGTATGTCGAGGGCGAAGGAGGTGAGCATGCGCACCACCATCAGCACCGCGAGGAAGCGCAGCACGCCGGCCGACAGCTCCCACCGCTCGCCGTAGATGAAGATGATCAGCGGGTGGGCCAGCACCGCCATGAACGCGGCGAGCGGCAGCACCATGGTGACGAGCAGCGGCACGCTCTTCTGCACGCCGAGCGAGAGGGAGGCGCCGTCCCGCTCGGCGAGACGGGAGAAGCCGGCGATCGACACCATGCGGATGGCGCTGCCGATCACGCCGGGCACCCAGCTGGAGACGTTGAACGCCATCAGGTAGAAGCCCAGCCAGTCCTTCCCCATGATGTTGCCGACGATGATGTAGCCCACGTTGAGCAGCATGATCTCCAGCGCGATCCCGGCCGCCGACGGGATGCCGAAGCGCAGCAGCCGCCCCGCGATCCGCCGGTCGAACCCCAGCCGGTACGGCAGCCGCGCGTAGTACAGCATGAAGAACCCGGTCACCACGGCCCCGACGAGCTGCCCCCAGGCGAAGCTGTACGGCCCGGCCCCGCCCGCCGCCAGCACGATCGCCACCGGCGCGTTGACCAGGAAGCCCGCCAGCACGGCCTTGGTGTTGCTGCCCGTGCGGAACCAGCGCAGCAGGGCGGCGCTGCGCACCGCGGTGATCGCCTCGACGAGGATGACCGCGGTGAGGATGCGCACCACCGGGGTGGCCTCCTCGCTGCCGGCCAGCGCGGAGAAGTAGGGGGCGCCGGCCCAGAAGAGCCCGTACAGGCCGAGCGCGGAGCACATGGTCAGCGTCGTCGCCGTGGGGGCGATCTCCTCCAGCCGGCCGCGCCACTGCACGACGGCCGACATGACGCCGACGTCCTTGACGACCATGACGAGCTGGGTCGCGGCCAGGGCGACCGCGTAGATGCCGAAGTCGGCGGGTGCGAGCAACCGGGCCAGCACGAGCCCGAGGACGAACGAGCCCGCCCTGGTGACCAGGGTGCCGAGCAGGCTCCACACGGCCCCTCGGCCGGCCTTGCGTCCGATGTCGCTGATGTCCGGGCCCGGTTGCTCTTCCATGCCCGCCTTTCCCTAGCTCGGCTCGTCGATCCGCTCCAGCCAGATCTCCCGCCAGAACGGGATGAACGCGCGGGGGCAGTTGGACTTGTAGACGCCGTCACAGATGACGCCGTCGAGCGCGATGCAGGGGTTCTTCATGGTCAGCATCACGCCGGTCTTCTCGTCGATGCAGCGTTCCACCCGGGCGGCGACCCGGGCGGTGCGTCCGCAGGAGCGCGCCATGTCCTCCTCGAAGCCGAGCCCCCTGTTGTAGCCCTTGGTGGTCAGGGTGGCGACGATCTCGTCCTTGGACTTGATCCTGACCAGCTCGCCCGGCTGCAGGCCGGTCGTGCCCGTCGGGGCGGGTCCGGTGTGCGGGCCTGGCTGGACGAACCCCCAGGCCAGACCGTCCTTGATGCGCAGCCGTCGAGGGAACTTCCGCGACAGCCGCTGGTAGCGGTTGAACAGCCCGAAGAAGATCGTCCGTAGCGTCGGCCCGATCCCGGCGTTGCCCACCCGGATATCCGTCACGTACTGCCCGACGTTACGGAAGGGCAGTAACTCGGGCGCCGCCCGCAGCAGCTCGGTCGCCTGGCAGCGGAAGCGCTCCTCGCCGCCGGGGCCGGGCTCCTTGCGGGTGTTGACCTCCAGGATCGGCAGCAGCGGCCGCTCGGGGCTCACCCGGTCGGGCTCCGGCGTGGGCGGGCCGTCCACCTTGCGCACCCAGGCGGTCTTCCAGTACAGCAGGCAGGCCGTCTGGCAGCCGCCGTGCGCCGAGCCGTCGCAGCGGGTGCCCGCGAGGTGCACGGCGTCCCGCATGCGGCGCATGCCGGTGCTGCTGATCGTGTCGCAGAGCTTGTTGGCCACCTTGTGCACGGTGAGCCTGCGTCCGCAGTAGCGCAGCATCTCGGGCATGAAGGGGAGGTTGTCCAGCTCCCCGTTCTCATCCAGCGTGGCGAGGATCTCCTCGGCGCTCAGGACCTCGACCACGTCTCCGACTTTCAGCGTCGGACTCAACTAATCCACTCCTTCAGCAAACCGGCGTTCTGCAATGACCGTGCGGCGTCCGCCAGCGCGGCGAACGGCATCGTGGAACGACGTGCTATGTCGAGGAGGCTGTGTTCGGTGTCGGAGAGGTTCAGCACCCACAGCATGGCCAGCTGGGCCTCTTTGGTGTCGCTGCGGCCGCCGAGCGAGCCGTACAGGCCGCGGGCGCCGAGCTGTGGCTCACCGTACGGGCTGAGGTTCTGGTAGCGGCGGTTGCCCTCCAGCACCTGTACGGCGGCCCACAGGGTCTCCAGGGTGTCCTCCATGGCCTCGGGGCGGACGAGATCCGGGTCGTCCCCCGAGGTGTGATATTCCGGGTAACTCCCGTAAGTGGACCGGGTCAGCGATCCGACGGGCAGGTTGAACCCGGGTGAGCCGTACTGGCGTTCGTCGTAGCCGTACGGGGCGAAGTCGAGCAGCGTGTGCGGGCGGTCCTTGAGCACGTACGCCAAGACCTGGTCGATCTCGGCGTCCCCCCGCCTGCTGCGCTTGTACGTGAGCCGGCCGGGGTCTCCGGCGCAGGCCAGCGTGAGACCGTGGCTGATGAGCCCGGTCCGCTCCCTGTTGCGGGCCAGCCAGGTGATGGCCCCGATGGTCCCCGGCGCGAAGACGAACCGGTAGGTGTAGCGGCGCTCCGGCAGCTCGGCGAGCCGGCGGGCCAGCGCGACGGCCACCGCCACCCCGGCCAGGTTGTCGTTGGCCAGCGACGGGTGGCAGACGTGGCAGGAGATCAGCACCTCCTGCGCGCTCTCGCCGGGCACGACGTGCTCGCCGTAGGTCAGGTGGCCGTCGGCGAGCGTGGCGTCGATGCGCACCTCGTAGGGACCCTCGCCCATCGTGTCCAGGGTGTCCTGGCTCAGGCAGAAGCCCCACGTCTCGGCGTAGTAGCTGGTCCGGTACGGCACCAGATGCGGCTGGTCGGGCAGCGTGTGCAGGTGTCCGCGGAGCTCGTCCAGGCTGAGCGTGGCGTGGACGGGCACGCTGTAGCCCACCACGTGCAGGTTCGACTCCTGGAAGTCGACCACCCTGGCCCCCGAGGGGTCCTTGATGGAGGCGTCGCGGATGTTCCACTCCCTGGGGATCGTCCAGTCGAGCACCTTCGTGCCCGTCGGCACCTCGGTGAGCCGCAGGGGCGCCGACTCGCCGATGATCTCCAGGGTGCGGCGCAGCCCGTCGCCGGTGATGCTGCGGCACAGCGGGTAGAGGCGGCGTACGAGGGCGTGCATCTCCTCACCGGTCATGGCCGCAGCGTGGCGTCGACGGTGCCGGCCGCGCGCCGGTCGCCGAGCCTGGCCAGGCGGGTGTAGCGGCGTTCGAAGTCGTGCCTGGTCAGGCCGTAGTCGCGGTAGGCGTCGATCAGCTCGACCGCGCCCGCCTTGACCGTCCAGCGCGCCTCGACGCCCAGCGCGGCCCTGATGCGGGAGAAGTCCACCCGGTACGAGCGCGGATCGGCGCCCGCCTCCCCCGTGATCGTCAGCGTCGAACCCGGCACCGCCTCGATCACCTCGTCCGCGATCTCGGCCACGGTCACGTTGTTGACCTCGGTGCCCACGTTGAAGGCCCTGGCGTGCACGGCCTCGCGGGGTGCTTCGAGCGCCGCGAGGAACGCCTGCCCGATGTCCTTGGCGTGCACCAGGGGCCGCCACGGCGTGCCGTCCGACAGCACCCGCACCTCGCCCGTCAGGTACGCGTGCCCGACCAGGTTGTTGAGCACGATGTCGGCCCGCAGCCGCGGCGAGAAGCCGAAGGCGGTGGCGTTGCGCAGGAACACCGGCGTGAAGTCGGCGTCGGCCAGCGCCACCAGGTCGTCCTCGACCCGCACCTTCGACTCGGCGTAGGGGGTGACGGGCCGCAGCGGCGCGTCCTCGTCCAGCAGGTCCGCACCGCCGGACGCGCCGTAGACCGAGCATGTGGAGGCGTAGAGGAACCTGCGCACGCCCGCGTCCTTCGCCAGCCTGGCCAGCCGGACGGAGGCGTGGTGGTTGATGTCATAGGTGAGATCGGGCGCGAGCGCGCCGAGCGGGTCGTTGGACAAGGCGGCCAGATGGATCACGGCGTCGCAGCCGGCCACGTGCTCGGGCCCCGCGTCCCGTAGGTCCACGGCGTGCGCGCGCACCGGCTCCGGGGACGGGCCGAGCACGCAGTCGGCGAACAGCCCCGAGTCGAGGCCGATCACCTGGTGCCCGGCGGCGACGAGCATGGGAGCCAGCACGGTGCCCAGGTAGCCCTGGTGGCCGGTGAGAAGTACCCGCATCAGTTCTCCAGATCGACGGTCAGCTTGGAAACGTGGAACGCCTCTGCGTAGCGCGCGTGGCACTCGATGCCGCGGATGCGGGCGAGGCCCAGGAACGCCTCGCGGTCGTACCAGGGGCGGTGCCGTTGCGAGGCGTAGTGCCGCTGGAGCAGGTCCGCCTTCAGCGCGGCCACCTCGTCGGCGAGCGGCTGGTAGACGGAGGGGGCGGCGAGGTCGCCGTCCCATTTGACGATCTCGTAGCCGAGCGTCAGGTGATCGCGGAAGGCCGTGGGCACCAGCTTCGCCAGCCCCCTGTGGTCCTGGTGGGCGTCGCCCCGCCAGGGCGCGAAGATCAGGCCGGGGTCCGTACGCGAACGCAGGTCCTCCACCGCCGCCTTGGCCTCCTCCCACCGGGCGGGCAGGTAGCCGTCGGGCAGCTTGAGCACGGTGACCCGCAGGTCCGCGCCGGGGCAGAAGTCGGCGAGCGCCGCCCGCTCCTCGTCCTCTCTGGCGGTGCCGCCGCCGGTCAGCACCAGCGCGTCCACCCGCAGCCCAGGACGGGCGGCGCAGACGGTCAGCAGGCTGCCGCCGGCCCCGATCGCCAGGTCGTCGCAGTGGGCGGCGAGCGCCACGATGCCGGTCAGCCGACCGGCGCCGAGCCCGATCACCGGGACCGTTCCCAAAGAGCCCAGGGGCGCTGGCCCCGCGAGTACGCCTCGTCCAGCTCCATCCGCTGGTTCACGGTGTCGGTGGGCCGCCAGTAGCCGCGGTGCCGGTAGGCCAGCAGCCGGCCGCGCTTGGCCAGCTCGGCGCAGCCGTCGGCGACCAGGTCGCCGTTCTCCGGGATGTGCTCGAAGACCTCCTGGGTGAGCACGAAATAGCCGCCGTTGACCCACACCGGCATCTCGCTGACCGGGGAGATGCCGCCGATCAGGCCGTTCTCGGCCACGTCCACGCAGTGGAAGGTCTGCGACGGCGGCACCACCATCATGGAGGCGGCGGCGCCCGAGGCGACGAACCGGTCGATGATGTCCGGCAGCGGCGCGTCGGTGAGCACGTCGGCGTAGTTGGCCAGGAACATCTCCTCGCCACCGAGGTGGTCGCGGACGCGGCGTAAGCGCTCGCCGATCGGCGAGTTGACGCCCGTCTGCACGAACGAGATCGACCAGTCGGAGATGTCGCTGGACAGCAGCTCGACCTCGCCGCCGCGCAGCACGAAGTCGTTGGAGGTGGCCTCCTGGTAGCCGAGGAAGAAGTCCTTGATGTGGTGGGCGCCGTACCCCAGGCAGAGGATGAACTCCTTGTGCCCGAAGTGCGCGTAGTAGCGCATGACGTGCCAGAGCAGCGGGCGCGGGCCGACGAGCGCCATCGGCTTCGGCACTTCGCCCGGCACGCCCGTCCGCATGCGCGTGCCGTAACCTCCGCAGAACAGGACGACCTTCACACGACCTCCAGGTGGGGAATCGGGAAGACCAGCCGGCCTCCCCATTCGTGCACATAGGAGAGCTGGGCGGTGAGCTCGTCGCGCAGGTTCCAGGGCAGCACCAGCACGTAGTCGGGGCGATCCCGGGCGATGCGCTCGGGCTCGGCGATCGGGATCCTGGTGCCCGGAGTGAACTTGCCGTGCTTGTACGGGTTGCGGTCCACCGTGTACGCCAGCAGGTCGGGCCTGATCCCGCAGTGGTTGAGCAGGGTGTTGCCCTTGCCTGGCGCGCCGTACCCGACGACGGTCCTGCCCGCGTCGGCGGCGTCGATGAGGAAGCTCAGCAGGTCACGCCTGACCTTGGCGACCCGGTCGGCGAAGCCGGCGTACCCGGACAGGTCGTGCAGCCCGGCGGCCTTCTCACGGGCGAGCACGTCGTGCACCCGCTGCGACGGGCTGCCCGCCGGCCGGGCCCACAGCCGGATGGAGCCGCCGTGGGTGGGCAGCAGCTCGACGTCCACCAGCGTCAGCCCGCCGGCGGCCAGCGCCCGCTGCGCGGAGGCGACCGTGTAGTACTGGAAGTGCTCGTGGTAGATCGTGTCGTACTGGTTGAGCTCGACCAGCGTCAGCAGGTGCTGCACCTCGATCGAGATCCAGCCGTCGTCGGCCACGAGCGCGCGCAGGCCCTCGGTGAAGCCGATGACGTCGGGGATGTGCGCGTACACGTTGTTGGCCACCACAAGATCTGCGGGACCGTTCCCGGCCCGCACCTCGGCGCCGGTCTCCGGGGTCAGGAACGCGGTCAGCGTCGGCACGCCCTTGTCCCTGGCAGCCTGCCCCACGTTGGCCGACGGCTCGATGCCGAGGCACCGGATGCCGCGCTCGACGACGTGCTGCAGCAGATAGCCGTCGTTGCTGGCCACCTCGACCACGAAGGACGGCTTCAACCGTTCCACGGCCGCGGCGACATAGCGTCCGGCGTGCTCGACCCAGGACGAAGAATAGGAGGCGAAGTATGCGTATTCCGTGAAAGTTTCTTCCGGCGTGATGAGCGGCGGTATCTGCGCGAGCCAGCACTGCGTGCACACACGGAGGTGCAACGGATACGTGGTCTCGGGTTCGTCAAGGCGTTCGGCGGTGAGAAAAAGCTCACAGGGCGGAGTCGCCCCCAGATCCACCACGCTGACCAGGTCTTTCGCCCCGCACAAGCGGCACGGTGTCGTCATCGATGGATCCCACCCGTTAATGGCACGATTTCCCCCTATATCCACCCACAGACGTACTTCGGATAGGCGGCAAAGAGTGTTACAAGTGTCTGCATGAAACGCCTGAGCATCGATGGGGCATTGCTGCACACCCCCCGCATCCACAGCGACCACCGCGGCGATTTCCTGGAGAGTTTCCGCGCCGCCGACCTCCGCGAGGCCCTGGGGCACTCGATGGACCTGGCCCAGGTGAACTGCTCCGTCTCCAGGCGCGGCGTCCTGCGCGGCGTGCACTTCGCCGACGTGCCGCCCGGCCAGGCGAAATACGTGACCTGCGCGGCGGGCGCGGTGCTCGACGTGGTCGTGGACGTGCGCGCCGGCTCGCCCACCTTCGGCCGCTGGGAGTCCGTACGGCTGGACGACGAGTCCCGGCACGGCCTCTACATCGGCGAGGGCCTCGGCCACGCGTTCCTGGCGCTGAGCGAGTCCGCCACGGTCGTCTACCTCTGCTCCACGCCCTACGACCCGGCCCGCGAGCACGGCGTCCACCCCCTCGACCCCGATCTCGGCATCGAGTGGCCCTTGGACGGCGAGCCCCTGCTGTCGGCCAAGGACGCCGCCGCGCCCACGCTCAAGCAGGCGCTCGACGCGGGGAGCCTCCCGTCATGGTGAGCGTCGTCGTCCCGGCGCACAACGAGGCCGCGGTGCTCGGCCGGCTGCTCGGCGGCCTGCTCGCGCAGGCGGCGCCGGGCGAGTTCGACGTCGTGGTGGTCGCCAACGGGTGCACCGACGACACCGAGGGCGTGGCACGTTCCCACGGCGTGCGCGTCCTGACGACGCCGGTGCCGTCCAAGCGCGAGGCACTGCGGCTCGGCGACGCCGCCGCCCGAGGCTACCCCCGCCTGTACGTGGACGCCGACATCGAGCTGAGCACCGCCGCCGCCCGCGCGCTCGCGGCGGCCCTGTCCGCGCCGGGCGGCCCGCTCGCCGCCGCCCCTGAACGCGACCTGCCCATGACCGGCCGCCCCTGGACGGTCCGCGCCTACTACGCGATCTGGACGCGGCTGCCGCACGTGCGCGCCGGGCTGTTCGGCCGCGGCGTCATCGCGGTCGGCGAGGAGGGCAACGCGCGCATCAGGGCGCTGCCGCCCGCGATGGCCGACGACCTCGCCGCCTCGCTCGCGTTCGAGCCAGGCGAGCGGGTGATCGTGCCCGGGGCCCGCGCCGTGATCAGGCCGCCGCGCACGTTCGCCGACCTGATGCGCCGCCGGGTGCGGGCCGTCACCAGCGTGAGCGAGCTGGAGCAGGCCGCCGCCACGGCCGGCGAGCGCACGGGGGCGCGCGACCTGCTCGCCATCGTGGCGAGGCGGCCGTGGCTGGCCCCGGCGGCGGCGCTGTTCGCCCTGGTCGCCGTGCTCGCCAGGCGGCGGGCCGCCCGCGCGATCCGCGCGGGCGACTACACCACCTGGCTGCGCGACGAGAGCAGCAGGAGCTGATCCGGTCATGTGACAGGCGTGTTCATGTCGGTGACGATCTCGGCCGGGGTGAGCGCCCTGGCGTAGATCCGCACCTCGTCGATCTGGCCGCCGAAGTGCTCGCCCGAGCCGCCGTTGCCGCCGATGCGCAGCGGGCCCGTGCCGGTCCGCAGGTCGCCGCCGATGACGTTGGTGGCGACCTCCGTGCCGTTGACGTACATCCGCAGCGTCGTCCCGTCGTAGGTGGCCGCCAGGTGGCTCCAGGTGTTCAGCGGCAGGTTGGCCGGGGCCTGGGCGTTGGCTCCCGACGCGGTGTGGACGAACGCGCCGGGGCCGCTGCCGCCGCTGCCCATCAGCGCGTACGCCAGATCGGCCCCGAACTCCTTCATCACCACCGTCCGCCAGCCCGTGACGGTCGTCGGCCGCACCCACGCCTCCACGGTCATGCCGTCGGTGAGCCGCAGCGCGGGCGCGTCGGCCACCGTGACCCAGCTGGACGAGCCGTCGAACGTCAGCGCCTGCCCGTACCTGCCGGCCGTCCAGGTCGTGGCCGTCGCCGTGCCGTCATGGCCACCCGAGGTGTCCGCCACGGTGGTGCCCGACCCGGCGTCCATCCCGTAGGCGGCCACCGGCCCGTCCCCGCCCGGCGGCTCCGTCACCACCGCCGACGCCTCACCCGACGACGGGCCTATGTTGCCGGCCCCGTCGAAGGCCACCACGCGGTAGTGGTACGTGCCCGCCGCGACCCCGGAGTCGGTGAACGACGTGCCCGCCGTCGAGCCCACCTGGTTGGCCCCCGAGGGGGTGAACCCGGCCGTCTCCGAGCGGTGCACGGTGTAGCCGGTCACGCCGTTGTCGTCGGTGGCGGCCGTCCAGGAGAGCTGGACGCTGCCGGGGCCGCCCGCCGCCGTCAGCGAGCCGGGCGCGGTGGGCGGCTGCGTGTCGGGCGAGCCCTGCTGGCCGACCGGGGTGTTCATGTCGATCGCGATCTCGGCCGGGCTGAGCGGCTTGTCGTAGACGCGTACCTCGTCGATCTGGCCGCCGAAGTGCTCGCCGGAGCCGCTGTTGCCGCCGATGCGCAGCGGGCCCGTGCCGACGCGCAGGTTGCCTGCCGTCAGGTTGGTGGCCACCTGCGTGCCGTTGACGTACATCCGCAGCGTCGTCCCGTCGTAGGTCGCGGCCAGGTGGCTCCACGTGTTCAGCGGCAGGTTCCCCGGAGCCTGGGCGTTGGCTCCCGACGCGGTGTGGACGAACGCGCCGGGGCCGCTGCCGCCGCTGCCCATCAGCGCGTACGACAGGTCGGCGCCGAACTCCTTCATCAGCACCGTCCGCCAGCCCGCGACCGTGGTCGGCCGCACCCATGCCTCCAGCGTCATGCCGTCCGTCAGGTCGAGCGAGCCGTCGTCGGGCACGGTGACCCAGCTGGAGGTGCCGTTGAAGGTCAGCGCCTGGCCGTACTTGCCGGTCACGGCCCACGAGGTGTTCGCGGCGGTCCCGTCGTTGCCCGCGCCGGAGGCGTCGGTGACGGCCGTCCCGGTGCCGGCGTTCATCCCGTACGCGGCCACCAGGCCCTCGGGGGCCTCAGCCTCCTCGTAGGTCGCCGTGTACGTCGCCGCCGTGGCGGGCGCGGTCACGTTGTGCGTCGCCGCGCCGCCGTCCGACCAGGACTCCAGCGTGTACGACCGGCCGTCGGCGCTCTGCGGCGACGGCGCGGAGATCGAGTTGTGCGAGCCTGCGATCACCGTCCTGGTGAAGGGCGCGATCGTCTGCTCGCCGTTGAAGCCCAGCTGCAGCCCGGCCGGCTCGGTCTGGAAGGTCAACTCGACCGTCTTCGGCTGCAGCAGCACGCTCGCGGTGTCGGTGAGCCCGTGCGCGTCCGTGACGGTCAGCCTGAGCTCCAGGTGCGACGGGTACTCGTGGTCGGGAGCGGCGAACGAGCCGCTCGCGCCGGTGTAGGTGGTGATCTCGTGCTCGTGGCAGGTGCTCGGGCAGTGGTGCAGGATCAGCCGCCACGACATCCGGGAGCCGGGGATCGAGCCGTCCTGGGCGTCGGTGCCGGTGCCGGAGAACGTCACCGTGTCGCCGACCGCCCACTTGTCGCCGGCCGACGGGGTCGTGATGGCGGCGACCGGCGCCGTGTTGTTCACGTTGATCGTCACCGTCGCGTCGCCCTGGCCGCCGCGGCCGTCGTCCACCCGCAGCTTGACCACGTACGAGCCGGGCTGGGTGTAGGTGTGCGACGGGCTCGCCGCGGTGGAGTCGTCGAAGTCGCCGTCGCCGTCGAGGTCCCAGCGGAACGTGACCGGGTCGCCGTCGGCGTCGCCCGAGCCCGTCGAGGTGAAGTTCACCGTGAGCGGGGCGCTGCCCGAGGTGGCGCTGGCGCCGATGACCGCGGTCGGGGGCGTGTTGTCGTACAGGTAGCGCACGATGCGCCCGTTGGTGTAGTCGACCGCGAACAGGTCGCCGCCCGGCCCCGTCTCCAGCTCCACCGCCGGGATGCCGGAGTCGAACGTGGCGATGGTGGCCGGGTCGGGCAGGCCGTTCGCGCCCTTGGTCATCACCCACACGCACGAGCGGCTGTAGTCGGAGAAGAACAGCGCCCCGTCATAGCCCGGCGGGTAGTTCCCGCCCTCGTAGAAGGCCACGCCGCTGGAGGACGAGCCGCCGGACGGGCACGGGTCGTTCGGCGCCGGCCTGGAGTTGTGGCTCCACGCGAAGTACGGCGGCGTGTGGGCCGACGACCCCGCCGCGTACAGGTTCTCGCAGAGGGTCAGGTTGAGGTTGTCGTAGCCGCCCTGGCGGCTAGCGCCCTCGTAGCAGGGCCAGCCGAAGTTGCGCACCGGGCCCGTCGGGTCGGGGATGCGGTTGATCTCCTCATAGATGTTCCAGCCGACCTCACCGGCCCAGACCTCGCCGGTGCCCGGCCTGATCGTGATCCTGAACGGGTTGCGCTGGCCGTAGGCGACGATCCTGGCGAGGTTGGGGTCGCTGCTGCCGGCGTTCGGGTTGCCGGAGGCGGCGGCGCCGGTGTCCGGGTCGATCCTGATCGTGGTGCCGTTCAGCGCCGTCGGGTCGCCGGTCGTGCGCGGGTCCTGCGAGCGCAGCGCGCCGCCCTCGGCGGCCGGCGGGGTGAGCGCGGTGCCCACCGGCGAGGGCGGGTCGCCGCACGGGTTGTCCGGCGTGATGTCGGAGCCGGTCAGGTTGTCCTGGCCGTAGTCGGCGAAGTTGAAGCTGGCGCCGTCGCCGCCGCTGGCGTACAGCATGCCGTCGGGGCCGAACACGAGGTCGCCGACCGAGTGGCTGGGGTGCTGCTGGCACCAGTCGGTGATCAGCGGCGTCTCGACGATGCCGCCGCCCGTGCCCGACGGCGTCAGCGTGGACAGCCGGCCGGTGATCAGGCAGCCGTCGCCGGTCGGGCCGGGCGGGGTCGGGCAGGGGTCGGCGGTCGCGTCGGGCGAGCCCCAGCGCGGCGCGGTGCCGCCTGGCACGGCGTCGTAGGAGTACAGGACGTAGATGCGCGGGTCGGCGGGGAAGTCGGGGTGCAGGGCCAGGCCGAGCAGGCCGCGGTCCCAGAAGTTGTGCACCTGCGTGCGCAGGTCGGCGTAGACGCTCGGCGTGGTGTCGCTCAGCGAGTCGAAGACCTTGATCAGGCCGCTCTTCTCGGCCACGAACACCCGGCCGTCGGAGGCGAACTCGATGTTCGACGGATTGGTCAGCCCGCTGAAGACGACCTGCCGCTGAAAGCTGGCGGGCAGCGCCTGCGCGGCGGGCGAGGCGACGAACACCAGACCGGTAGTGATCAGCACTGTGGCTGACAGGGTGGATAAGAGCGCACGGCAAAGCCGTCTCACCACGAGGACCCCCTCCAAGAGCGAAACTCCCCCGAGCCCGGAATTCGATCTATCGCATGCAATTAGCCGGAAGTCACGATGTTTGTCCGCTTCTGGTCAGCCATGCGTAGAGCAGCCAGCCCAGCTCGTACGGCCGGCACTCCCGGTCCACGGCCACCGGCGGGTAGAGCCGGTCGAGCACCCCGAGCCGCAGCCCCCGGTGCACGCCCGTCGCCGCCGCGCGCAGGCCGCGTACGAGCTTGCGCGGGTCGTTCCTGGCCTCCTTGCGCCAGGTCAGCGCGAGGTCGTCGCGCACGAACCCGGGCCGCGCCATCATCCAGCCGAGCCCCTTCTCGATCTCGGCCACGTACGCGGTGCCGCCCGCGTCGGCCAGGTCGAGCAGCGCCATCGGCCCCATGGAGAGCTGGTGCACGGAGTAGACCGGGAAGCCCTCGACCACCGACCCCGTCCGCGCGTCGTAGTGCCACCACCATTCGCCGTCCGGCCCCTGGGCGGCGCAGATGCCCCGCGCCACCTGCTCGGCGGCGTTCAGCGCCGCATCGTCGCCGGTGGCCGCGTGCAGCCTGGCCAGTGCCTGCAGCGGATAGACCTGGTCGGCGAAGCAGCCGACGTGGGCGCGGTAACGCGGCACCAGCGACCCTTCGCCGAGCGCGTGCGGATAGAGGCGGTTGCCGGTCAGGCCGCCGAGCAGGCGTGCGCGGGCACGTTCCAGGCGCGCGTCCCCCACCCTGGCCGCGACCAGGGCGGCCAGCGCCCACGCGGCCTCGACGGTGTGCAGATGAGGTGCGGTGTCCAGCTCGTCCAGCCGGTCGAGCGCCCTGCCGAGGTCCGCGTGGCCCGTCTCGGCCGCCGCCCAGCAGATCAGCGCCGCGTCCCCGACGCCGCTCACCTCGGGCAGCCGCTTGACCAGGGTGCCCACCAGGTCGTGCACGTCGTCGCCGGCCAGGGCGGCGCGCTGCCGGTGCTCGTCGAGAGCGGCCACGCCGAGCGCGACGATCGCCGCGTAACGGATGCTGCGTCCCTCCGGCACCGCCGTCCACGTGCCGCCTGGCTCTCGCCTGGCGCGGCGGGTGAACACGAACTCGCCGTCCTCGTACGCGGGGGGCAGCCCGCGTACGGCGAGGTCCACCATGCCGGTCACGAAGTCCTGATGTCCGGAGCTCAGCAGAGCGATCCGGTGATCCGTCACGTCGTCTCCTCGATCCTGCGTCTGACACCGGCCCACTCCCGGAGCACCAGGAGCAGGAATCTGCCGTTGGTCCGCACGTACCGGGGGCCGAGCCTGGCCGGCTCCTGCACCATGCGGTAGAGCCATTCCAGACCGAGCCGCTGCCAGCGCACCGGCGCCCGCCTGGTACGCCCGGCCAGCACGTCGAACGAGCCGCCCACCCCGTGGATCACCCACGCGCCCGTGCTCGGGCCCCACTCGCGGATGAAGATCTCCTTCTTCGGCGAGGTGATGCCGAGGAACAGCAGGTCGGCCCCGGACGCGGCGATCTCGGCCGCCACCCGTCCCGACTCCTCGTCAGGGAAGTAGCCGTTGCGCGAGCCGGCCACGGCCAGCCCCGGGTAGCGGCGGCGCACCTCGGCCAGCATGTCGGCGAGCACCTCGTCGGTCGCCCCGAGGAAATACGCCCTGAAGCCGCGCCGGCCGCCCTCGGCCATCAGCTCCGTGAACAGGTCGATGCCCGCGACCCGCTCGGGGACCCGGTGGCCGAGCGCCCGTGCCGCCCACACCACGGACTGCCCGTCGGCCAGGACGAGGTCGCTGTCCAGCACCGACCGCCGCAGGCCCGCGTCGGTGCGCATGTTGACGACCTTGGCGGCGTTCACCACGCCGATGGTCAGCGCACGCCGCTCCGCCACGGCCGCCACGCAGCGCTCGATCACCTGGCGCATGGTCAGGGCGTCCAGCACGGTGCCGAATAACGCTTTTCTGCCGGTCCGGTCCGGAAATTTCGTCATCCGTCCCCCTGGGTGTCCCTGGAATATCGCTCCCAGCCCCGGAAACGTGACACCCCACAGCCCCGCTGACGTGGCCGGATGCGGCCACGCCGCTACACGGTGCTGCACCGGCGGCCGCGGGTCAGGACCGGCCAGGCGGCGTGCAAGGCGTCGCGCCAGTGGCGGAGCGGGTCCGCGCGGGTGTGGGCGAGGACGCTGTTGGCCGGGCGGCGGGCCGCGCGGGGGAACGCCTCCGACGGCACGGGACGCACCCTCTCCGGGTCGCGGCCGAGCAGCGTGAAGATCTCCCTGGCCAGGCCGTACCAGGTCGTC
Organism: Nonomuraea salmonea; assembly: GCF_042428605.1. Classification (NCBI taxonomy): domain Bacteria; kingdom Bacillati; phylum Actinomycetota; class Actinomycetes; order Streptosporangiales; family Streptosporangiaceae; genus Nonomuraea; species Nonomuraea salmonea. The sequence goes on from NZ_JBHMCF010000058.1 coordinate 47,067, forward strand.
TCGCCCGCGCTGGTGCCGTGGTAGACGCCGGGCGGCAGGTCGGACTGCGCCAGGCGCACCAGGTAGTCGGCCAGGTCGGCCGTCCACGTCGGCTGGCCGCGCTGGTCGTCCACGACGTCCACGGTGTCCCGCTCAGCGGGCAGCCCGATCATGGTCCGGACGAAGTTCGGCCCGGCGGCGCCGTAGAGCCAGGCCGTGCGCACCACGTAGTGCCCGTGCTCAAGGGCCGCCAGCTCCCCCGCCCGCTTGCTCCGCCCGTACGCGTTGACCGGCGCCGCAGGCGCGTCCTCCCGATAGGGCAGCGGTGAGGTGCCGTCGAAGACGTAGTCGGTGGAGACGTGCACCAGCCGCGCCCCGGCCCGCGAGCACGCCTCGGCCAGCCAGCCCACCGCCCGCCCGTTGACGCGCAGGGCCGCGTCGGGGTGGGCCTCGGCGTCGTCCACCGCCGTCCACGCGGCGCAGTTGACCACCACGCGCGGCCGGTAGGCGCACACGAAGTCGCGGACGGCCCGCCGGTCGGACACGTCGAGCTCCGAGCGGCCGAGCGCGAGCACCGGCTCCCCGGTCAGCGCCGCCCGGTCGAGCACGTCGGTGGCCAGCATGCCGCCGCCCCCGGTGATGAGCCACCTCATGCCGCCTCCCGGCGTAAGCGGGCGATCACGCGCTCCACCGGTCCCGATGCTCGGCGTACCAGCGGACGGTCTCGCGCAGCCCTTTGTCGAACGGGATCTCCGGCCGGTAGCCGAGCGCCCGCAGCTTCCTGTCGTCCAGCGAGTACCTGCGGTCGTGGCCCTTACGGTCGGCGACGTACTCGACCCGGTCCCAGCCGCACCCGCACGCCTCCAGCAGCCGCGCGGTCAGCTCCTTGTTGGTCAGCTCAGCGGTGCCGGCGATGTGGTAGACCTCGCCGGGCTCGCCCTTCTCGGCGACCAGCCGGATGCCGGCGCAGTGGTCCTCGACGTGCACCCAGTCCCTGACGTTGCCGCCGTCGCCGTAGAGCGGCACGGTGCCGCCGCTGAGCAGCCGGGTGACGAACAACGGGATGATCTTCTCCGGATACTGCCCGGGGCCGTAGTTGTTGCCGCACCGGGTGATCGACACGTTCAGGCCGTGGGTGATGGCATACGCCTGCGCGATCAGGTCGCCGCTCGCCTTCGACGCCGCGTACGGCGAGCGCGGCCGCAGCGGCGCGCTCTCGTCCCACGAGCCGACGTCGATCGACCCGTAGACCTCGTCGGTGGACACCTGCACCACCTTCGGCACCCCGGCGTCCAGGCAGGCTTGGAGCAGCGTCTGCGTGCCGAGCGCGTTGGTACGCATGAACGCGGCGGCGCCCTCGATCGAGCGGTCCACGTGCGACTCGGCGGCGAAGTTCACCACCAGGTCGTGGCCGGGCACGACGCGGGCGAGCAGCTCGGGGTCGCAGATGTCGCCGTGCACGAACTCGTGGCGCACCCCGTCGAGGTTGGCCCGGTCGCCGGCGTAGGTGAGCAGGTCGAGCACGGTCACGTACGCGTCGTGAAGGGTGCGGACGAAGTGCGAGCCGATGAACCCCGCGCCCCCCGTCACCAGGACTCTTGTCATGAAATGATCTGTACCTTGCTGTGATCGCCCAGCACGAGGCGGTGGGCTCTTGGCGTGTTGGGCGCCGGGGTGACCTCGACGTCGTGGCCGATCAGCGACGCCTCGATGCGGCCGACCCCGGCGATCGACGCTCGCGGCAGCACGATCGAGTACTCGATCTCGCTGCCGGTGACCGTGCAGGCGGCGCCGATGGAGGTGAACGGCCCGACGTAGCTGTCGCGGACGAGCGCGCCCGCGCCGATGATGGCGGGGCCGACCACCCGCGAGCGCTCGACCACCGCGCCCGGTTCGACGACCACCCGCCCGATCAGCTCGCTGCCGGCGTCCACCCGCCCTCCGACGCTGCGCTCGACCGATTCCAGCACGAGCCGGTTGACCTCCAGCATGTCGGTGACGTTGCCGGTGTCCTTCCAGTATCCGGAGATGAGCGAGGACTCCACCCGCAGCCCCGCCTCGATGAGCCACTGGATGGCGTCGGTGATCTCCAGCTCGCCCCGCCACGACGGCTTCAGCTCCGCGACCGCGTCGTGCACGGCCGGGCTGAACAGGTAGACGCCGACCAGGGCCAGGTCGCTCTTGGGCCGCTCCGGCTTCTCCTCCAGCCCGATCACCCGGCCTTCGGCGTCCAGCTCGGCCACCCCGAACTGGCGCGGGTCGGCGACCTTGGTGAGCATGATCCGCGCGGCCGGACGCTCCCGCGCGAAGCGGCCCACCAGCTCGCTGATGCCGCCGACGATGAAGTTGTCGCCGAGGTACATGACGAAGTCCTCGTCGCCCAGGAACTCCCTGGCGATCAGCACGCCGTGCGCCAGCCCGAGCGGCGCCTCCTGCCGCAGGTACGTCGCCCGCAGCCCGAACGCCGACCCGTCGCCGACCGCCGCCTCGATCTCCGCGTGCGTGTCGCCGACGACCAGCCCCAGCTCGGTGATGCCCGCCTCGGCGATCGCCTCCAGGCCGTAGAAGAGCACCGGCTTGTTGGCGACGGGGACCAGTTGCTTGGCCGAGGTGTGCGTGATGGGTCTCAGCCGGGTGCCCGACCCTCCGGCGAGCACGAGTGCTTTCACCGCTAGTAAGCCCCTTCTCCGCGGGTGACGACCGACCAGGTCTTCCACAGGATCTGCAGGTCGAGGATGAGCGACCAGTTCTCCACGTAACGCAGATCGAGGCGTACGGACTCCTCCCAGGTCAGGTCGGAGCGGCCGCTGACCTGCCACAGGCCGGTCATGCCGGGCTTGACCGCGAGGCGGCGGTGCACGTCGGTGCCGTACTTGCCGACCTCCTCCGGCAACGGCGGGCGCGGGCCGACCAGGGACATCTCGCCGCGCAGGACATTCAGCAGCTGCGGCAGCTCATCGAGGGAGTATTTCCGCAGGAAAGCGCCTACTCGCGTGATCCTTGGATCGTTCCTTATCTTGAACAGCACGCCGTCGAACTCGTTCGCCGCCAGCAGCGCGCCCTTGAGCTTCTCCGCGTCCACGACCATCGTCCTGAACTTGACCAGCCGGAACTCCCCGCCGCCCCGGCCGACCCTGGTCTGGTGGAACAGCGCGGGGCCGTCGCTGGTCAGGCGGATCAGCAGCGCGACCCCCAGCAGCGGCAGCGCGAGCAGCAGCAGGGCGAGCCCGGCGACCACGCGGTCGAAGACGCTCTTCACGAACTGCCGCGTGCCGTCGAACTCGGGATGTTCCACGTGAAGCAGTGGCATTCCGGCGACCGGCCTGATGCTGATGCGCGGCCCTGCCACGTCGAGGAGGGCCGGCGCGACGAACAGGTCCGTACGCGCGCTCTCCAGGCTCCACGCCAGCCGGCGCAGCGCCGCCCCGTCCAGTTCGGGACAGGCCAGCACGGCCACGGCGTCGGCCCCCTCCCGCTCGACCACGCGCGCCACGTCGGCGAACGTGCCCAGCACCGGGATGCCGTCGAGGTCCAGGTCGGGCGCGTGATCGGGCAGGCAGGCACCCACCACCCGCATCCCGTGGTACGGCTGCCGCCTGAACTGCATGACCAGGTCGAGTATCGACTCCCGGTGCCCGACCGCGATCACCTGGCGCAGGTACTCGCCCGCCGCTCGCTTGCGGTGCAGGCGCTTGCGCATCCGGTAGCGGTAGAACAGCGTGGCCAGCAGCGCCAGCGGCAGCATCGCCATCACGAAGCTGCGGGCGATGGCGGTCTGCGTGGCGTACGCCATGATCGCTACGGCGGCCATGAGCCCGGCTCCGCCGTTGAAGACCGCTTTGAACTCCTCCGTGCCCTCCCCGTTGGCGCGCTGGCGGTAGGCGCCACCCAGCGTCAGCGCCATCGGCCAGGCGATGACGAGGCCGGCTCCCAGCAGGAACTCGGCCACCGGAACGTACGACCCGGCGAGCAACCTGATGCCCAGCACGCACACGCATGCCAGGAGTACGCAGGTCGTGTCGCCGTACAGCAGGAGCCGTAAGTACGCACGCGTCCAGATGCTCGACGCGCGGCGCGGTACGGCCTCGAGGAGCACGACAGCGGACTCCCCAGTCCCCACCCTCATAGCACCACCCTGTCAACTCCGTTCACCGCGATAACTTGACGTTCCTTGCACCACATGGGTTGACAAGTCCCACGTGAACAAAGGGCGGCGGCCCCCACTAAAGAGTAAAGATCCATTCCGAGCTGGGGAATAACGACATATGTCCACAATCGGACGATTGATAGATCGTCTTAGGGGTTGACGGAACGGTCCATAAGTGGCAAGAGTCGGCAGGAGTTTTGCCAGGGAATTTCGGTTGATTTCCGTTATGGGATGCGGCTACGCGGACGCGAGCGGCAGCGCCGCGTGAAAGGCCGTACCGGCCCGGTCGTGGGTGCGTGCGTGCGCGCGTCGAATGACGTACCGGCTGGTCGCACAGGCAGTCCGCGGCGCGCGAAACGGCGTCCTAGTCGTATTCGAGGTCGGGCAGCGCCGACGGCGGATCCGGGCTGCGCCAGACCACCACCACCCCGTCGTGCGCCGAGTCGGCGGCCAGCGTCAGCCGGTCGACGTCGAAATCCGGCAGATAACGCAGGCGGGCGAGAAACGTGGCGTCCGTGGCCGAGCGCGGCACGACGCAGCCCTCCCCCTGGCGGTCGAGCAGGATGTAGAGGACGTCTTCGCCGGCTTCGGTGACGACACGGACCTCCACCACGTCCTCCCAGGCGAGGGCCTCGACGCTACCGTCCGCATAGTGACGAGTGACGCCCTCTTCCGTGACATACACGTAGGAGTCCGGCATCGGATTGCCGTGCATGGCCGCGATTCTTGCGAGTTACGGGCCACTCCCGCAAGGGTTCGCACTCAAAGGTGCCGATGCGAGCACCACACGGAAGATCAGTCACCGCCCCAGGAGTGGCTGAGATGCGCCGCCACGGCCGCCCGCGCCGCCTCCGCGGGGCCGTTCGCGATCGCGTCGAGCAGCTCGCGGTGCTCGGCCACGAGCACGTCACGGTCCTTGTAGACGGCGCGCAGTCGGACCAGCCCGAGCCGGGTCTCGGCCGCGAGCGCGCCGTAGAGCCGCTCCAGCCGCGGGCTGCCGACCGCCTCGATGAGCGCCTCGTGCAGGGCCATGTGCTCGGCCACCGCCTCCGACCACGGCGCGGCGGCGGGCAGGGCGGCCATCCTGTCGAGCGCGGCCTGCGCGCCGGGGACCGTCCGGCCGGCCAGCGCGCCGGCCATGAGGTCCTCCAGGGGGCGGCGGACGTACATGAGGTCTTCCAGGTCCGAAAGCGTCACTTCCGGGACATAGGCGCTGCGGTTGCGTTCGCGGCGCAGCAGCCCCTCGTGCACCAGCCTTGCCAGCGCCTCGCGCACGGTCGGCCTGGCGACGCCGTAGGAGGCGGCGATCTCCTGCTCGGGCAGCGTGGTGCCGGGCGGGATCTCACCCGACAACACCCTGCTGCGCAGGGCGTCGGCGAGCGCGCCGACGGTGGAGACGGGTCTGAGCGGCAACGTCACGGCAGCGACTCTAGCTCCCTTTCCGGTACGGCCACCGCCACGAGACTCAGCCCCAGCAGCACCAGCCCGGCGATCGACACCGGGGCCAGCCGCTCGCCCAGCACGACCAGGCCGAGCAGCGCGGCCACGGCGGGCTCGGCCAGGGCCAGGGTGGCGGCCGTGGTGACCGGCGTGGTGCGCAGGCCGCGGCCGTACAGGAAGTAGGACAACGCCGTGGTGCCGAGGCCGAGATAGAGGACGGCGAGCAGGGCGCGCGGCTCGGCCAGCCAGCCGACGCCGCCCAGCGCGAGCACCGGCAGCATGAGCACTGCGGCGCCGCCGAACATCAGCCCCATCACGGCGTTCGACTCGTGGCCCTCGTCGATCGCGCGGGCCGCGGTGACCGCGTAGAAGGCGTACAGCAGGCCGCCCAGCAGCGCGAACAGGACGCCGGAGACCACCTGCGCCCCCGCCTGAGCCCCACCATCAGCCTGGCCGCCGACGATCAGTGCGGCGCAGCCGCAGATGGCCGCCGTGGTCGCGACCGTCCACCGGCCGCTCGGGCGGCGCCCGTGCAGGATCCACGACAGCAGCCCGGTGAAGACGGGGCCGCTGCCGATCGCGACGACCGTGCCGATGGCGACGCCGGTGCGGCCCACGGCCGCGAAGAAGCACAGCTGGTACGCGGCCACCGCCACGGCCCCCAGCAGCAGTCCCGGCCTGAGCACGCGCCGCAGGCCGGCTCCCGCCGCGAGCGCGAGCGCGGCGCCGCCGATGACCAGGCGGGCGGCGGCCAGGGCGACGGAGTCGGCGGAGACGAGCAGTCCTGCGGTGCCCGCGGTGCCCCAGAGTACGGCGGCGCCGACCACGGCGAGTGGTCCGGTTCTCATGGCGACCATTGTCAGACAATAAGACAGTCATCGTCTAGCTGTCAGACAATTTCTTCCAACAGCTGCTCGATGAACCGCGACGCCGGTGCCGCCACCTCCCCCGCGTAGTCCTCGAAGACGGCGAGGCCGTCGTGGATGCCCGGCACGCTCTTGCGCGGCAGCGTCAGCAGCCCCTCGTCCTCGGCCGCGACCCCGCCCTCGACGTGGAAGGCGCCGCCCGCCGCCAGGATCGACACCTCGAAGCGCAGCTCGCGCCCGTCGGGCAGGGTGAGCGCGGTGCCGACGCGGGCGCCCGCGGGCGGGAAGAAGTAGGAGAAGGGGGCGCTGCGCACGAACGGGTGGCGTAACTCGGCGAGAATCTCCGACGCCCGACCAAGGGCCGCCAGCAGCCCGGCTGCGGCCAGACTCTCGCTGTCCACCCGAAAAGGTTAGTTCAGGACACCCCTGCGTGACCAGGCGAGGGGCCAGTGGGGACATGACGGAGTGGGTCAGTGACCAAGCGAGCGTGCCCGAGCAGGGTCAGCAGCCAGGCAGGCGCGACCGCAGCAGGGTCAGCGGCCAGGCGGACGCGACCGCAGCGGGGTCAGTGGTCAGGCGAGTGTGATGGAGCGGGGTCGGTGGCAAGGCGGGCGTGGCGTTCGACGTCGTAGCGCACCCCCTCGTAAGAGAGCCGCCCCCGCTCGACCCCCTCGGCCACGAACCCGGCCTTGGTGGCGACCCGGCACGACGCCGCGTTGTCGGTCCGGTGTCCCAGCTCCAGCCGGAACAGCCCGCGCTCCTCGAACGCCCACTGCGCCAGCAACTCGGCGCCCGCCACCGCGACCCCGCGACCCCGCGCCTCAGGTGCGACCCAGTAGGACACCCAGCCGTTGCGGTGATCGTCGATCCTGGTCACCGCGACGTTGCCGACAACCCGATCTCCCTCCACGATCGCGAAGGCGTGGCCGGCCCCCTCCCAGGAGGCGATCCACCCGCGGGCGTCGGTGAGCGTGACGACCGGGAAGGAAGCCTGCCGGCGCAGGTCGGGGACCTGGAAGGCGCGCAGCACGGCGGGGGCGTCGTCGTCGCGCCACGCGCGCAGGCGGACGTTCACGAAGGTCACGCTGCCCGAGATTACCCGGATTGCACCCGTTGCCCGATCGGGTGGTTCGCCTCGAAGTCGGCCACGAGCTGCTTGGGCGCGGTCAGGCACCACGCCTCGGCCACCAGCTCAAGCAGCTCGTCGGCGTCGATCTTGTCGAGGTGCACCACGACCCAGCCGAACCGCCCGGCGGTGAACTGCACCTCGAACACCTCGGGCCGCTCGTTGACCAGCGCGATCTGCTCCTCGATGGTCGCCTTGAGCCCGACGGTCTCGGTGGCCTCCCACAGGTAGCCGAAGCCCTTGCCACGCACCTTGAGGCCGATCCACTCGCCCGCATGGTTGGTGCGCACCTCGGGCAACTCGTCCAGCAGCTCAAGGAACTCATCCACGGTCACACCCATGCCGCCTGTGTACCAGACGAGTCCGACACTTCCGAAGGACTTGAGCGATCGCTCAAATCGTCGTACGGTCGCCTTAAGCAGTCGCTCAAAAACACCGGGACGTGCGCCATGCGCCTCTACGTCGAGACCCTGATCAGCGCCGACATCGACCGGATCTGGCAGGCCACCCAGAACCTGGACCAGCACCAGCGCTGGGACCTGCGCTTCGGCCGCATCACCGCGCTCGGCTCCGGCCGCCTGCGCTATTCGACGCTGGGGATCAGCGGCACGGCCATCGCCTCGGGCGACCGGCACGCCGCCGACGGCACCCGTACGTCGGCGCTGCGCTTCGGCTCCACCCACCCGCTGTCGCCGATCCGCTCAGGCGCGGGCTACTGGCGCTACCTGCCCACCCCGGCCGGCACGCGCTTCCTCACCTCCTACGACTACCGCCCCCGCCTGCTGCCCCGCCGCCTCATGTGGTGGGCCACCGCCTGGTCCTTCGACCGGCTGCGCCTGTGGCTGGAGACCGGCGTCACCCCCGAGCGCCTGCTGCGGCGGGCGCTCGCGGAGGTCGCCGTCCGCGCGTCCGCCGTCATCGCGGCCGGCTGCGCACTCCCCCTCTGGGCGGCCCTGACCGTGCTCATCGCCGGCCTGCTCTGGCCGCCGCTCCCCGGCACCCCCGCCGCCCGCCGCTGCCTACGCCACCACCACCGTCACCACCGTCACCGCCCCGAACGTCAGGAGCCGCCATGCCCTCGATCTTCCAGCGCGCGCTCGGCACCCGCTTCGACCGCCTCCACCCCCAGCTCCAGCGCCGCTTCGGCGTCGGGCTCGACTCAGGAGAGGCCTGCGTCGGCACCGGCGTGATGAACCGGGTCTGGAACGCGGGCCCCGTCGTCCGCCCGTTCCTCTCCCTGGGCCGCCGCCGCAACATCCTCGCCACCGACACCGGCACGAACCTGCCGTTCACCATCGAGAACTACCCGTACGCCGACTCCTACGGCCGCGAGACCGTCACCTTCGTCCGTGCCTTCCCCAGCAGCCGCTTCGACGCCACCATGATCTACGACCCCGCCCAAGGAGAGATCGTCGACTACCTGGGCACCCACCAGCACCTCGCCGTCCCCCTGGCGCTCTCCGTGGACGACAGGGGCGGCCTGGTCATCCGCTCGGGCCGCCAGCGCCTGCTCGGCCCGCTGGCGGTGCCGCTGCCCGCCGCCGCCACCGGCACCGCCGTCGTCACCGAGCACTACGACGACCAGGCCGAGCGGTTCAGGATCGCGGTGACCGTGTCGAACCCGTGGCTCGGCCGCGTCTTCGGCTACTGGGGCAGCTTCACCGTCTCGTACGTGGACGTCGCGGAGCACGGCGTTCCCGCTAGCGTGAGGCCCAGACGGGAGGACGCCCGTCGTTGACCGGCACGGAGTGGAAGCGGTGGCCGACACACGTACGAAGCTGCTCGAAGCGGCGCTGGAGACGCTCAGCACGTCGGGCATCTCCGGCGCGTCGGCACGCGCCATCGCCGCCGCGGCGGGCGTCAACCAGGCGCTGGTCTTCTACCATTTCGGCAGCGTCGACCAGCTCCTGTCGGCCGCCTGCGCCCACGGCTCGACCCGCCGCGTCGAGCGCTACCGCGACCGCTTCGCCGCCGTCACCACCCTGCGCGAGCTGCTCGACCTCGGCCGCGAGGTACACGCGGAAGAGGCCGCCGAGGGCAACGTGGCGGCGCTGGCGCAGCTCCTCGCCGGCAGCCAGACCGACGACAAGCTGGCGCCCGCCGTGGTCGCCGGGCTCAACCTGTGGATCGCCGAGGTCGAGCAGGCGCTCGCGCGGGTGCTGGCGAACTCGCCGCTGGCCGAGTTCGTGGACGTCGCGGGGCTGGCCAAGGCCACGGCGGCGGCGTTCGTGGGGCTTGAGCTCTACGAGGGCGTCGACGGCGACGGCGCGGCGCAGGCGCTCGACGCGCTCGAACAGCTGGCGGTGCTGGTGACGGCCCTGGAGGACATGGGCCCCGTCGCACGCCGCGCCGTACGCGCCAGGCTCACTCGTAGTATCGGGCCTCGATCACGTTCCCGTCCGGATCAGGAAAATAGATAGTCTCCGGCGCGATGCCCTGCGCGCCGAACGAGTTCGTGCCGGTGCCGGTGATCTCCACCCGGTGTTTCTTGAGGCGCAGCTTGAGGGCATCGAAATCCTCTTTCCCGAACGCCAGACAGAAATGGTTGATCTGGTGCCCGGCGCTGCCGTGCACCCCGGTGCCCTCGTCCACGCCCCGCGTCACCTCGAAGGACATCAGGTCGAGGATGCACGTCGGCGTGATCCGCACGCTGGGAAACGGTGCCTTCCCCTCACGGAACTCCTCGGCCCGCACCCCGGGCAGCCCGATCACGCGCTCGTAGAAATGCAGCGAGACGAGCTGATCGGAGACCCAGCAGACGAGATGGTCAAGGCGTACGCGCATGAAAACACCTCCGCTTTCCTTCCAATATCCTTTTTTCGTTTCGCCGTGTCCACCTGCCTGTGCCGACGGCCGCCGGATGGAAAGCGGTGGTTCATTCCGGGTTGGCGCCTGATTTCACGGCGCGTGCTCAACCGTATTCTTTCTCCGCCTGCCGGCGTCCCTCGAAGACCTCCTCGTGGTCCACCCACCACTGCGGGCCGTCCGCCAGGTTGTCGGCCAGGCTCTTCTCGGCACGGAGCCGCAGCTCGAGAAACCTCCTGCCCTCCGCGCCCACGTCCCGGTCGGTCACCTGGAGCCCCGGGAGGTCCTCGGCGATCCGCTTGGGCATGCTGTCGTAGACCTCCATGTACGCGCTGTTCGCCCGCGCGAGGAAGTCTCGTGCCCGGCTGTCCGGCGTGCCGCCGAAGTCGAAGGTCTCGTGCAGGACGCCCCGATCGGGGTCGGCCACCCGCTCGAAGTTCTTCCTGCACCAGTCGCTGATCTCGACGTACGAGCGGGCCGCGGCGTCCAGCCGGCCGGAGACGGCGGCCAGCGCGGTGGCGTTGGCGTGGATCTGCCGCAGCACGCCCTGCGCCCGGTCGGCGGCGGCGCCGTACCAGGGGGCGTCGCGCAGGTCCTGGGCCCGGCGGAGCAGCAGGTTCGCCAGGTCGACCAGCGGCTCCGGCATCCGTCCGAAGATCATGCCGGCGGCGCCGGCGGCGCCGGGCAGGGTGGACACGCTCCACTGCGCCTGACTCGCCGTCAGGTGGCCGACGTCGTACGACGTGCCGGGCAGCTTCAGGTCGATGCTGCCGTTCGGGTAGAGGTCGCTCAGGTGATTGCGGTCGCCCGTGATCGGCAGCCGCTCCCTCAGGGTGGAGTCGGGGACGTCGCCGAGCTTGGGGTCGTCGGCGAGGTCGTAGCGGGACGACGCGCGCTCGATCAGCAGGCCGGCCACGCCGACCTCGGCGTGCAGGTCCCGCCAGAACACGTCCACGGCGTGCGCGGCCGAGGAGAGCATCAGGCCGAGGTGGTACGGCAGCAGCCACTCGCCCTCGGGCACGCCGGGGCCGGCGTCCTGGACCCCGTCGAAGCGCTGCATGCCGAACGACAGGCCGACGATCTGCCCCGCGACGCTCCTGACGCCCTTGCGGTCGATGTGGAACCCGTCACCGCGATGCTCGTCGCCGAGCCCCGGCCAGCAGCCCGGCAGCTCGGGCTCGGTCGGCCAGGTGGACCACTGATCAGCCGCCGTCGGCTCCGGCTCGCGCATCACCACTCCGCTCGGGTCGGGACGCCTCACCTTACGGTGATCGCTTTCCCGCCCGCAATCCACGATTTCCCCAGGTAGAGACGCACAAATCCACCTCTCGCGTTGTGAGCGGACCAGCGCTGCCCTCGCGTCGCGAGCGGATCAGCCGCGCCCTCCCGTTGTGACCGGATCAGCCGTGGCCGACGCCGCCGAGCCAGCTCCGCACGACCAGGTCGGCGGCCCGCGGCGGGTCGAGGTCGGGGAAGCGGTGGGCGGCGGTGTCGACGAGGTCGTCCAGCATCGCGCGGGCCCACGCCACCGGCACGTCGCCGCGGATCAGCCCCTCGTCGGCGGCCCGCCGTACGAACCGGTCGAGCCGTGCGCTCTGCTCGCTCCGCCGCACGTCGGCCGTCGGGTCGGCGCGCATCATCCGCCGCATGTCCACCGGCCACTCCCTGCTGACCGGGACGATGCCCTCGACGTAACGGTGCAGCGCCACCGCCACGGGCGCCTCCACCAGCCTGGCCTCGTCGAGCACCCGCTCCGAGCCGTCGAGCTTGGTCTGGAAGACGGCGGCGAGCAGCGCCTCGCGGGTGGGGAAGCGACGGTAGACGGTCCTGCGGTCGACCCCGGCCGCGGCGGCGATGGCGCTCATGCTCGTCGCCGGGTCCTCGGCCAGCAGGCGGGCGCCCGTACGCAGGACCGCCCGCAGGTTACGCGCGGCGTCGGCTCTCATCACCCGTTCAGTCTACGCGCACTGTGACACATCCCTCTTTGACAGACGCACTCCCGTTTCATATATCTAAGTTAATGCCACAATAGAGTGGCACTTATTCCGTGAGGACCACCATGACCACCACCACCTGGCTCATCACCGGCAGCTCGCGCGGCTTCGGCCGCGCCCTCGCCGAGGCCGCGCTGGAGCGCGGCGACCACGTGCTCGCCACCGCCCGCGACCCGCGCCGGCTCGACGACCTCGTCCAGCGGTACGGCGACCGCGCCCGCATCTTCGCCCTCGACGTCACCGACGCCGCCGCCGCCCGCGCCGCCGTCCAGGAGGCGGTCACCGCGTTCGGCCGGCTCGACGTCGTCGTCAACAACGCCGGCTACGCCAACTCCTCACCCATCGAGGAGACCCCCGACGACGACTTCCGCGCCCAGATCGAGACCAACTTCTACGGCGTCGTCAACGTCACCAAGGCCGCCCTGCCCGTCCTGCGCGCCCAGCGCTCGGGCCACTTCATCCAGTTCTCCTCGATCGGGGGCCGGGTGGGCGGCTCGCCTGGGCTGGGGGCGTACCAGTCGGCGAAGTTCGCCGTCGAAGGCTTCTCCGAGGTGCTCAACAACGAGGTCAAGCCGTTCGGCGTCAAGGTCACCATCGTCGAGCCCGGCGCGTTCCGTACGGACTGGGCCGGCTCGTCCATGCACATCCCGCAGGTCGGCCCCGACTACGAGCAGACCGTCGGCGCCATGAACCACCGCCGCGCCGGCTTCGACCGCTCGGCCCCCGGCGACCCGGCCCGCGCCGCCCGCATCCTCCTCGACGTCGTCACGCTGGACGACCCCCCGCTCCGCCTCCTCATGGGCGAGGACGCCCTGACCCTCGCCGACCAGTCCTCCCAAGCCCGCGCCGAGGAAGCAGCCCGCTGGCGCCACCTCAGCCTCGCCACCGCCTTCCCACCCGCCGACTGACTCTCAACCGACCCCGTTACGACGAACGAAGCCCCCGAAGCTCGCACCCGTACACGGCAGACGCATCCCCGTCTCCCGCAGCCCGTCCACGATGTTCCCGGCCGCCACCTCGTTGAGCTTGCCGGTCCTGACCGCACAGGCGAGCAGCCACACCGTGCCGTGGACCTCGAGTCCATGGGCTCTTCCCACGGCCACGGCGGCCTGATCGTCGGTGATGGCCATCCCGCCGGCCAGTTCGGCGGCGGAGAAGACGCTTGCCTCTCCGAGGTCGCGCTCCGACGAGCCGACCCGCCGCACCCACTTGGCGAAGCACCTGATCTCGTGCAACGAGTCGAGCTTCGCCAGCCCGAGCCAGTCAGCGTCGAGCACGGCCTCCAGAATCGGATGCCGCTTGCACCCCGCGCGCACCTCCTCACGGACGACGTGCGTGGTCAGGCACGTGATACCCGTCAACAGGTCGCGCAGCACGTCCAGGCGTTCGGCGAGGGTGAAGTGCACCAGGCACATCGCGTCGAAGACCAGGACGCGATCCGGTCCGGCCTCGCTCACAGCTCGACGTCCGGGTCGTCGCGGACGGGCAGGTCGGGTGCCTCGATCTGGCCGCGCATGAGCTCGACCGCCCGGGACGCCGTGATGAGAGAACCCTTGAAGGATTCGATGACCGCGTGCGCGAAGCTCGGCGGCACCCGTACGGTCTCCAGGTCGGGCTGAGGCGCCCAGCCGACCGCTTCCATCAGCTCCGCGCGCGTTGGAGTTCTCCTCCGGAGTTTCCTGGCGACGCCCCGTTCGACCGCCTCGGCGGCGACGGCCTGCCGGAGCGTCAAGGACCAGGAGGTTCTGAAACGCGCGGCCAGGACCACCAGTTCCTCGCGCCCAGGCTTCGTCCCTGAGCGCGTGGCGAACGCCTCGGCGGGAAGGAGAAGCTCGGCGGCAAACGCGTCGATGATCGCTTCCCGGTCGTCACGGGACACGTGGACGCCGATGTCCGTCGAGTACTCGTCCCCGACGATCAGGTGCCCCAGCTCGTGCGCCGCGGTGGCGCGCCTGCGGCCCGGATCGCCGTGCCGGCTGACGACCGCGGCGGCGATGCCGTCCTCACGCAGGGAGGCGCCTTCACCCGGCACGTCGACCACGGCGACGAGCTGCCCCAGCCCTTCGCACACGCCCATGAGCGAGTCGATGGGCTCGCCGCCGTAACCCAGGTGACCGCGGACCCACCTCGCGGCACGCCGAGCGCTCATGAGGTCGTGTACGGGCTCGGGGCAGCTTTCCACGGCGGGTGGGACGAACGTCCCCAAATCACGAAGTTGCCGGATATCGGCCAGCCACGTGGAGAGCGCCACCTCCAGGCGATGGGATTGCCGCGTCGCGTCGGTCACCGTGTCGTCGGACAGCTCCGCCCGGCGCGAGACGACCTGCGGGAGCGGATCAAGAAAGTAGCCGAGAGGAACCTGAAGCACCTCGGACAGATTCGCGAGTTCGAGCGCATCTACGCGACGGACTCCTCGTTCGATCTTCGCGATCATCGTCCGGTCGAGCTTGAGCGCCGATGCCAGCTCTTCCTGCGACATGTCGGCCGCCATACGGCACTCGCGCACGCGCTCGCCGACCTCCGCCCACTCCCCAGGGTCCTTCATCTTGCGATAATCGCACACCTGCCATGTGGGAGCGAGGCCGATGCGAGGTGTCCGCCATCCTTGTCGCAGGTGACGCCACCGACGGGTCATAGGACTGCCAGGGCCAGGACCGGTTCGTACGAGATGATGCACACTGTCCGTTATGGCAGCCACAGAACTCGGTGCGGCGCTGCGGCACTGGCGTGACCGGGTCTCGCCGGCGGCGGCGGGCCTGCGCGCGGGCGGTCGCCGGCGGGCTGCCGGGCTGCGGCGCGAGGAGCTGTCGCAGCTGGCGGGCATCTCCGTCGACTACCTCACCCGCCTCGAACAGGGCCGCGCCACCCACCCCTCCGCCCAGGTCGTCGAGGCACTCGCCCGCGCCCTGCGCCTCACCAGCGACGGTCGCGCCCACCTCTACCAGCTCGCCGGCCTCGCCGCCCCCGGCGCCGCGACGGTGCCCGCGTACATCCCGCCGAGCGTCCACCGCATGCTGGACCGCCTCACCGGCACGCCCGTCGCGGTCTTCGACGCCGCCTGGGCCCAGCTGCTCGCCAACCCCCTGTACACGGCGCTGATGGGCGACTGGCAGGGCGACGACCTCAACGCCGTCTGGCGCAACTTCCTCGGCGCCGGCACCCGCGTCCGCCACACCCCGGACTCACTCGGCGCCCTCCGCGCCGCCCAGGTAGCCGATCTGCGCAGAACCGCCGCCCGCTACCCGTCCGATCGCCACCTGCACCACCTCATAGGCCGCCTCCGCACCGAAAGCCCGGAGTTCGAAACCCTCTGGACGTCCGGCGCGGTGGGCCGCCACGAATCGGCCCGCAAGACCATCGACCACCCGCACGTGGGCGCCATCACGCTGGACTGCGACGTGCTGGTGGTGGCCGGCGAGGATCTGCGCATCATGGTCTACACCGCCGAACCAGGAACGGACGACGCCGACCGCCTAGCTCTGCTGTCCGTCATCGGCACCCAGGAACTCACCGGCCGGCATTGATAGATATTCCGGGCCTAGAAGACGATGTTGCCTTTCGTGCCCATCACCGATCCGAGGATCAGTTTGCAAGGTCTCGAAGCATCGACGGGTGTTGGCCAGGGCGTGGCGGCACAACTCCTGCCAGCCGCGGACGGCATCGCCATTACCGAACCGAACGTCCCAGCGGCCATCAGGAGGCGGCACCGTCACCCGATCCCCACGTTTCGGCTCACGTGAAGACCTGGACCGGGCCGAAGTCGCCGCTATGTCGGAGGTTGCGGTGACCAGAGGCCGGCTGCGGTTCCCTCTTCGACGTGCCGGCGGTAGGTGACGACCTTGTCGTGGATGATGTCCAGGCCGGCCGTCAGGTCGGCGATCTTCTCCCGTACGGCCCTCTCATGCTCCTCCAGCAGCGCGAGCCGCTCCGCCTCGTTGCCGGGACCGGAGCGGACCAACTGGGCGAACCTCTTCAAGGTCGCGATGGGCATGCCGGACTCGCGCAGCCGGTTGCACAGCAGCAGCCACTCGACGTCGGCCGGTTCGTAGACGCGCTGCCCGCCCGCCGTACGCGGGATCGGGCGGAGGAAGAGCTCTTCGCGCTCGAAGAACCGCAATGCGTGGACGCCCAGGCCGGTCACCTTCGCGACGTCGCCGATGGAGAGGTCGCCGGCCTTCCTGACCATCACCCACCGCCGTAGCTTGACCTAGATCGCACTCTAGATTCTAGCCTCCACCGCATGACCATCACGCAACACAAGATCGGGTCGGGGTTCGGCGCGCACAGCACGGCGGACGACGTCCTGACCGGCATCGACCTGTCCGGCCGGTACGTCCTGATCACCGGCGGCTACTCAGGGCTCGGACTGGCGGCCACGAGCGCGCTGATCCGCGCCGGAGCCCATGTGATCGTGCCCGCTCGCCGCCCCGCCGCCGCGACGGAGGCGCTGCGCGGCATCCCGCGGACGGAGGTCTGGGAGCTCGATCTGGCGGATCTCGGCAGCATCCGGACGTTCAGTGACAAGTTCCTGGAGACTGGCACTTCCCTGGACATCGTCCTCGCCAACGCGGGCGTCATGGCTCACCCGTACGACCTGATCGGCCCCGGCTGGGAAGCCCACCTCGCCATCAACCACCTCGGCCACTACGCCCTGATCAACCGCCTTCGCCCGGCTCTGTCCCAGGGAGCGCGCGTGGTGTCCGTCGCCTCGTCGGGCCACTTCCTGTCGGACATCCGCTGGGACGACCCGCACTTCCGCCGCGGCTACGACCACTGGGTCGCGTACGGGCAGTCCAAGACGGCCAACGCCCTGTTCGCCGTCCACCTCGACACGTTCGACGGCGTGCGCGCCTTCGCGGTGCACCCGGGCAGCATCCTCACCCCGCTGCAACGGCGCATCCCCCGCGAGCAGCAGCTCGCCCAGGGCTGGATCACCCCGGAGGGCCGTCCCGCCGACGGCTTCAAGACCCCCGAGCAGGGCGCGGCGACCGCCGTCTGGGCCGCCACGTCGCCGCTGCTCGACGCGTACGGCGGCGCGTACTGCCAGGATTGCGACATCGCCGACCCCGCCGCCACCGACGACATGCTGATCGGCGGCGTGAAGCCATGGGCGACCGACCCCGGATCCGCCGCCAGGCTCTGGACGCTCTCCGCCGAACTCACCGACCTCGACACCTTCACGACATAGCAACCAGGAAGCGGCCATCGGGATAGAGGAGGTACCAGCACCTCGGACACGGAGGAACCGATCATGAAGCGACACACCGCCCCATGGCCACGGCCAGAGTGGTGAGTCGGCCGACGGAGCAGCTCGGCGACGCGGAACTCGTCGCCGCCTCTTCGGATGACCCTGAGGCGTTCGGCGAACTGTTCCACCGCCACGCGCCCCGGCTCCACGCCTATGTCAAACGCCGCCTCGGACGTACGCTCGCCGACGACATCGTGGCAGAGACCTTCGCCACCGCGTTCCGGCAGCGGGGGAAATTCGACGGGCGGGCGGAGTTCGCCGCGTGGTTGTGGGGCATCGCCAGCAATTCGATCGCCAAGCATCATCGGCAGGAGACCCGGATGTTCAGGGCGTTCGCCCGAACAGGCGTGGATCCGGCCGAGGACGGCATCGCCGACCTGGTCAGCGACCGCGTCACCGCCACGGCGCAGGGTCCTCATCTGGCGAAGGCCCTCGCCGCGCTGAACTCCCAGGATCGCAGCGCCCTCTTGCTGCTGGCCTGGGGTGAGCTGTCGTACGCCGAGATCGCGGCTGTACTGAATCTGCCCCTCGGCACCGTCAAGGCCAAAATTCACCGGGCCCGGACGAAACTCCGCAAGGCCCTCCTGCGGGAGAACGACCATGGATGAACTCGACGCACTGCGGCGCATGCGGACGGCACTGGCCGAGGAGGAAAGCCCGGAACGGCTTGCCCTGCGGGCGGACTGGCGATCCGTTCGCCGGCCACGCCGCTTCAGAATGCCTTTGGCGATGGCGACGGCCGCCCTGGTCGCGGCAACGTTCGCCGCCATTTCTGTAACCCCGGACCGGGAGCTTCCCGGCAAGCGGACTCCGGAAAACGCCCTTCTGGTGGCCGCCACCAACGTACAGAGGGGGCCGACCGGCACGTACTGGCACACCACCAGAATCGCCGGGAAGATTCACGCGGTCGGCGAGAACGCGGTGGAGCACTACAAGGTCGAGTCGAGAATGCAGTACGACGCCTGGACCGACCTGCGCGGCACGGGATGCAACGCCGTCAAGGATCTGCCCGCCCGCCCGTGGAACGCCCGCGACAAGCAGAAATGGCAGGCCGCGGGTGCTCCGACAAAGGTGGAGGTCGCGTCGGGCTTCCTCTTCTTCGACGCCCCCGACAGAAAACAGTCGTGCCGCCAGGTGGCCGGACGTCAATTCTTCGGCATGACCCCACGCCAACTCGCCGCGCTGCCCACCCACCCCGAGCAATTGAAGAACACGCTGCTGGACCTCAAAGGCAACTGGGAAGCGTACGCACCGAAAGTCACCCGGCAGCCGATAAGGGCCCTGGAAGGCGAGAAGCGAATCCGGGCCTTGAGCGACGTGGCCGGCACCCTGCTCGCCGAGGCACCCGTCCCACCGGCAGTGCGATCGGCAGCGTTCCGCATGCTCGCCACCCTGCCCGGTGTGAAAGTAGAAGGCCGGACGACCGACCCGCTGGGCCGTACCGGAGTGGTGATCTCTTTGCCGCTGGAAACGACCATCCCTCTCGGCCTCTCCACCGCACCCCGGCAACTCGGCACCTACCGCCGCCAGTGGATCATCAACCCCGGCAACGGAACCCTGCTCGCCATGCGAGACCTGGTGGCGACCCCACCACAAGGCACCCGCGACCTCCCACCCGGCGACGACGGCGAACCCCGCCGCCTGACGCCCGAAACCCAACCCGACCGCTTCCACAAGCCCGGCGAGCTGGCGGAGTACGCAACTTATGAAGTCGCCGAATGGACCGACGAGACACCAAGCTGAAACCAGGATGCGCGAACTACTGAGGCTTGGATCGGTACTCGGCCCACACGTCGACCGCCTCTTGAAGATCAAGAGCGGCCACGTCCTCACGCGCCATGCCGACGGTGTGAATCAGCCGATCAGCGAGCCAGTCCGGAACCGGTTCCCTAGGAGGGGTCTTCTCCAGGCGGATGCGATCCACGATCGCGCCAAGTCGTTCGATCACCTGGCCCAGCTGCACGACCTCAGGACGATCCGTCCCCGCCTCGCGAACCCTCGCCGTCGCCTCTGCATATACCTCCGCGTCAGCCCGCTCACCGACCGCCCACACCTCGCAGATCTCCACTGTCTTGTCCTCGGTGATCCGATAGACGACCCGCCAGGTGTTGCGTCCGACCACCAGCTTGCGAAAACCGGTCAGCTCCCCGCTCAGCGGATAACCGGCCTCTGGATTGTCCAGCAGAAGGAGTATCTTCTTGAGCACTTTGGGCACCGCGTCCGGGCCGATGCGCCGAAGATCGTCGACTGCCGGCGCAGTGAAGATGACGTCGGACACGACTCACTCATCGTCCGGAAGGGCGGACAGCGAGTCGCGAGTATGCCCGAAGGCGGCAAGCACCTCATCGAGGGCAACCCGCTCTCCCGTATCCGTCACCGACCGGGCGAGCACCAGCGCCAGATCACGGAGATCAGCCGCGGCTTCCTCCAGCTCATTGAGCCGACGAATGCTCACCACGGCCGCCACCGGTTGATGCCGGCGAGTGACCACCAGATCGGCCCCATGCTCCGCGTCGGCCACCAGGCGGGCAACGCCTCGCTTGGCCGCCTCGGTGACGCTCAATTCAGTGGCGTCGTGCAGAACAGTCATACATGAACTGTACATCGATCTGTATAGAATCCCAGCGCATACGCCGGAGAAGGCCATCGCCGAATCGAACCCGGCGAGCCCCCGACTCAGGATTCAGACGAACAACAGCCCACCGATCGGCGAAGCGTGCGTACCACTCCGATGCCCCAAGCGGCGAGCACGCCCACGCTGACCGTGCCGAGCAAGGTGATGATGAACCAGTCCGTCGAGCCGTCCCGCGGATAGACGTTGTACCGGTTGCCCGCCTCCATCGCCGGCACCCGATCCCCCGCCCGCGCCGGCTCCGCGCCCGGCGTCAGCCCGATCCCGCGCCTGACAACTGAGCCGTCATCAGAGACGAAATTCCCCCGCCAGCTGCAACTGCGCCCGCCGCAGTTCCGTTCGGTGGCGGTGAAAGTGCCGGGGATCCCGGTGCCGAACTGCGCGCTGTACGCGGGGACCACCTCGCGTACGGCGGCGAACAGAACGAGCCCGGCCAGCACCGGCACCACCACCCACCAGAAAAAGCGCATCGGCCCTCCCTTCCATCTGGGGCTCAGGCGACGGGGCGGAGGCCGTCCATCAGGAGGTTCAGGAGGCGGGCGGCCTTGGCGTCGTGCTCGCGCCGGGGCGCCACGGTGAAGATGCCGATGAGGGAGTCGGCGACGTCCTCGGCGGTGACGTCGGAGCGGAGGTCGCCGGCCGCGCGCCCCGCGTCGAGGATCGCGGTGATGGCCGCCAGCAGCTCGCCGCGGGTCTGCGCATGGGCGATCTCGCCCGACTCGATCATCGCGACCAGCGTGTCGATCATGCCGTTCTTGGCCGCGATCCAGTCCCCGAACAGGTCCATCCAGCGCCGCATCGCCTCCGCAGGAGGCATGCGGTCGAGCAGCTCGCGGGCTCCGGAGGTCAGCCGTACGACCTGGTCCCGGTAGACCGCGTCGACCAGCGACTCACGGGTCGGGAAGTGCCGGTAGAGCGTGGCGATGCCGACGCCGGCCTCGCGCGCGATCGCCCGCATCGACGGCTCGGCCTCGGCCGACATGAACATGCGGGTCGCCACCGCGAGCAACTGGTCGCGGTTGCGGGCCGCGTCCGCCCGCGGCGCGCGCATCTCAGCCTCAGTCAAAACGGATCACGCTCCGGTTGTGTTACTGTCGCCTCAACAAACGGAGCATAGTCCGCTTCAACGCGCTTCCTCGATCCCCAAGGAGACAGGTGCACATGCAGGAACAGCAGAAGGGCAGAGCGGTCCAGCTCGACGCGTGGGGCGGCCCCGAGGTCCTGGACGTCCGTGAGGTCCCCGTTCCGGAGGCCGGCCCTGGACAGCTCCGCGTACGGGTCACCGCAGCCGGCCTGAACCCCATGGACTGGATCATGACCGCCGACGCCGACACCGCCGCCCGGTTCGGCCTGAGCCTTCCGGCCGGGTTCGGTACGGACTACGCGGGAGTGGTCGACCAGGTCGGCGACGGAGTGACCGGCTACGCGCCGGGCGACCGGGTGTTCGGCGGCGCTCTGTCCCGCGCGGTCGCCGACTACGTGATGATCGACCCGGCCGACGGGAACGCGGCGAACGAGGCCCACCACACCCCGGACGGCATCGACGACCTCACCGCCGCCACCCTCACGATCGCCGGCCGCACGGCCCTGGCCGCCGTCGGGGTGGCCGACCTCGGCCCGGGCGACACCGTGCTCATCGGCGGCGCGGGGGGCGGGGTCGGGGTCTTCGCCGTCCAGCTGGCCCGGCTCGCAGGAGCACGCGTCATCGGTACGGGCTCCCCGGCTTCGGCCGACTTCCTCCGCGACCTGGGCGCCGAGCCGGTGGCGTACGGCGACGGCCTGGCCGACCGAGTCCAAGCCCTCGCCCCCAAGGGCATCACCGCCGCCCTGGACCTGCACGGAACGGAGACGGTGGAAACCGCCAGAGAACTCGGCGTCCCCGACAAGCGCATCTGCACCATCGCCGCCCAGGTAGAAGGCGTACCGGCCGCGAACGGCGCCACCGCCACCCCCAGCGACCTGGCGGAGCTGGCCCGCCTGGTCGCAACAGGCGAGATCCGGATGCCCATCGCGGCGACGTTCCCCGTGGACAAGATCCGCGAGGCGACGGAACTCCAGGCCGCCCGCCACGTCCGCGGCAAAATCGTCATCGCTCTCTGAATCACCGCACCACGCCGACGCGCCCCAATGGCTGTTCGGGAAATTCCAATGTTCCGTCGGCTTAACGGACACCGGGCTCCTCCCGAACACCGAGGGGCCGGTGATCACCGTCCCACTGCACTCCTTCGGGCTGCTCAGGCGGCCAACAAAGACCACCCGGCGCCGACGAGCGTGAGGCGGGAACATGTACTTGCAGGCCAGAAGCATGCGTGTTCTATAATCGCACACATGGATGCGGAGGAGCAGAACCAGCTGGGCAGCCGCATCGCGGACGCACGTCAGCGAGCGGGCCTCACGCAGACAGAGCTGGCGACGGCGATCACCCTGGACAGATCCGCGCTGGCGAAGATCGAAAACGGATCGCGGCGCGTGTCCGCTTTGGAGCTCTCCCGCATCGCGGACGCGGTCGGCGAGAGGGTCGAATGGTTCTTCGACAAGACGCCTGAAGCGATCATCTCGCATCGCAACCTTCAGGATCCTGGAGCCGTCAGCCCCGCGATCGACAGGCTGATCGAGCTGACGGCCAGAAACGTCGAGTTCGTCACCGCCCGCACAGGCCAGGCATGGCCGAAGAGCCAAGTGCTTGATCGCCCCGGCTCCGGGAACGACATCGAGGAAGCCGCCGCAGAAGCACGCAAGTTGATCGGTTTGAGCCCTGCGAAACCCGCACTCAACCTCTCCGCGGAAGTCGCCGGGCTCGGCCTGTTCACCTTCTCCTTCGACATGGGCACCGACGCCGCCGACGCGGCCTCCATGCTCCTCAAGGAGGGCGGGGTCGCGATCGTCAACGGAAGCCTCCGCGTGGGCAGACGGCGGCTCGCCTTGGCGCACGAATTGGGCCATTACCTATTCGCGGATGAGTACACCATCGACTGGCGCATCTCGGAGCAGCAGAACGACGACGTCTGGGAGGCCCGGCTCGATCGCTTCGGGCGAGCGCTGCTCCTGCCGCGACAGGGCGTGAAGGCGGACTTGGCTCGCCTGCGGGCGGAAGGAAACGACCTCCGGACCACCGCCATCAAGCTGGCCAGTGCCTATCGGGTGGACATGTCGACTTTGGCCCGCCGGCTGGTGGAAGTAGAGCTCATAGACCAGAAGGACGCGGACTTCATCCGTTCCGTCCGCACGACGAAGGCAGACATCATCGACCACAACCTCGTCGTGCCACGGGAACTGGAAGCGCCTCATCTTCCGGATCCGTACATCAAAGGAATCCTCACGATCTACCGTAACGCCGTCGTGTCCGCGGCGCGGGCGACCGACCTCCTCTTCGACACGTGGGGCGAAGACGACCTCCCTGAGGTGCCGAAATTGCCGGAGAGCTCCATCTGGAAGTTCGTCTCGTAGGCGCCATGACCGACACCGATACGCTCGTCTTCGACACAGGACCGCTGAGCCATTTCGCCATCAATAATTGGCTGGGCGTCCTGAAGGCAGTGGTAGGCGACCGTAAGGCACTGATCCCTGATGTGGTCGTCGCGGAGCTCGGAGCCGGCACCGCTCGGGACGCCCGCATCGCAGCGGTCCTCCAGGCTTTCTGGATTGAACAGCGCGAACTTCGCTCGCTGGAAGAGATAAAGGCCTACGCCCACTTCGCCCAGTTGTTAGTGCGTAGTGAACGAAACCGTGGGGAAGCGGGCGTCCTCGCCCTCGCGCAAACCCTGGACGCCACCGCGGTGGTCGACGATCGTGCCGCACGGAAAGCTGCAGAGGATCACAAGATCCTGCTCTCCCCTACCCTCGCCCTGCTCTGCGCATCGATCAGAAGCGGCCTGCTCACCGTTCCCCTCGTCTCAGAACTCGCCGATGATCTCCTCAGCAGCGAGTATCACCTCCCCTTCAAGACGGGGCACTTCCTCCACTGGGCGACGGAAAACGGCCTCATCCCCGTGGACCTGCCACGTACCTCTTAGGGAAGGCCTGGGGTGTGCAGGCAGCGGTCGCCGGGGGCAGGTAGCGGGGGCCGTCGCTGACCAGGACGGCCAGGCCCCCGTCGAACCACTGCGGGACCTCGGCGCCCCTGAGGCGGGCGTGGGGCTCCACGTGGGTGAGTTCCTGGGGGAAGATCACCGGATCGACGCCGTGCGGGGACAGCATCACCGCCCGGTTCAGTACGGCGACGCCGCGTTCGCCGCTCCTGCGGTAGCAGTCGTCGTACAGGCACACGAGGACGTCAGAAGAGCGCGGCCGGTTCAGAGGCCTGCAGCATCTGGCCCGCAGACTGGGCAATCGCCTCATGCCGGGTACGTCCTGTACTGCGTTGGTACGCATCCCGCGACCCCTCCGCCGCAGCCCGACGATTAAGCATCTCTACATAATCAGTCTGAGAAGATCAAACTTGTATTGAAAGGTGGTAATGCCTGAAACTGGACTACATGCCTGACTCCCGGCGTGGCATCTTCTACGGGATCGCCGCCTACACCATGTGGGGCCTGTTCCCCCTCTACTGGCCGCTGCTCAAGCCCTCCGGCGCCATCGAGATCCTCGCCCACCGCATGGTGTGGTCGCTGGTCGTGGTGGCCGTGGCGCTGGCCGTACGCCGGCACTGGTCGTGGGTGAAGCAGCTGTTCAGGCAGCCCGCCAAGCTCGGACTGCTGACGCTGGCCGCGATCTTCGTGACCGTCAACTGGGGCACCTACATCTACGCGGTCAACAGCGGCCACGTCGTCGAAAGCGCCCTCGGCTACTTCATCAACCCGCTGGTCAACGTGCTGTTCGGGGTGGCGCTGCTGCGCGAGCGGCTGCGGCCGCTGCAGTGGGCGGCGGTCGGGTTCGGCGCGCTGGCGGTGCTGGTGCTGACGCTCGACTACGGGCGGCTGCCGTGGGTGGCGCTGACCCTGGCGTTCAGCTTCGGCATTTACGGCCTGGTCAAGAAGCGGGCCAACGTCGAGGCCACGGAGAGCCTGGCCATCGAGACCCTGGTGCTGCTCCTGCCGGCCATCGGCTACCTGGCCTGGCTGCAGACGACGGGGACGGCCACGTTCGGCCAGGAGGGCGCGGGGCACGCGCTGCTGCTGGTCGCGGGCGGCCTCATCACGGCGGTGCCGCTCATCTGCTTCGGCGCGGCGGCGATCAGGGTGCCGCTGAGCACGATCGGGCTGCTGCAGTACATCGCGCCGATCCTGCAGTTCGCCTGCGGCGTGCTCATCGCCAAGGAGACCATGCCGCCCAGCCGCTGGATCGGGTTCTCGATCGTCTGGCTGGCGCTGGCGCTCTTCTCGTACGACAGCCTCCGGGCGGCCCGTCAGACCGCCCGGAGCCGCGTCGCGGCCCTCAAGGCTCAGCCGGAGCGCTCGACCACGTAATCGCAGAGCGCGAGGAACGCGCCCTTGGCCGGGATGTCGGGCAGGCCCGAGATGTCGGCCCGGGCGCGGTCCACCCAGGCCACCAGCTCCGCCCGCGCCCGCGCCATGCCGGGGTGGGCGTGGAGCAGGGTCAGGGCCTCGTCCAGGTCCTCATCGGCGACCGGGCTGGACAGCAGCGCCGTCAGGCGGGGGTGGTCGCCGGCGGCGAGCGCGTACAGGACCGGGAGGGTCTTGACGCCCTCCTTGAGGTCCGTGCCGGGCGTCTTGCCCGACTGCGCGCCCGAGGAGGCCACGTCGAGCAGGTCGTCGCCGAGCTGCCAGGCCACGCCGATGGCCTCGCAGGCGCGGCTGAGCCGCTCCTCCACGTCGGCCGGGGCGCCCGACAGCAGCGCACCGAAGCGGCCCGAGGCAGCGATCAGCGAACCGGTCTTGTCGGACAGGACGCTCAGGTAGTGGGCGATCGGGTCCTCGTCGGCGCGCGGGCCGATCGTCTCCCTGATCTGGCCCTGCACGAGCCGCGAGAACGTCTGCGCCTGGATGCGGATCAGCTCGGGACCGAGGTCGGCGAGCAGGTCCGAGGCCTGGGCGAACAGGTAGTCGCCGGTGAGGATGGCCACGGTGTTGTCCCACCGGGCGTTGGCGGACGGGGAGCCCCGGCGCACCGGGGCCTCGTCCATGACGTCGTCGTGGTAGAGCGAGCCGAGGTGGGTCAGCTCGATGACCACGGCGCCGGGCACCACACCCGGCGCCGACGGGTCGCCGAACTGGGCGGCCAGCAGCACCATCAACGTACGGAACCGCTTGCCGCCCGCCTCGATGAGGTGCTT
Source organism: Nonomuraea salmonea (assembly GCF_042428605.1). NCBI lineage: Bacteria > Bacillati > Actinomycetota > Actinomycetes > Streptosporangiales > Streptosporangiaceae > Nonomuraea > Nonomuraea salmonea. The sequence goes on from NZ_JBHMCF010000058.1 coordinate 73,536, forward strand.
GGACGCCTCCGTGACGAAGGCGTCCTCACTCTCGACGGACGAGCGCAGGAGCTTCTCGACCGCGGCCAGTCCGTTGGCCACGTCCTGCGCCAACCGCTCGTCCTCGATGGGAAGGTCAACCACGGGAGGCGCGGACATACGAGATCCCCTTATCTGATGAACAGGCTGCTAGCAGCGTCGTTGGCAACACCGAGCACGGACTCCGGATAGAGCCCCACCCCTACCGTAACCAGCAGCGAAACGGCGATGACGGCCACGGTCCCCATACTGGGCACCGCGACCGCCGGGCCGTCGGCGGCCGGCTCGCTGAAGAACATCAGCACGATGACGCGGACGTAGAAGAACGCGGCGATCGCGGAGGCGATCACGCCGACGACGACCAGGCCGGCCATCCAGCCGCCCATGGAGTCGCCGGGCTGCGTGCCGCTGTTCAGCGCGGCGGCGAAGACGGCGTACTTGCCGAAGAAGCCGCTCGTCAGCGGGATGCCGGCGAAGGCGAGCAGGAAGAAGGCGAACACGCCCGACAGGACCGGCGCCCGCTTGCCGAGACCGGCCCAGCGGGACAGGTGCCCCGCCTCGCCGCCCGGGTCGCGGACGAGGGTCAGCACGGCGAACGCGCCGACCGTGGTGATGCCGTAGACCGCGAGGTAGAACAGGATCGCCTTGAGCGAGTCGGCGTTCTGCCGCGCGTCGCCGAACGTGGCCATCACACCGACCAGCAAGAAGCCGGCGTGCGCGATGGACGAGTACGCCAGCATCCGCTTGATCTCGGTCTGCGTGATCGCCAGGATCGAGCCGACGATCATCGTGAGCGCCGCGACGCCCCAGATGACCGGCCGCCACTCCCAGTCAAGGTTGCCCAGGCCGACCCAGAAGACCCTCAGCACGGCCCCGACGGCCGCGACGAGGGTGCCGGAGGCCATGAGGGCGGTGATGGGCGTCGGGGCGCCCTGGTAGACGTCCGGCTTCCAGGCCTGGAACGGCGCCGCGCCGATCTTGAACAGCAGACCCACGCCGAGCAGCGCGAACCCGATGAGCAGCAGCGGGTCGAGCGAGTTGCCCGCGGCCATGGCCTGGTTGATGCCGGGCAGCGAGACGGTGCCCGCGAAGCCGTAGATCATCGCGGTGCCGTACAGGAAGAAGGCCGAGGAGAACGCGCCCAGCAGGAAGTACTTCATGGACGCCTCCTGCGAGAGGAGGCGACGCCTGCGGGCCAGGCCGCACAGCAGGTAGAGCGGCAGCGACATGACCTCAAGGGCCACGAACATCATCAGCAGGTCGTGCGAGGCGGGGAACAGCAGCATGCCGCCCACCGCGAACAGGACCAGCGGGTAGACCTCGGTGTGGCCGGTGCCGTTGTCGTGGGCCTCGGCCTCCTCCTCGTCGGCGCTGCCCGGCACGGCCGCGGCGGAGGCCACGAAGTGGCCCTCGTCATTGATGAGCAGCACGCAGACGAACGACAGGACGAGGATGACGCCCCAGATGAACAGCGACGGCCCGTCCACGGCGAGCGCGCCCATGGCGGCCGGCGTGGAGGACACCTGGCCGCGCAGCGTCTGCACCAGCACCAGCGCGAACGCGCCGGCCAGGCTCAGCAGCGTGAGCGGCACATGGATGGACTTGCGCAGGTAACGCGGCGCGAACGCCTCGACGAGCACGCCGATGCAGGCCGCGCCGAAGACGACCAGCAGCGGCGCCAGCGTGCCGTACTCGATCGTCGGCGCATCGATGGCGGGGTTCACTGGCCTGTCCCCTTCTCAGCGACGGTGGAGGTGGGTACCTTCACGTTGGTCAGCGTCTGTTGCACTGACGGGTTGATCACGTCAAGCAGCGGCTTGGGGAAGAAGCCGAACCCGATGATCAGGGCGACCAGCGGAGCCAGCACCCAGACCTCGCGGGCGTTCAGGTCCTTGAACGCCTTGACCGGCTCGGCCGTCGGCCCGTTCATAGTCCGCTGGACCATCCACAGGATGTAGACGGCCGCGAGGATCACCGCGACCGCGGAGACGATCGCCGCCACCGTCAGCGCACCGGACCCGTGGGCCTGGCTGGAGTACGTGCCGATCATGACCATGAACTCGCTGACGAAGGACGACAGGCCCGGCAGCGAGAGACCGGCCAGACCGGCGATCAGGAAGAAGCCCGCGAGCAGCGGGGCGACCTTCTGCACGCCTCCGTAGTCCCCGATGAACGGCGAGCCGCGCCGCGCGATGAGGAACCCGGCCGCCAGGAACAGCGCGCCCGTGGCGAAGCCGTGGTTGACCATGTAGAGCGCCGCGCCGGACTGGGCGACGTCCGACATGGCGAACACCCCGAGCACGATGAACCCGAAGTGCGAGATCGACGTGTACGCGATGAGCCGCTTCATGTCGGTCTGGCCGATGGCGACGATGGCGCCGTAGATGATGCTGATGACCGCCAGCACGACGATCGGCATCGTGAACGCCTTGGCCGCGTCGGGGAACAGCTCCAGGCAGAAGCGCAGCATCCCGAACGTGCCGACCTTGTCCAGCACGCCCACCAGCAGCACCGCGGCGCCGGCCGGAGCCTGCGCGGCCGCGTCGGGCAGCCAGGTGTGCACCGGCCAGAGCGGCGCCTTGATGGCGAAGGCGATGAAGAAGCCGCCGAACAGCCACTTCTGCATGGCCGGGTCCTGGATGGCCCCGACGAGCTCGGGGAACATGAAGGACTGCTTGCCGGCGACGACATAGAGGCCGATGACCGCGACCAGCATGAGCAGGCCGCCGAAGAGCGAGTACAGCAGGAACTTGACGGCCGCGTAGGACCGCTGGGCGCCGCCGTACGACCCGATCATGAAGTACATCGGGATCAGCATGGCTTCGAAGAAGACGTAGAACAGGAAGATGTCGGTCGCCGCGAAGACGCCGATCATCATCGTCTCCAGCACCAGCAGCAGGGAGAAGTACGTCTTCACCGAGCGCTTGGGCGCGATCACCGTGCCGTCGGCGGTCTTCACGCCGTCGGCGTCGTGCCAGGAGGCCAGCACCACGATCGGCACCAGCACCACCGACAGCGCGATGAGCACGAGCGCGACGCCGTCCACGCCGACCCCGAACTTCACGCCGAAGCTCGGGATCCAGTTGTAGGCGGCGGTGAACTGGAAGCGGTCGCCGTCGGGGTCGAACCCGGCGGCCATGACGCCGGTCAGGACCAGCGTCGCCAGCGAGAACAGCAGGGTGACCTGCTTGGCCAGCTTGTCACTGCCCTTGGGAAGCAGGGCCACCACGACGGCGCCCACCACGGGCACCGCCATGAGTATCGGAAGCCAGGGTGACATCAGATGTTCCCAACGAGGAGCAGGGCGCCGGTCAGCAGGGCGGCACCGATCAGGATGGACAGCGCGTACGTTCTGGCGAAGCCCGTCTGGATCCGCCGAAGGCGCCCGGAGCTGCCGCCGATGCCCGCCGCCAGACCGTTGACGATCCCGTCGATGCCGCGGTTGTCGAAGAACACCGCGAGGCGGGTCAGCCACTGGCCGGGCCGCATGAAGAGCGACTCGTTGAGCGCGTCACCGTACAGGTCGCGCCGGGCGAACGTGGTGAGGAAGTTGCCGCGCGGCTGCACCGACGGCACCTCGACCCGGCCGTAGCGCAGCCAGGCGAACACGACGCCGACCGCGACGAGCGCGAGCGTGACGAGCCCTGCCGTGCTGAACGGCGCGAACTCCGGCACCGTGTCGAGGCTGCCACCGACCGCCGGGATCAGGAACTTGTACAGCGTGCCGCCCAGGACCAGGTAGGCGCCGAGGCCGAGCGCGCCGAGCGAGAGGATCATCAGCGGCACCGTCATCACGAGCGGCGACTCGTGCGGGTGCGCCTCCTTGTCCCAGCGCTTCTCGCCGAAGAAGGTCATGAAGACCATCCGCGACATGTAGAAGCCGGTGACGCCGGCGCCGAGCACGGCCAGCCAGCCGAGGATGGGCTGGTGGTGCACCGCGGTCTCGATGATGCCGTCCTTGGTGAAGTAGCCGGACAGCAGCGGGAAGCCGATGATCGCCAGGTAGCCGATGAAGAACGTGACGAACGTGATCGGCATGGCCTTGCGCAGCGCGCCGTACTTCCTCATGTCGACCTCGTCGTTCATGCCGTGCATGACCGAGCCGGCGCCGAGGAACATGTCGGCCTTGAAGAAGCCGTGCGTGATCAGGTGGCCGATCGCGAAGGCGTAGCCCGCGGGGCCGAGGCCCGCGCCGAGCATCATGTAGCCGATCTGCGACATCGTCGAACCGGCCAGGCCCTTCTTGATGTCGTCCTTCGCGCAACCGATGATGGCACCGGCGAGCAGCGTGACCGCGCCGACGATGGCGGCGGCGAGCGCGGCGCCCGAGCCCTCGGGGAAGAAGAACGCCCCCGAGCGGACCACCAGGTAGACACCGGCGGTGACCATGGTCGCGGCGTGGATGAGGGCCGAGACCGGGGTCGGGCCCTCCATGGCGTCGAGGAGCCAGGACTGCAGCGGCAGCTGCGCGGACTTACCGCAGGCGCCGAGGAGCAGCAGCAGGCCGATGGCGAGCATCGCGCCGTTGGTCTGGCCGGGCTGGATCTGCTCGCCCAGCCCCTGGAAGGTCAGGGTGCCGAACGTGGTCCAGATGACGAACATGCCGACCAGCAGGCCGAAGTCACCGACGCGGTTGACGACGAACGCCTTCTTCGCCGCGGTCGCCGCGGACGGCTTGAACTGCCAGAACCCGATCAGCAGGTACGACGCCAGACCGACGCCCTCCCAGCCGATGAACAGCCCGACGTAGTTGTCGGCCAGCACCAGCAGCAGCATCGCGGCCACGAACAGGTTCAGGTAGGAGAAGAACCTGCGCCGGTGCTCGTCGTGCGCCATGTAGCCGATCGAGTAGATGTGGATCAGCGAGCCCACACCGGTGATCAGCAGCGCGAAGCTGATGGACAGGGGGTCGATGAGCAGCCCCATGTCGACCATGCCGGGGATGAACTCGTACAGGTGCACCGCCCGGCGGCGCTCCTCCGCCCCGAACCCGATCAGCTCGAAGAACGCCAGCACCGCCACGACGAACGAGGCGAGGGACATGGCCACGCCCAGCAGATGGCCCCAACGGTCGGTGAACCGGTTGAACACCAGCAGGATGAACGCGCCCACGAGCGGGAACGCGATCATCAGCCAGGCGTTGCCGATCACTCCACCGGTGTGCTGGACGATCTCAGCGAGTTGAGATTCCACCAGTCACCTCTTAGTACTTCAGCAGGTTGGCGTCGTCGACGGACGCGGACCTGCGGGTTCGGAAGATCGTCACGATGATTGCCAGGCCGACGACGACCTCGGCCGCGGCCACCACCATCACGAAGAACGCGATGATCTGGCCCTCCAGGTTGCCCACCTGCCGGGCGAACGTCACGAACGCGAGGTTGCAGGCGTTGAGCATGAGCTCGACGCACATGAACACCACGATGGCGTTGCGCCTGATCAGCACGCCCATGGCGCCGATCGCGAACAGCAGGCCGGACAGGACGAGGTAGTGGGTCGTCACTTGGTCACCTCATTGCTCTCGGCGTCCTGCTCGGCCTCGGTCGGCGCCGTGCCCTCCTCGGCCGTGTGCTTGATCGCCTGGGCCAGCTTGGGGTTGTCCGGCAGGCGGTCATGCTCCACGTCGTAGCGGGCGATGTAGCGGTTGACCGAGGACTCGGCCACCGACCCGTCGGGCAGCAGCGCCGGCATGTCGATGGCGTTGTTCCTGGCGTAGGTGCCGGGGCCGGGCAGCGGCGACGGGCGGTCGCCCTGGAAGCGAGCCCGGGACAGGTCCTTCTGCGTCGCCTTCTTGGTGACCCGCTCGCGGTGCGCCAGCACCATCGCGCCCAGCGCCGCGGTGATCAGCAGCGCGGAGGTGATCTCGAACGGGAACACGTACTTGGTGAAGAGCTGCAGCGCGATCGAGCGGATGTAGCCGCCCTGCTGGGTGGCCGCCGCGAGCCCGGCCTCGGGCGCGAAGATCGCGTTGCCCACGGCCAGGATGATCAGCACCGAGAAGCCGACGGCGGCGATGATCGCCCAGAAGCGCTGGCCCTTCAGCGTCTCGACGAAGGAGTCGGACGAGTCCACGCCGACGAGCATGAGCGTGAACAGGAACAGCATCATGATCGCGCCGGTGTAGACGATGATCTGCACCGCGGCCAGGAACGGCGCGTCCTGCACGGCGTACAGGACGGCCAGGCAGAGCATGACGGTGCCGAGCATCAGCGCGGAGTACACGGCCTTGCGGTTGAAGACCATGCCGAGTGCGGCGCCGACGGAGACGACGGCCAGCACCCAGAAAGTGATGGTCTCACCCATTGGTCCGCCCCAGCCGGTAGTAGTCCTCTTCGGTCTCACCGAGTCGCATGGGGTGGGGCGGCTGTTCCATGCCCTGCGTGAGGGGCGCGAGCAGCATCTCCTTGGTGTAGATGAGGCTCTCGCGGCTGGAGTCGGCCAGCTCGTACTCGTTGGTCATGGTGAGCGCTCGCGTCGGGCACGCCTCGATGCACAGGCCGCACAGGATGCACCGCAGATAGTTGATCTGGTACGTGCGTCCGTAACGCTCGCCCGGCGAGAAGCGCTCGTCCTCGGTGTTGTCCGCGCCTTCGACGTAGATGGCGTCGGCCGGACACGCCCAGGCGCACAGCTCGCACCCGACGCATTTCTCCAGCCCGTCGGGCCAGCGGTTGAGCTGGTGACGCCCGTGGAAGCGAGGAGCCGTCGGCTTCTTCTCCTCCGGGTAGTTCGTCGTGACGGGCTTCTTGAACATCGTGTGGAAGGTGACCCCGAAGCCTTTGACGGGGTTCAGCCAGTCAGTTAGTCCCACTGGGAATCTCCTTGTGCTGCACCCCGTGGTAGTGCGGCAGGTCGAGCGGCGGCACAGGGAAGCCACCGGCCGCCGGTTCCTCGGACAGTTCCTCGAACTCGGCCTCCACCTGCGCCTTCTTCGCCTCCTTGCGCCGCTGGTTAACGGTGTCGAACCGCATCCAGATGGCCAGCGCGCCGACCACGATGACGGCGCCGAGTGC
>NZ_JBHMCF010000059.1:0-16080 GCF_042428605.1 Nonomuraea salmonea
CCTTTCACGTCGAGTATCGCCCGGCCATATGTCGGGCGGGCAACCCCATCAATGTGGGTGCACAGCCGTACGGGCAGCCGGCGGACGCCGCGGACGAAAAGGTCGGGCGTCCATTCCAGATCGGCGGCGGACAGGGTGATGCCGGGATGGCGACGGAACAACGCGCGCACGACGGCGCGCAATTGCACGCGGGCCAGCGCGGCGCCGGGGCAGAAATGGATGCCGTGGCCGAAACCCAGGTGCCGGTTGGGGGCGCGGGCCACGTCGAACGCGTCCGGCCGCTCGAACACCTCCGGGTCGCGGTTCGCCGCCACGAGCATCGGCAGCACGGTGTCGCCGCGCGGGATCGTGGTGCCGCCGATGTCCACGTCGGCCAGCGCGTACAGCGGCCTGGCGTGTCCCACGGGGCCGTCGAAGCGCAGCATCTCCTCCACGGCCGCGTCGATCAGCTCCGGGCCGGCACGCAGCCGCGCCGCCTGGCCGGGGTGGCGCAGCAGGGCGAGCAGGCCGTTGCCGATCGCGTTGGCGGTGGTCTCGTCGCCGGCCAGCAGGAGCTGGAACACGCTGGACAGCAGTTCGGCCCGGCTGAGGTCACCCTCGATGAGCTGCGACATGAGGTCGTCGCCGGGGTGGGCGCGCCGCTCGGTGAGCGTCCGTTGCAGGTAGGCGATGTACTCCATGCCGTGCCGCCGGTCCCTGCCGCGCAGCATGCCGTCGCTCCAGCGGCGCAGCAGGGGCAGGTCCCGACGTGGGATGGCGAGCAGCTCGGCCATGATCAACGTGGGCAGGGGCAGGGCCAGCTCCTGGATCAGGTCGGTCTCCTCGTGGCCGTTCATGCGCTCGACCAGGTCGGCGACGTGGCGTTCGATGCGCGGTTCGAGTGCGGCCACCGCCCGTGCGGTGAACGCGGGCGCCAGCAGGCGGCGCAGCCGGGTGTGGTCGGGCGGGTCCAGGTTGACCACGCTCCTGCGGACCATCGGCAGCGGGTCGCGGTCCCAAGCACGGTGTCGTGCGGCCGACTCGGGCGGCAGCCGGTCGATCTGGCGGCCCAGCAGCGGGTCCGCGAGCGCGCGGCGCACGTCGTCGTACCTGGTCAGGTACCAGAACACGCGGCCGGTCGCGGGCTCGACGTGCCGGTACACCGGTTCCTGTGCCCGCATCGCGTGCAGGATCGGGTGCGGGTCCGCGGCGTGCGCTGCCGGGTCGAGTCGCCGCGGCGGCGCGGTCGTCACCGTGCTCCGCCGGGGGTCTTCACGTCCAGGGCGAAGAAGCGGGTGGCCGCGTGGCCGAGGTCCTCGACGCCGAGGAAGCCGCGGCGGGCCATCGCGACCTGGGGCGGGGTGCCGGGCCAGTGACGCAGGAACAGCCGGCCGCACAGCTCGGGCGGCGGGACGACCAGCCGTCCCCTGTGCTGCTCCGCGACCTCGTCGGCGCGTGCGACCACATCGGTCCATCGGTCCCAGCGGCCGGTGTCGCGCAGCCGCGTCATGACGGCCGGGCGCCAGTCGGCCGACTTCCAGAGCGGCCAGACCCGTACCATGACGAGCCTGAGCTGCTCCTTCAACGGCAGCGCCGCGCGTTCCTCCTCGGTGAACCAGACCGCCAGTTCCTTGGGCAGCCTCTCCGCCACGCCGAGCCAGGTGCGGGCGTAGTCCTCCAGGCTCAGGCCGTGCACGGCTGCGAAGTCCACCAGCAGGGTCGTCAGTGCCTGCTCGTGCAGGGCGGGGTAGTCGTCGTCGAACAGCCGCGCCGCCGTCAGCACGTCGAGGTCGGACATCCAGCGTCCCGGCGCGTACTCGCGCCGCGATCCCCACTTCAGCGCCTCGTTGTGGGTGATTCCGGTCAGCGCCGTGTCGTCGGGACGGATGGGTGCCGGGTCCTCGTCGCGGGCTCTGTTCAGGGCCTCCACCGCGTCCGAATGCTTGAGGTCCCAGTCGCCGGCCGCGATCTTGCTTCTGAGCGTGTGCAGGGCGTCCTGGTCGTCCGGTACGTCCCCGGCCAGCTCGTGCCAGGTCCGATGAGTGAACGGGCGGGCCTTGGCCGCCGCCAGGATCCGCTCGGCCGCCTCCTGCGGGACCAGGCCGGTCCTGGCTCCCTCGCGGCAGCCGTGCCGCAGGTTGACCATCGCGACCGTGCCCGCCGGGTAGCCCACCTCGGCGGGGCCGTGCAGCACCGCCACCTCGTCGTCGCCGTCGATCTCGCCGCCCGCGTACAGGTGGAAGATCGTGCCGACGCCGCGCATGCCGTACGAGCTCAGCTCGGCGGCACGCAGCGCGCCCATGCTGGCCGCGCCGATGACGCGGACGCCCTGCCCGAGCAGCCAGAGGATCTCCTTGTGGCCCACGGAGAGGCGTTCGCGGTAGTAGCCGTCGATGATGACCGCGGTGTCCCCCGGCGTCCAGGTCTCGGTGAACAGGTCGTTGCGGGCGACGGGCGGCCTGACCCGCGCGCCGGGGAGTGCGGTGCGGATCTCGCCGGCGGAGATCGTCGGGCCCGCGTAGACGACGTGACTCATCACAGCACCTCCGGGGAGACGCGGGCGCCCGGCGCCACCACCTTGACGACAGGGACGCCGATCTCCTCGCGGGTCAGGTCGACGACGAGGGGCGGGTGGCCGAAGGCCGCGGCGGACCGCTCGACCGCGTCCTCCAGGTCATCGGCCAGGGTGTCGTGCGCGCGCATGAGGGGGACGTCGTGCGACGGCTCGGAGCTCTCCCGCCGGGTGACGCCGTCGTGGAAGTCGGCGCGCAGGTCGTCGCGGGCCCCTGACACGTACGCCAGCCGCGCCTGCGCCGCCTCGGTGATCGCCCGGGTGAGCGCGATCTCCGAGCTGAGGTGGCAGCCGAACCCGAAGAACGCCGGCGGGTAGTCGTCGCAGCTGATCCTGGCCAGGAAGCACGGCAGCCCGGTCGGCGACGGCAGGTGCCTGACCTCGAGCCGTACGCGGGCCCGCGCCAGCGTGGCGCACAGCTCGTCCACGATCGGCGACCCCGACGTGCCCGGATCCACGCGGACCCCTCCTGTCGGGCCCGCGGCGGTGACCGCGTCCCGCTCGATCACCTCGTACAGGGCGTGCAGAATCGCTTCCGTCCGCGTGTTCCCGCTGGCCAGGCCGTTGCTGGAGGCGAGGAACAGCGGCGGGCTCCAGCCGGTGCCGCGCTCCAGCGTCAGCGCCACGGCGTCGCGCGGCACCAGCGTGGGCGAGCCGTCCTCCAGCGACGTGCCCGCCAGCCAGTCCAGCGGCAGGCCGTCGTGCAGCAGGCTCGGCGTGGCGGGGACGAGGGCGTGGACGTCGTAGCCGAGCCGGCATTCGCGCGGGGGCGCGGTGACGTCCGGCGGCAGGGATTGTTCGACGTGCCACAGCTCGATGGACTCCATGATCGCCGACAGTCTGGCCAGGTCGGGGGTGACGCCCTTGCCTTGGGAGACGGCGAGCGTGCGGGAGGCGGGCCGGATGGCCTGGAACGTCGGGATGCCCACGGTGTCGAGCCTGGTGATGTCGGCGACCCGGGTGACCCCGACCGCGCGGGCCGCCCGCCGGGCCATCGTCAGCGTGGCCGCCGGGTCGCGGGCGCGGTCGGTGCCGGGGAGCCGTACTTTGGCGTCAGATATCAGCATGTCAGAGGTTCCGTGCCCGGTTGAGCAGCGCCCGGCCGGCCACCGCGTACGTGACCACCGCGATCACCGCCAGCACCAGCAGGTTCACCCACGCGTCGGCGAACCCGAACAGCGCCGCGTCCCGCATCCCGTTGATCGCGTACGTCAGCGGGTTGACCATGGCGATCCACTGCAGCACCACGGGCATCTGGTCGACCGTGTACATCGACGGCGCGCTGAACACCAGCACCAGGATCGACACGTTCGACCCCACCATGAACGTCTGGAAGTCGGTGATCGTGATGGCCGCGGCCAGGTAGAGCCCGTTGAACGCGATCGCGGCCAGCGTCAGCGCCACCAGCAGCCCGGCCCAGCCCTCCGCCCCGAACGGCAGGTCGAAGATGACCACCGCGACGCCCAGCGCCAGCAGGCTCTGGCCCAGCACCAGCGACACCCCGGCCAGCAGCTTGCCGAGCAGGAACCGGGAGCGGCGCATCGGGTACGACCACAGCTGGGTCGCCACCCCGCTCAGCTCCTCCTGGAACAGCGCCACCCCCGAGGTGCCTGACGCGCTGACGATCGACATCGCCAGCACCATCGGCAGCAGGAAGACCGCGAACGGCAGCTGTTCGCCCCGGTAGGAGATGCTGCCGACCAGGTTGCTCAGCGAGGTGTTCACCAGCAGCAGGTACACCAGCATCGGCGCCAGGCTGAGGATGAGGTTGATGCGGTTGCGGGCCAGCAGCGCGTACTCGCGGTAGATCACCGCGAACAGGTCGGCGGCCCTCGGGGCCACGGTGGGCGGCGCGGTGGTGAAGGTGAGGTCGGCGGCCATGGTCAGCCCTCGTTCTCGGTCATGCGGAGGAAGACCGTCTCCAGCGAGTCCAGCGCGGTCGAGACGCCGCTGATCGCGATGTCGTGGTCCTGGCAGTGCCGGGTCAGCTCGGGCAGCATCTCCTTGGCGCAGGGGCCCTCGATGCGTACCTCGGTGTCCTCGGCGGTGGCGGTCAGCCCGGCGTTGCCCGCCCACGCCACCAGGGCGCCGCCCGCCGCGGCGTCGGCCAGGGTCACCCGCAGGTGCACCGAGCCGAACTCCTCCACCAGCTCGCGCGGCTTGGCGAAGCGCAGCACCCGTCCCTGGTTGATGACCATCACCCGCTGGCTGTTGCGTTCCAGCTCGTCGATGTGGTGGCTGGTCCACAGCACGGTCACGCCGTGCTCCTCGCGCAGCCAGGTCACGAACCGCTCGATCTGGTGGCGGCCCGCCACGTCGAGGCCGGCCGATGGCTCGTCGAGGATGAGCAGCTTGGGCAGCGTGATGAGGGCGCGGACGAGCTGCAGCCGCTGCCGCTGCCCGCCGGACAGCTGGAAGCACAGCTGCGGCAGCGCCTTGGCCACGCCGAGGAACTCGGCCAGCTCCAGCGCCCACGGCCGTACGTCCCGCCACCGCACGCCACGGAACCGGGCTGAGATGCGCAGGTTGTCCAGTGCGGGCAGCATCTCGTCGAACGGGGCGGTCTGGTGCATGGCCCCGATGCCGCTCTTGGCGGCCACCGGCTGGCGCACGGGGTCGGCGTCGAACACCTGGACCCGTCCTGAGGTGGGCGCGGTGACCCCGCAGATCATCTTGATCAGTGTCGTCTTCCCTGCGCCGTTCGGGCCGAGCAGCCCGATCGTCTCGCCCCGCGCGATCTCGAACGACACGTCGTCCACGGCCGGCGTCTCCATGCGCCGATACCGCTTGGTCAGCGCCTCGGCCGTCACCACGTCGCCCGACACGGCCATACCCGCCACCTCTCGTTGGTTGGGGTCGCGTTGTCGTGTCGAGTATCAGCGCGCTACGCAGGGGCGAGAAACCCCACGAATGTGGGCGTTTCACCTGCCGCCGGGTACGTCGGCTTCATCGTCGCCGAGACGGCCGCGCTGTGGCTCAGACGCCCTTGAGGACCCGTTCCAGTGCCGCGTGGCCCAGGGGGCCCCAGTGCGGTTTGCCGCCGGGGAGGCCGCGGTCGCCGTTCTGGCCCATCAGGATGAGGAAGAGGGACTTCATGGCCGCCAGGCCCCTGGCGCGGCGGATCGTCGCCTCGTCGGCTCGGGCGTAGGTGTCGAAGAAGCGGGCGGCGGTGCCGGCCGGGAGCAGCAGCCAGGCGGCGATGAGGTCCCAGGCCGGGTCGCCGGCGAACACGTCGCCGAAGTCGACGATGCCGGCGAGCGTGCCGTCCGCGACGACGACGTTCGCCGGGTGGAGGTCGCCGTGCACCCACATCGGCGGGCCCGTCCATTCACCGGCCGTGACGGCGTCGTCCCAGACGGCGCGGACGTCGGCGGCGATGCCGTCGAGGGCGTCGGCTTCCTTGAGCCAGCTCTCGAAGCCGCCCGTGCAGTCTCTGGGGTGGGCGCCGCGGTCGGTGGAGGTCGGCGCGTCCGCGGGGGCCTGGACGTGCAGGGCACGGAGGAAGCGGGCCAGCGTGTCGGCCGCGTCGGTGCCGCGGGTGATCGTGCCGAGGTCGAGGGGCTCGCCGTGCACCCACGTCATCACGGTCCAGTGCTTGGGGAAGCGCTCGGACGGCTCACCCGCCCGCACCGGGACCGGGATGGGCAGCGGCAGGGCCGGGGCCAGCTCGGGCAGCCACCGCCGTTCCTTGAGCTGGGGCTCCGGGGTGGTGTCCATGCGCTGCACGCGTACGGCCAGGTCGTCCCCGAGCCGCCACATCTGGTTGCCCCACCCGCCCGCCACCTCGCGGACGGGCAGCCCGGCGAGATCCGGGTGCTGGTCGCGCAGCAGGTCGCGGACCAGTTCGGCGGTGATCTCGATCTCAGCGTCGGTCATGCGAGGCCACCCTACTGAGTTCGGCGGCGTAAAGATGAGCAAGAGGGGACATCGTGTACGTCAGGGCGTGCGCGGCGACCTCCGCCGCCGGGTCGATCTCGGGCATCCGCAGCACGTTCGCCTCCAGCAGCGCCTCGATGACCCGCTCGCCCAGCGCCGCCACCAGCTCCTCATGGCTGAACGGCGGCCCCGGCAGCGCCCCCAGCGCGGCGAACGCCGCACCCCGGTAGCACTCCTCGAACCGCGCCCGCAGCGACACGTCACCGGCGGTGAACTCGTCCAGCACGTTTCCGGCCCGCGTCAGCCGCTCGGCGAGCACCCGCAACGGTACGTGCGGCAGCCGCGCGAACCGGCCCCCGAGCAGGCGCAGCGTCAGCGGGGAGCGCCCGTACCTCTCGAAGAGGGCGGTGAGCGCGGCCCGGCCAGCGAGCGTACGGTCGCGGCCGAGCTGCGCGGCCAGGAACGCGAGGCCCTCGGCGTCCGACAGCTCGCCCAGCCCGACGCGCGCCACCGACTCCAGCCCGCTCAGCCGGCTCCTGCTGGTGACCAGCACCCGGCTCTCACCGGAGCCGGGCAGCAGCCTGCGCACGCTCGACTCGTCGGGGGCGTCGTCGAGGACGAGCAGCACGCGGCGCCCGGCCAGCCAGGACCGCCACACCGAGGCCAGCACGTCCGCGTCGTGCACCCCGGCGGTGCTCACCCCCACGGATTCGAGGATCTCGTGCTGGACGTCGTGCGCTCCCCCTCCCCCGAGCGGGACCATCAGGGCGCCGTCGGGGTAGCCGGGGGCCAGGGCGTGCGCGACGTGGACGGCGAGCGCGGTCTTGCCGATGCCGGGCTCGCCGGTGATCAGGGTGACGGCGGCCGGTTCGTGCAGGATGCGGTGGATCTCTGGCTTTCTGCCGACGAAGTCGCCGATGTCCCGTGGGAGCTGGTCGGTCGTGCGGACGGCGGGTGCGGGGCGGGCGACCGTACCGGTGAGGATGTCCTGGTAGAGGCGCTTGAGCACCGGGCTCGGGTCGATGCCCAGCTCGCTGGCGAGGTGCCTGCGCAGCTCCTCGAAGTGCGCCAGCGCCTCGGACGCCCGCCCGCAGCGGGCCAGCGCCGTCATCCGCGCCGCCGCGATCCGCTCGCGGGCGGGGAAGCGCGCGGCCAGGACGTCCAGGCCGGCCAGGGCCTCGACGTGGTGGCCGAGCTCGATCTCCAGCTCGGCCCAGTCCTCCTGGACCGACAGGAACAGGTCGGTGAACCCGGCCACCTCCCGCGCCACCCCGGGCACGTGCGCGAACTCGGTCAGCGGCTGCTCCCGCCACAGGCCGACCGCCTCACCGAGCAGCTCGGCGGCCGTCGCCGGCCTCCCGCCGTGGATCGCGCCGCGTCCCGCTCTGGCCAATTCCTTGAAGCGCAGCAGGTCGAGCTCGCCGGGGGCGGCGCTGAAGCGGTACCCCCAGCCGTGGAAGCCGATCCGGCCGCCGGTGAGCTTGCGTAGCGCGGAGACGTAGACCTGCAGGTTCTTCCTGGCCGTACGCGGCGGGGTCTCTCCCCACAGCGCGTCGATCAGTTCGGCGGCCGGCACGACCGCGTTCGCCCGGCACAGCAGCAGCGCGAGCAGCAGCCGCTGCTTGCGCGCGCCGATGACGGCGTCGTGCCCGTCCACCAGGACCTGGAGCGGGCCGAGGATCGAGCAGTACAGGCTCATGTGCCTCCCCCGACGTCACCATGTCTCGCTGCCCAGCACGAGGAAGTCGAGCACGCCGCCGATCGGCGGCGGGGCGGCCGCGCGCAGCACGTTCACGTGCAGGGTCCTGACCATCGAGGCGGCGGCGTTCGTGAGCGCGCGGGTGCCGGCCTTGGTCTCGAACCAGCGCCAGTCGCCGTCCGCGTTCACCTCCAGGAAGACGACGTCCTCCGGGGTGAGCAGCAGGTCGAAGGCGCCGTACGTGAGCCCCCAGCCGCGCGCGAGCCGCCCCACCACCGCGGCGGCGCGCGGCGGGACCGGCATGCCCCGGACCGAGACGGCGGCCGGGTTCCGCCAGGGCGCGTCAGGCGACGGCTTGCTGACGGCGAAGGCGTGGAGGTCGCCGTCCAGGTAGTAGACGCGCAGTTCGAGGTCGTGCTCGACGTACTCCTGCACGATCACCGGGAAACCCGGCGGCCGGCGGCGCATGAGGGCCTCGCGGCCGACGACCTCGGCGAGCAGGCCCACCAGGTGGCCGGGCGCGGCCTCGACGAAGTGCTCGTCCAGCACCTTCACCACGAGCCTGTCCCCTTTCAGCGCCTCGGCGGTGCGGGGGTCGGTGGTGACGATCGTGCGCGGCGTGCGTACGCCGGCCGCCGCCGCCCCGGCCAGCTGCGCCAGGCGTCCCGCGCGATCGCCGCCCGGGAGGCCGGCGGGGGCGAGCGCGGCGAGCTGGCCGACCAGGGCCGACCAGGAGTCGGCGCCGATCAGCGAACCGGCGTACCCGTCCGGGATCGCTCTGGGCATCGGGCCGCGCGCCCACACGACGGTCGGACGGAAGGAGCGCCCTTCGAGGGTGACCAGGCCGTCGTCGAGGGAGATCGTCAGCGGGTCCCTCCCGCCGTCCGCCTGGGCGGCGTCGAGGCGTACGGAGGGCACGCCGAGCCGGTGCAGCACGGCCTGCAGCGCGGCGAACTCGCCTCTGGCCGCGCGGTCGGCGAGCACGACCCGCGACGCGCACTCCTCCTCCGGCAGCCACCGGACGGCGGCGGGCGACGGCGCGCGCAGGTCCACGGTGACCGGCGGCGCCGGCCAGGGCGGCCCGCCGCCCTGGCCTAACACTTTCTCCCCGTAATTGTTCGCCCGCCGAGCGTGAATGCCGGCGGCGGTTTCTGCGGCGAATGCGCCACGGCCATCCTCCAACGAACGACCGCCCTTAAAGCGGTGAAATGGACGTAATAAACAACGCGTTCCGACTGCGGTCAGGACGGGCGGCCCGCCTGCGGACAGGGTCTCAGCAGGGCGGCCGCCTGTCATCGTGAGCTGTGATGATCCTCACCTGGCCGCCGCCCGGCGGCTTGTCACAAGTGACAAGGCCATTCACCTGTTGTTTCTTCAGAAATACGCGGCGTGACGCCATTCCGGGCTTTGTCACCTTGCGCAATTACCGCCGGTCAAGTAAACCCATTGAGTCGGCCGTCGAGGAAGGCGAGAAATGGGCAGCCTGTTCCGCGCTTTACGCCGCCGTCTGGACGCCAACGCGCGGCGGGCGGTCGAGGTGTACACGAACGAGCTCGCCGACTACCGCAGCCTGGCCGCCGAGACGCGGGGCTCGGCCGCGATGCTCGACTTCGCGGTCAACCTCCGCCGCCGCACCATCGAGCTGGCCGCCGACGAGCAGCCGTTCACCGAGCAGGATCACGCGTACATGTCCTCGGTCGGGGCGACGCGCGGCGAGGTGGGCGTCTCGCTGGCGTCCCAGCGGCAGGTCCTGCTCCTGCACGCCAACCTGACGCTGCGCGAGATCCACGAGGCGGCCGGCCCCAACGACCTCTCCGACGTGATGTGCATGCTCGGCTGGGTCGCCTGCCACGGCCTCACCGCGCAGGACGCCTACACCCACGGTTTCCTCAAGGGCCAGGAGCGCTTCCTGCCGGCCGCGGCCAGGATCCAGATGCTCGCCGGCCTGCTCGTCACCGGCGAGCCCGCCGCCGCGCAGCTGGCCCGCGAGCTCGACCTGCCGCTGCCCGACCACTACCTGGTGACGGTCGCCCGCGTCGCCGCCGGCCCGCCCGACGAGCGGTGCCGCGACGAGGTCGTCAAGACCCTGCTGGCCGACCACTACCTGCCGCTGGCCTGGCACGAGCCGGACGAGTTCGTGGCGCTGGTGCCGTGCGACGGCGCCGACCCGATCGACGGTCAGGCGCCCGCGCGGTCACGGGCGCTGTCGGTGATGCGCGCCGTCGCCGAGCTGTGCGGCCCGTGCTCCGTCGGGGCGGCCCCCGGCCGGGTGCGCGCGCTGGCCGACCCGGTCGCGCTGGCCCGCCGCGTCTGCCAGGCGGCGCCGGTGGAGCGGATCCCGTCCCAGGTGTACGGGGTGGCCGACGTGTTCGTGGAGCTGGGCGCGGCCCAGCTGCCGCAGGTCGACCAGTGGCTGCGCGAGCTGACCTGGCGGCTGGCGAGCGGCCCCGACCTGGTGACCACGCTCGACTGCTACTACCGCAACGACATGAACCGCATGCGCACCGCCGTGGCCCTCCGCGTCCACCCCCGCACCCTGGACTACCGGCTGCGGCGGGTGCGCGAGCTGGTCGGCATCGAGCCCGGCTCGACGAGGGGCGTCCGCGTCCTCAGCACCGCCGTCACCCGCATCCTCGCCGAAGCCTGGCACGACCGCCCTTAGATGGCGCCGCAGACGTCCCGGTACGGCACGTCCTTCAGGTAGCGCCGCCATTCCTGGGTGGTCAGGGTGCGGCCCGCTCGGTCGCACACCTCCCTGGCCACGCCCTCCGGTCCGATCGGGATGCGGGTGATCGTGGCCGAGTGGTTGCCGGAGACGTACAGGGTCTGGTCGTCCTTGGTGAAGGCGAGCTGGTCGAGGATGTCGATCGGGAAGGAGGCGACGCGTTCGCGGGTGGTGACGTCCCAGAGCTGGACGGTGTAGACGTCGTTGAAGGTCTCGCCGATGGATCTCCCGATCAACGCCAGCAGGGCGCCGTCGTGGCTGAAGCGCATCGCCTCCACCTGGGCGTCGCTGGCCACGCGGAGTGCGGGGGGCAGCTCTGAGCCCTTCGTGAGGTCCCAGAGCTCGACTGTACGCGCGCCGAGGGCGAGCAGCGGGGCAGCGGGGCTGACGGCGACGACCAGGCCCGAGCGGCTGAAGCCGGGGCCGGCCGGCTTGCCGGTGGTGAGGTCGTAGATCGTGCCCGCGGCCGTCACCACCGCCGTGCCGTCCGGGGTGGGGACGATCGTTCCCGTGGCGGTGGCGAGGCGGTGGCGGGCCAGCGGGCGGCCGGTGTCGGCGGCGAGGACGACCAGCTCGTTGCGGGCGTCGCGCTGGCTCTGCTCCATGAGGGAGAGCACCAGCCGGGTGCCGTCGGGGGTGAAGGTCTTGGACAGGACGCCCTGCATCTTGGGCAGCGGGTGGCGCCACAGGCGCCGGCCGGTGGCGACGTCCCAGAGGGCGACCGAGGAGTCAGCGCCGTCGGCGGCCAGCCTCTTTCCCTGCGGGTCGAACACCGCACCGGAGGCGCCGTCGCTGCCGGACAGCGGCGGGCCGAGCCGGCGGGCGTCCCAGACGCGGACCGCTCCCCCGTCCTTGGCCGTGGCGGCCAGGCGGCCGTCCTGGGCGAAGGCGGCGACCTGGTGGCCGCCGGGGAGCCGGACCGAGGAGAGGCGGGAGCCGAGGTCGGCGGTGATGGTCGAGCTGTCGAGCAGGTAGCGGACGGTGCGGCCGTCGCGTTCCGGCCAGGCGTCCTCGGGCTCGCCCTCGGCGTGGTAGACGGCCAGCTCGTCGCCGGTGGCGGCGTCCCAGAGGTGCAGGGTACGTCCCTCGACGCCGAGCAGGCGGCGGCCGTCGGCGCTGAGGCGCAGGCGGGCTCCCGGCAGGTCCTCGGCGGCCGACGCCTGCCAGAACGGCCGGTCCTCGTCCGGCACCTTGGTCCCGGACGCGAGGTCCCACGCCTCGACGTCGCCGTTCGCGCAGAGCAGCCGCCTGCTGTCGGGCGTGAACGTCACCACCGACCCGCACCGCTTCGGCAGGCGGGTGTCCACGGTGAGGCCAGGCAGGCGGATCACCTTCAGCCCGCCCTGGTTCGTCTCCACCCCGGCGATGTAGGCGCCGGACGGCGCGATCGCCGGAGCGTGGTCGGCCTGCAGCCGCGGCCTGGAGGACGCGCCGGTCCTGGTGTCCCACAGGAGCTCCAGGGTGTTCTCGCGCATGATCGCGGCCAGGCTCTCGTGCCCGTCGAAGACCACGTGGACGCCGGGGCTGCCCTCGCCGACGCGGTGCTCGCGCAGCTTCCTGCCGGTCGCGGTGTCCCAGGCGGAGGCGGTCTGCCGGCTGACGACGACCAGCGTCCGCCCGCTCGGGCTGAGCGCCGCCGCCGTGGGCAGCGCCTTCATGCCGCCGGGCCAGCGCCAGAACGCGGTCTGCCGCTCAGTGGGGACGTCATAGACGCGTACGCCGTCCTCACCCGCGATGGCCCGGACCCGGCCGCTCGCCGACGACGCCGTGGCCGACACGCCCTTGGCGCCGGGGTCGCGGAAGACGCCGCTCTCCGGCATGGTCAGCGAGGACGTCAGGCTGCGCCGCGTGTCGGAGCCGGGGGCGAGCCGCCAGCCGGCCACGCTGAGCAGCATCGCCGTGGCAGGGTCGGTCGTGCGCAGCCGATCGGCCTCCGCCGCGACCTGCCGTCCTACGGCCTGGTCGCGCTGCGTGGCCACCACGCGGCTCTGCTCGGCCACCTGCCTGCCCTGCAGCACGGCGAGGCCGCCCGCAGCGAGCGCCACCACCAGCAGGCCGGCCAGCGCCGCCGTGGTCAGCCGCCTGCGGCGCACCCGCCGCCTGGCCAGGCCGGTGCCGGCGGCCAGGAAGTCGCGTTCGCGCGGGGTGAGGGTGATGTGCCGGCGTCCGGTGGCGGCCCAGGTCAGCGCCTGGTCCAGGCGGGTGCCCTGGAGCAGGTCGCCGTCCTTGCGGCCGTTGTCGTCCCAGTGGCGGGCGGCGTCGCTGATGCGGGCCAGCACGGCGAGACCGTCGCGGTCGCCGTCCACCCACAGGCGCAGGCGCGGCCAGGCGCGCAGCAGCGCGGGGCGCGACAGGCGTACCGCGTCGTCCTGCTGCGTCACCAGGTAGGAGAAGGCGTGCAGGATGTGCTCGATGGCCCTGACCTCGCGTTCCGAGCGGCCGGCGAGCAGGTCCTGCTTCAGCGCCTGGCGTACGGTCTCGTGGCCGTCGTCGGTCACCGTCACCAGGCGGAGGAAGATCCCGGCGGCCAGCTCCCGCTCGTCGGGGGTGAGCGCGCCGAAGGCGTCCTCGGCGATCGTGCCGAGCGCCGGATCGGCCTGCTCGGGCACGTGCACGCCCCGCGCAGCGCGGCTGCCCGCGTTCAGCAGCCCCTCGATGCCCGCGTTCCCGCCGCTGACCAGGGCGAGCAGGAGGTCACGGGCGGCGGGGCGGGCCGCCGGGTCCTTGTCCAGCGCGGCGGAGACCAGCGAGGCCAGCCGGGGCGGCAGCGCGCCCAGGTCGGGATGGTGCGACAGCACGCGGTGCATGACGCCGCCGAGGTTGTCGGCCCTGAACGGGTCCTCGCCCGTCGCGGCGAACACCATGATCGCGCCCCACGCGAACACGTCGGCCGCCGGGCCCGCGCGCTGCCCGGTGAAGATCTCGGGCGCCATGTACGTGGGCGTGCCCGCCACCTCACCGGTCTTGGTGAGCGACATGTCCTGGGTACGCGCGATGCCGAAGTCGATCACGCGCGGGCCGTCGGCACTGATCAGCACGTTGTCCGGCTTCAGGTCGCGGTGGATGACCCCGGCCTCGTGCACGGCGGTGAGCGCGGTGGCGACGGCGGTGGCGAGCCTGTGCAGGTCGTCGCCGGTGAACCTGCGGCCCCGCTCGACGACCTGGCGCAGGCTCGGGCCGGGGACGTACTCGCTGACGATGTACGGCCGCGCGCCCGACATGTCCGAGGCCAGCACCCGAGCCGTGCAGAACGACGCCACCCGCCGCGCCGCCGTCGCCTCTTTGGCGAACCTGTCGCGGTTCGCTGCGCTGTCGACCGCGTGCAGGACCTTGAGCGCGACCCGCCGCCCGTCGCCGTCGTAGGCGTCGTAGACGACGCCCTGGCCCCCCGAGCCGAGCCGCCCGGCGATCCAGTAGTCCCCGATGCGCTGCGGATCCCCGGCGCTGAGCGTTTCCACGGCGTGTTAGATGTTCACTCGGCCGACATGGTTCCGACGTGTCCGGAATGGCGGATGCCGTTCGTCATTAGGGTGAACCACGATCCGAGGAGCATGTGATGAAGTACATGATGTTCGTCTGCAACGACTCCCAGCCCGACACCGACAGGGAGAACCTGCCGGACATCGAGGCCTGGGTGGCCGAGAACGACGCGCGCGGGCGGCGGCTGCAGGGGTCGGCGCTGGCGCCGGAGTCGGCGGCGACCACCGTCCGGGTGCGCGACGGTGAGCTGATTCTCACCGACGGCCCCTTCACCGAGACCAAGGAGGTGATCGTGGGCTTCGACCTGCTCGAATGCGCCGATCTCGACGAGGCGATCGAGGTCGCCCGTACGCATCCGATGGCCAGGGAGGGCCGGCTGGAGCTGCGCCCGTTCATGGACCTGTGACGGCCCGACCTGTGACGCCCCTGGAGAGCGTGGCGGCCGAGGCGTACCCGCGCATCGTCGCCACGCTCATCCGGGTCACCGGCGACTGGACGCTGGCCGAGGACTGCGCGCAGGAGGCGCTGGTCAGCGCCGTGCAGCGGTGGCCTCGCGACGGTGTTCCCGGCAATCCGGGCGGGTGGCTGATGACGGTCGCGCGCAACCGCGCGATCGACACGGTGCGCCGCGCGTCGGTGGAGCGCCGCAAGCTGGAGGAGCTGGCCGCGCTCGCGGAGACGGCCGATCCCGTCATCGAGGAGGACGTCGTGGACGATCGGCTACGGTTGATCTTCACCTGCTGTCATCCTGCGCTGGCGCTGGAGGCGCGGGTGGCGCTGACGCTGCGGACGATCTGCGGGGTGCCGACCGCGGATCTCGCCCGGGCCTTCCTGGTCACCGAGCCGACCATGACCCGCCGTCTGACCAGGGCCAAAAGCAAGATCTCGGCGGCGCGGATCCCGTACCGGGTGCCGCGCGGACCCGCGCTCGGTGAGCGGCTGCCCGGGGTGCTGTCGGTGCTGTATCTGCTGTTCACGCAGGGCTACAACGCCGACGGCGAACCCGCGTTCGCCGAGGAGGCGATCCGGCTGGCGCGGCTGCTGCGGCGGCTGATGCCGGGACAGGACGAGGTGGCGGCGCTGCTGGCGCTCTTCCTGCTACAGCGCTCTCGGCACGCGGCCCGCCGCGACGCGGGCGGTGACCTGCTGCCCCTCGACCGCCAGGACCGCTCCCTCTGGGACCGCGAGGCCATCGCGGAAGCCCTCGCCATCCTGGCCGCCCTGGACGGGGGCCGCGACCGTGTCGCCGTGTGCGGTCCGTACGAGCTGCAGGCCCGGATCGCCGCCTGTCACGCCACCGCGCCGTCGGTGGCCGGCACGGACTGGGCGCGGATCGCGCGCTGCTACGACGAGCTGGCCCGCATCCGCTCCACCCCCGTCGTCGAGCTGAACCGCGCCGTCGCCCACGGCTACGCGCACGGCCCCCAGGCGGGCCTCGCGGTGCTGGCCGGCGCACGCGCGGGCGGCGAGCTGGACGGCCACCCGCTGGCTCTCGCCACCGAGGCCGACCTCACCGAAGAACTCGGCGACCACGACCGGGCCGCGGACCTGTTCCGCCAGGCCGCCGCCGTCGCCCACACCGACGCGGAACGCCGCGCCCTGCTCGCCCGCGCCGACGAGACGGCACCGGCACGTGCGGCCGGCTCAACAGGAGAGACCCCTTGACATCCTCCCCCTCGTCAACGAGGGGGATTCCCACGGTCGCCCGTGAGGGTTCCTGCTTCACAGCCGGTCGCCCCGTCCGAGAGG
>NZ_JBHMCF010000006.1:0-12004 GCF_042428605.1 Nonomuraea salmonea
CCGCTGGAACAACTCCCACAACTCATCAGGCACCAGTCGTCGAAGGAAGGCATCCACGAAAGATTCAACGACCAAACCCCAAATGAGTCACGGTCTTAATCCGTAGGTTCCGGGTTCGAGCCCCGGGCGCCCTACCACTCCACACCCCATTCGACCTGGGGTTTCCCGGTTCCTGTACGCCTGGTGCGAGGTAAATAAGGCCGAGTTCATGCTCGTCTGATGCTCTTCGGCACGCGTACGGCCCGCGGTGGGCGGCGACAGGGTCCGGACGAGCCGCTTCCCGCTGCCGGGCTGTGATCACCTGAGACCGCCAGGATTCCAGCAGAGGGACAGATATTCTCCCGGCACCCGGTCACTTGATAGCTGTCTCTCGCGAACATTGCGGGTGCCGAAAATTCATCCGTTCAGGTCAAGCAGCATGCCGGTACTCCCTGAGAACACCACCGCGTCGATCATGTCGGCGGGCGTCGAGCCGGGTGATCGGGGCTTGACCGGCATCCGAGCCGGGGAGCGGCCGGAGCAGAGCAGCCTTGTGGAGAGCTCGGTGCGGCCGGTATTCGTTACCTCAGGCCGGCCCCTACTCGCCTGTCACGCCGGCCAGGAGCTTCGCCGTGTCCGCTGGCGACTCCACCGGGAAGTGGTGGCTGCCCAAATCGACGAGCACGATGTCGAGCCGGTCACCGTAGCGGTCGATGGCTTCCTGGGTGATGAGGTACGGATCGCGAACACAGTGATCGGTTGCTTCGTCTCGCGCAGCGCCGCGTCCATGTCCCAGCGCACCAGGCCCTCGATGGAACGCAGTCCGGCGGGCTGACGCACCGCGGCCACCTTCTCGAGGTGAGCACCCTTGAGAGCCGGGTCGGTCCCGACCGGCGAGCCTCCCTCCACCAGGCCCCGCACCCCCGCGGCGAAGCCTTCCCTGAACACCGTCGTCACCCTCACGGCCGCAGTACGGCGACCTGCGCTGCCTTTTCCACAACCGGCTGGACGAGGACGACCTGCGCGGCCTGGCGCGGGTCTGGTCGCGGCTCGATCCGGACGGCGATGCCGGAGGCGACGCCGACCGACCGAGCACGCTGGAGCGATGAGGCGGCCGTCCGCCCCGCGGCCATCTCGAGGCAGGTCATCCAGCCTGCACCGCTACCACCAGCGACGCCTGGCCGGCCCGCCGGTCAGCGGGCCGTGGCGTGGTCGTCGAGGTGCGGGTGCGGCGGCTGGGCCCGTCCCGGATGTCGCTTTCGATCATCATGGGTCGAGTGCTTGATCACACCCCGGACCGGTATCAGCCGCCCCCGCCGCCCCCGGGCGTGCCTCCGGTGACGGCCTGTACCTCTCGAGCGCTCAACTCCTGCAACATCGCGCCGTCGCTGTTGCTGAGGATGACACCGACCCAGCCGGTGTACGGGTAGATGTTCCAACTGGCGCCGACCCCGGGGTTGGCGCCGGCGCGGCCGTGCACCCACTGACCGCCGACGATACGGACCGGCATCTGGTAAGCCCCGAACGACCCCGGCCCATGGGGCGACTTGGGCGCGGTGAGCACCTCGGCGTAAGGCCGTTCCAGCACCGTGCCGTCGCTCAGCGCGTGCGCGAACCGCACCAAATCCGCCGCGGTGGCGAAGCCGCCGTCCCCGGGGACGTCGATGAAGCCGCGGCCCGGGTTCTTGCCCAGCGTGGCCTGGTTCGAGCTGCTCTTGTCCAGGTTGCGGACGGCGTCCACCACGCGGCCGTCAGCCGACCGCATGTACGGGTGCGCGATGTGCTTATCGGTGAGCCACCGCGGCCTGGTGTAGAACGCCGAGCCGATCATGCCGCAGCGCTTGAAGATGTTCTCCTCGACGTAGTCCCAGTACGTCTTGCCCGTCACTGCCTGCACGATGAGCGCCGGGGATGACAATCTCGGCCCCGGCGTGGCCGGTGGAAGTGCCGACGGGCGCCGCCAGCTTCGCATGGCGGGCCCACCGCTCGTAGTACTCCTGCACCTCCTCCTTGCTCTGGAAGACGCGCCGCACGTCCTCATCCGGGCTCTTCAGCCCGGAGATGTTGGCGAGCAGGTGGTGGACGGTCACCTGCTCGGCGACGTCCTTGGCGAAGCCCTTCAGGTAGGTGCCCACCGTGTCCGACAGCTTCAGCTTGCCCTGCTGCGCCAACTGCAAAATGGCCACCGCCTGGAACGGCTTGCCCGCCGAGCTGAGACTGAACGCGATGCGCTCGCTGTTGGCGATCCCTTTCTCCTTGTCGGCCATGCCGTAGCTGCGCGACAACACCGTCCGGCCCTTGTGCGACAGCAGCACCACGCCGGAGAACTTGCCCGCGGCGGCCAGCTTCGCCACGTACCTGTCGTAGGCCCCGCCGGGCAGAGTGTCCGGCGGGAGGCCGGCGACCTTGTCAGCGCCGCCCGCTCCCGCCGCGACCGCGGCGTCCAACAGCGGCACAGTCGCGGCACCGGCCGCCACCGCAGCGCCCCGCAACAGCGAACGCCGGTTCCACATTCCGTCAACAGCCACGTCTTCTCCTTTTCGTGATCACCTTCACGGCGCTTCCTGTCCAGCGGACGGTCACAGCGCCCCAGGGCTACCGACGCGCGCTGCCTGACGAGGGCGATGCCGAAGCCACCCTGGGCCGCACCGCATGAATCCGGTGCGGGCCGAACCCTTCGGCCGGGCGGCGCGTCCGGCCTTGGCCGGACGCGTCGCGGATCTCGTCTCGCGCTCCGTGGCCCGTCCGCCTGTCAGCCCCGTCCACTGTCGACCGGCCATATCCCCGCCGCGTCCCCGCCATGTCATGGGTGTGTCACGGTTCGCGCCGGCAGCGGCCGCCGTCGGGAACACCGCGCCGACCAGGTGGTCTCAGGGTCGTTGTGGAACACGGTGATCTCGTGCCCGCGGAGACGGGCCGCCTGGGGACGTGACCGAAGGGACCGAGCTCGCTGGCAGGAGTGCCAGGCCTGGTGCGCCGGCTCGACTGGTGCCGCATTTCAGCATGGCGCGACAGATCGTCCGCCGTGGACGTATCGCGGCCATATCGAAAATCGCATACGCCACGGCAACGATCTTCCGTCTTCAGTGGACGCATGGACCACAGCGCATCACTGCCGGCGCGGGCGCTTCGTAGATGCGGGACTGTGCTCGTCAGTCCGCCGACCATCGAAGACGCGCCTGCCCGGCTGAGACGTCGCAGATGCGGCTGAGCCATCGAACCGACGACTTCTGCGGCCGCACTTCGAGGAGCAGACAGAGCGAGGAGGCCTTGGTCGTGGATCCCCTGGTGGAGATCGCCATTCCCGTCTACAACGAGAAGCACGTGCTGGCACACAGCGTGCGCCGGTTGCACCACTATCTGGAAGAGACCTTCCCCTACCGGTTTCACATCACGATCGCCGACAACGCCAGCATTGACGGGACCTGGCAGGCGGCGCTGGAACTGGAGGCCGCGCTGCCACACGTGGGGGCGGTGCGGCTGGAGCAGAAAGGGCGGGGACGGGCGCTGCGGCATGTGTGGAGCCGCAGCGACGCCGATGTGGTTGCCTATATGGACGTGGACCTGTCCACCGATCTGGACGCGTTCCTACCGCTGGTGGCGCCGCTGATCTCCGGGCACAGCGATCTGGCGATTGGGTCTCGGCTGACCCGCGGGTCGGCGGTGGTACGCGGCCCGAAACGGGAGCTGATCTCCCGGTGTTACAACGTTCTGCTGCGTACGGCATTGGCGGCCCGCTTCACCGACGCCCAATGCGGCTTCAAGGCCGCCCGGACCGTGGTCGCGCAGGCGTTGTTGCCGTCGGTGCAGGACGAGAAGTGGTTCTTCGACACCGAGTTGTTGCTGCTGGCCGAATGCAACGGGCTGCGCATCCACGAGGTGCCGGTGGACTGGGTCGACGATCCCGACAGCCGCGTGGACGTGCTGCAGACCGCGCTGGATGACCTGAAGGGCATGGCCCGGGTGGCGCGCCGCATGCTGACGGGCGCCTTCCGCGTCCCGGTGGAGGGCCGACCCCGGCCGAAGCTGCCAGCGGGGATGGCCCGGCAACTGCCGACCTTCGCGATCATCGGGGTGTTCAGCACGATCGCTCAACTGCTGTTGTTCGTGCTGCTGCGCACAGTGATGGGACCGCTGTGGGCGAACGCGGTCTCGCTGGTGATCACCACCATCGGCAACACCGCCGCCAACCGCCGCTTCACCTTCGGCGTGACCGGGCCGGAGCGGGCGTTCCGGCAGCAGTTGGAAGGCGGCGTCGCGTTCCTGCTCGGGCTGGCGCTGAGCACCGGCGGCCTGGCGCTGCTGCACGCGCTGGCGCCAGAGGCGTCACGTGTCGTCGAGATCGCCGCGCTGGTGACCGCCAACGGGGTCGCGACGCTGGTGCGCTTCATGCTGATGCGCGCCTGGATCTTCCATCCACGACGCTTGGGGCGCCGGCCGGCGCCGGCCGAGCCGACAGCCGTCCACACGGGCAGAAGGGACGACGTTCGATGACCACTTCCACACACCAGTCGCCACCGCTCCCCAGTCCGTCAGGCACATCTGTCTCCAACAGGCCTCGCGGGAGTCACCGCTTGCATGCTGGAGTGGGGCGGCTGCGCCGGCTGTTCCTGGGTGGGCCGGACGATCCGCGCTGGTCGCGTCCCGCGCTCTGGGGCGTGGTGCTGGCCGCGTTCGTGCTGTACGCGTGGAACCTGCCGGCAGCCGGTTACGCCAACTCCTATTACTCGGCGGCGGTTATGAGCGGCACCGAGAGCTGGAAGGCGTTCTTCTTCGGCTCGCTGGACTCCGAGTCGTTCATCACCGTGGACAAGCCCCCGATGGCGCTGTGGGCGATGGGCCTGTTCGCCCGCGTCCTGGGATTCGGGACGTGGAGCCTGATGTTGCCGCAGGTGCTGGCCGGGGTGGCCGCCGTCGCGGTGCTGCACGCCACGGTGCGGCGGGCGGCCGGGCTCCCGGCGGCGCTGATCGCTGCCGGGGCGCTGGCGCTGACGCCGATCACGGTCGCCATCAACCGCGAGAACGCCCCCGACCCGTTGCTGGTGTTGTTCCTGGTGCTGGCAGCGGGGGCGTGCCAGCGCGCGATCGAGACGGGACGCCTGACCTGGCTGCTGGCCTCAGCGGTGTTCGTGGGGTGCGGGTTCAACACCAAGATGCTGCAGGCGTTCGTGGTCGTCCCGGCACTGGCGCTGGCCTACTTGGTGGCAGCCAGGCCGCGGGTGCAGCGCCGGATTTGGCATCTGCTGGCGGCCGGTGTGGCGCTGGGGGTGTCCAGTTCCTGGTGGATGGTGGTGGTCGACCTGATCCCGTCCGGGAGCCGCCCGTTCATCGGCGGCAGCACCGACGGGACCGTGTGGGACGTGGTCATCGGCTTCAACGGCCTGGGCCGGATCTTCGGTGAGGGGAATAGTTCCGGCGCGGGCAGTTTCGGCGGAGGCAGCGGCGGTTTCGGTGGCGCCGCGGGCGCGGGACGGCTATTCAACGACATCGTCGGCGGGCAGATCTCCTGGCTGCTGCCGTTCGCGGTGCTAGCGCTGGTGGCGGGGCTGGTGCTGCTGCGGAAGCGGCCGCGCACCGATCTGCCGCGGGCCGCGCTGGTGCTGTGGGGCGGCTGGCTGGCCGTGCACTACGTCGTGTTCAGCTTCGCCGGGGGCGTGTTCCACCCCTACTACACCACGGCGCTGGCCCCCGCGGTCGCCGCACTGGCCGGCTCGGGCGGGGTGCTGCTGTACGGCGCGTACCGGCGGTCGGCCCGCTGGTCGTGGGTGCTGCTGGTGGGCGTGGTGGCCACGGGCGCGTGGTCGTTCGTGCTGCTGAACCGCACCCCCGAGTGGAATCCGTGGCTGCCCTGGGTGGTCGTGGCGGCGACCGTGGTGGCGGTGCCCACGCTGGCGCTGTGGCGGCGAGGCCGGAGGTTCGCCGCCGCGTCGGTGACGATCACGCTGGTCGCGGCTCTGGCGGGCCCGGGAGCGTACGCGTCGGCGACCGCATTCGGCGGTGCGAAGAACTCGTACGGCAACGCGCTGGCGGGGCCATCCATGGAACAGGGCCCGAACGAACAGGCCCCTGGAATGCGGCAACCGGGCGGGCAGGGCGGCGTTCGCGTGGTCCGCGGGCCAGCCGCTCAGTTGAGCCCCGAGTTGATCGGCTACCTGCGGCGGAACCGGGGCGATGCGCGCTGGCTGGTCGCGGTGTCCGCCGCCCAGCAGGCCGCGGGCATCATCTTGTCGACCGGCGAGCCGGTGATCGCGATGGGCGGCTTCACCGGCCAGGACCCGGCGATGACGGTGGCCAGGCTGCAGGAGTACGTCAAGAACGGCGAGCTGCGCTACATCCTGCTCAACGCGTCGGCCGGTTCTCGTAAGGGTGCGATCTCGGCTGTCGCGGAGTGGGTGCGGCAGAACGGCACTCTGATCGACGCCGGCGAGTACGGGGAGTCGCTGTCCTCCTCAAAGGGCGCTGAGCAGCAGCTGTACCGGTTGAGCTGAGGAGCATTCATGGCGGGATTGACGCGAACCCTGTCGGTTGCCCGGCAGCGTGCGGACCGAGGGCGACCCGGCCTGGGCCCGGCCTGCGCTGCTGGCACTGCTGGCCGGCACGGCCGTGCTGTACACGTGGGGGCTGGGCGCCTCGGAGTGGGCGAACTCGTTCTACTCGGCCGCGGTGCAGGCCGGGGCGAGTAGCTGGAAGGCGTTCTTCTTCGGCTCCTCCGACGCGGCGAGCGCCATCACCGTGGACAAGACACCCGCCGCGTTGTGGCCGATGGCGATTACCGCACGGTTGTTCGGGGTGAACTCGTGGAGCATCCTGCTGCCGCAGGCCGTGATGGGCGTGGCGACCGTCGCGACCGTGTACGCGGCCGTGCGGCGCGCGCTGGCCGGCACCGTGCCCGCGCGTGTCGAGGCAGGCGCGGGGCTGCTGGCCGGAGCGGTGCTGGCGCTGACGCCAGTGGCCACGCTGATGTTCCGGTTCAACAACCCGGACGCCTTGCTGGTGCTGATGCTCACCGTGGCCGCGTACGCGTTGGTGCGTGCCCAGGCGGAGGCGAGTACCCGATGGCTGGTGGTGTGCGGGGCGTGCGTGGGGGCGGGGTTCCTGGCCAAGATGCTGCAGGCGTTCCTGGTCCTGCCCGCCTTCGGATTGGTGTACATGCTGGCCGCGCCGGCACCGCTGCGGCGCAGGATCTGGCAGCTGGCCCTGGCCACGGCCGCGATGGTGGCCGCCGCCGGCTGGTGGGTGGCCATTGTCGCGCTGGTGCCGGCCGGCGCTCGTCCCTACATCGGCGGTACGCAGGGCAACAGCGTCCTGGAACTGGCCTTGGGCTACAACGGGCTGGGCCGGCTCAACGGTGACGAGGTGGGAGGCCTGGGCAACACCAGCGACGACGCCGGGTGGGGCCGCATGTTCGGCCACGCCAACGGCGGCCAGATCTCCTGGCTGCTGCCGGCCGCGCTCATCCTGCTGGTCATCGGATCGTGGATGCTGCGCGGTGCTGCTCGTACCGACCGGGTGCGCGCCTCGCTGGGACTATGGGGCGGGTGGGTGCTGGTCACCGGCGCGGTGTTCAGCCTGATGCAGGGTATCTTCCACCAGTACTACACGGTGGCGCTGGCTCCAGCGGTCGCCGCCCTGGTCGGGCTGGGAGCCGGGCTGCTGTGGCCGCGGCGGCGCGCGGTGTCGGGCGCGGCCCCGCTGGCGGCGGTTGCGGCGGTCACAGCGGCGTGGTCGTACGCGCTGCTGCAGCGCACCCCCGATTGGCATCCGTGGCTGGGCCCAGTCGTCGTCGTGGGTGGCCTGGTCACGGCCGGGATGTTGCTGGGAGCCGCCTACCTGCCTGGATGGGTGGTCGCAGGGGTGGCCGTGCTGGTGTCGTTGGCGGGGCCGGCCGCGTACGCACAGGACACGGTCGCCGCCCCGCGTAGCGGGGTGATCGTGACCGCCGGACCCGCCGTCGCTTCAGGCGCCGGTCTGATGCGGACGGGAACGGGCCGGGGAAAGCAGCAGGGCGGTGGCGGCGAGAGCGTCCCGCCGGGCCGCGAGATCGTCCTCATGCACTCCTCGCCTCCCCCCAGCGCTGAACTGGTGGCACTGCTGAATGCGAACGCGGACTCCTACCGGTGGCCCGCCGCGACGTTGACGTCCCTCAACGCCGCGGTGTACCAGCTGGCCACACGAACGCCGGTGATGGCGATCGGCGGCTTCAACGGGACCGACCCGGCTCCCACGCTCGAGCAGTTCCAGCAGTATGTAGCCCAGGAGCAGATCCACTACTTCGTGGACGGCGGCGGAACGATCTCCGCAGGCAACGGCCGTCCCCACGGCGGCAGCGATGCCGCCCAGCGCATCGCCGAGTGGGTGAAGACCAACTACACCGCCCGCACCGTCGGCACCGCCAAGGTCTACGACCTCATAACCCCCTGATACCCCGAAGCCGCGCGTTCGGTGGCATACGCTCGCGATATGCCGTGCTTCCTAGGCTCGCGTCATGCGCGTACTGATCGTGGAGGACGAGCCCTACCTGGCCGAAGCCATCCGTGACGGTCTCCGGCTGGAGGCGATCGCCGCCGACATCGCCGGCGACGGCGACTCCGCCCTGGAACTGCTCAGCGTCAACTCCTACGACCTCGCGGTCCTCGACCGCGACATCCCCGGCCCCTCCGGTGACGAGATCGCCCGCCGGATCGTCGCCTCCGGCAGCGGCATCCCCATCCTCATGCTCACCGCCGCCGACCGGATCGACGACAAGGCCTCCGGCTTCGCGCTCGGCGCCGACGACTACCTCACCAAACCGTTCGAGCTTCGAGAGCTCGTCCTGCGGCTGAGGGCGCTGGACCGCAGACGCGCGTACGCCCGCCCCCCGGTGATCGAGATCGCGGGCCTGCGGCTGGACACCTTCCGCCGGGAGGTCTTCCGCGACGGACGCTACGTGGCTCTCACCCGCAAGCAGTTCGCCGTGCTCAACATCCTCGTCACCGCCCAGGGCGGTGTCGTCAGCGCCGAAGAACTACTGGAGCGGGCCTGGGACGCCAACGCCGACCCCTTCACCAACGCCATCCGCATCACCGTCTCCGCCCTGCGCAAACGACTCGGCGAACCATGGCTCATCGCCACGGTGCCCGGCGTGGGCTACCGCATTGATAGCGGCACGGACCCCGTCCACCCCGACCGCACGCATGAATAGACGCCCAGGGCTCAGCGCCCGACTGAAACTCACCATCAGCTACGCTGGATTCCTCCTGCTCGCCGGCGCTCTCCTGCTGGCCGTGGTGTGGGTCTTCCTGCTGCGCTACGTACCCGACCGCGTCAGCATCATGGCCCCCATCTACGTGCCCAATCGCAGCGACCTCCTGCGCCTGTTCCTGCCCGCCGCAGCTGTGGCACTGGCTTTCCTCCTGGTGTTTGGCCTCATGGGAGGGTGGATTCTGGCCGGCCGGATGCTCGCACCACTGACCCGGATCGCGGACGCGGCGCGGCTGGCCTCCGACGGATCGCTCTCCCATCGGATTCGGCTCCCGGGCGGCGAAGACGAGTTCCGCGAACTGGCCGACGTGTTCGACGCCATGCTCGAGCAACTCGAATCCCACGTCAGCCGGCAGCAACGGTTCGCCGCGAACGCTTCCCATGAACTACGCACCCCGCTGGCGATCTCACGCACACTCCTCGAGGTCGCCCGCCATGCCCCCCAACGGGATCAGACCGAACTCATCGAACGCCTCAGCTCCGTCAACACGCGCGCGATTGACCTCACCGAGGCCCTCCTCTTGCTCAGCCGCAGCGAGCGAGGCAGCTTCAACCCCGAGCCCGTCGACCTGTCCCTCCTCGCCGAGGAAGCCGCGGAAACGCTGCTTCCCCTCGCGGAGAAGCGCCAGATCGCGCTTAAGGTCACCGGCGGAAGGGCATGGGCCGCTGGCTCCGAGGCACTCCTGCTGCGGATGGTGACCAACCTCGTCCAGAACGCCATCGTCCACAACCTCCCCAGCAAGGGCACCGTCACGGTTCACACCGAATCGCGGCGCGATACGAGCGTGCTGCGGATCGAGAACACCGGCCATCGCATTCCACCAGAACTCCTGCCGACCCTCACCGAGCCCTTCCAACGCGGAACCCACCGCGCACGCCTCGACGATCACGCGGGCGTCGGCCTCGGGCTGGCCATCGTGCACAGCATCGTCCAGGCACACGACGGGACACTGGGCCTCACCCCCTGCCCTACCGGTGGGCTCCGCGTCACGATCCGGCTTCCCGGCACCGCGCAGCCCGGCCATCGATCGCAGGCAGCAACGGCTCGATATGAGCTCATGCCTTGTCCGGCCAGATCACCACGTCGCACCACGATCGACATCCATCCGCCGGGCATGAATCAAGCCGTCCCGTCTGGCCATGTGAATGCGAAGTGGGAATGGTCAAGGGGTGCCATCCACCCCATGGTTGCTCGTCGGATGCTCTTCGGCACCTGATGCGGCATGGCAGCGGACGGCATTCTTGGACATTTTGAAAGCGGACAACGCATGACACCGTGCCACCATAAGAAACGGCTGGATAGTCGGCGGCATTGAGAACTGCGGCTTTTAATCCGTAGGTTCCGGGTTCGAGCCCCGGGCGCCCTACCTCAACGACCTGGGCGCTCTCCCTGATCTCCATGATCTGGAAGCCCGCCCAGTTGCATTTTCAGTTGCAGTCATCCCTAGAGCGCTCGGCCCATGCGGGCTGCTGCTTTGGTCGAGAGTGTGGCCATGATGTGGGTGTAGCGCTTCGTCGTGGTCAGTTGTGAGTGGCCGAGGATTTCCTATACGACCCTGATGTCCACGCCCTGCTCGATCAAGAGCGTCGGCCGTGTGGCGAGCGTCGTGGACGCGGGCGTCTTTGTCCACTTCGGCCAGGCGCAGAAGCTCTTTCCATTCGTCCCAGCCCTGGCCGGGCTAAGTGCTCTCGGGTGAGATGCCATACACAGCCAGGACGTCGTCCATCTTGGTGGCAGAACACCACGTCAAGTAGACGACCAGCGGGGTTTGCAGGCGAAACCACTCGTAGTAGGTTGAGTCGATCACGGACGTTTCCTCTCAGCTGACACCGCCATGGGCCACGCTCAAGGATCTCTGCGCATCCGCGTGCCGTCCGCCGCCGAACCGCGATCAGCCACGTTGCTCGCTGAGCCAGGGTGAGGAACGAACCCTGGATCGTCGATCGCCCCCAAGCGCGTACGGCGGCCCAGCGAACCGAATCGACATGGGGCCTGCACCACCTAAGGAACGTGGAGAAGGCGCTCGCCACCCCAGCGCGACCCCGCCGCGCGTGAACTCCTACGCGACCTGATCTCTATGCGCCGAGCTCTGGGTCCGCCTCCCGCCTGATCCACTCCAGATAGTCCGCCGTCCCGGCGACCAGCGGCACGGCGATGATCTGCGGCACCTCATACGAATGCAGACGCCGGATCGTAGCGGCCAGTTCCTCGAACCGCTCACCCGTCGTCTTCATGAACAGCAACCACTCATCAGCCCGCCTCATCTCACCCCTCCACCAGTAGACGGACGTGATCGGCGCAACAAGCTGCGCACCGGCAGCCAGACGCTCACCCACCACCGCAGCGGCGATCCGATCAGCGACGTCACGATCCGGCACGGTCACATGAACCTCAAGGAACTCAGCCACGCCGATCTGTCTGGTCTCACTTGATGCTTGACGCTTTGGCATCGGATGATGCTTGACACTCCTAGCCGATCTTTCGCTTCTTAGTATGCGCCTGGGACTTGATCCGGGTGATCTCCTGGGTGGTGGTTCGAGGCACGACGCGGATGGGTTCGCCGTTGTCGTGGACGGTGATGTGGGTGTCGTCCACGGTCACGTCCAGGATCTTGCGGGCGTGGACCCGTCCGACCTGGATCTTCTGTCCGACGACCTGGAAGTGGCCGCGGCTGCAGACCACACGCTGGACGGTGACGGGCCCGGCAGGGGAGGTGGGCGGTGGTCCGGCGGCGCGGGCGTTGCGCAGGGTGACGCACTCGGCGAGCGGGAGGGGGCAGGGCAC
>NZ_JBHMCF010000060.1:0-79116 GCF_042428605.1 Nonomuraea salmonea
TTGTCGATCTACGACACACCGAGCGATCGCCACTCAGGTCACTTCTGAAACACGACCTAGAGGTTGAATCCGCCCGACACCTCGAGGACCTGCGCGGTCACCCAGCGCCCCTCCTCGGAGGCAAGGGCGGCGATCATGGCGCCGATGTCGCCGGGCTCGCCGATCCGGCCCAGGGCCGTACGCGCGGCGAGCGGCGCGGCCAGCTCGGGGAAGCGGCTGAAGGCGTCGCCGGCGAACCGGGTACGGGTCGGGCCGGGGGAGACGCAGTTGACCCTGATGCCGCGCACGCTGAACTCCTTGGCCATGTAGCGGGTCAGCACGTCGAGTCCGCCCTTCATCGAGCCGTACACCGAGTAGCCGGGCTCGAGACCGGCCGTCGCCGTCGAGCTGCTGCCGGTGTTGACGATCGCGCCGCCGTCGGCGAGCAGGGGCAGCAGCTGCTGGGTCAGGAAGTACGGGCCCTTGAGCAGGACCCGCGTCAGCCGGTCGAACATCTCCTCGGTGGTGTCCTCGAACAGCGCCGCCTCGGCCTGACCGGCGTTGTTCACCAGCGCGTCGAACGTGCCGCGGCCCCACGTGTCGCGCAGCGCGGCGGCCACGCTCTCGCGGAAGGCCGGGAACGTGCTCGTGTCGCCGAGGTCGAGCGGCAGCGCGACGGCGGTGCCGCCCTCCTTCTCGATGGCGGCGACGGTGTCGAGCCCGCCCTGGACGTTGCCGCCGTAGGTGAGGACGACGCCGGCGCCGCGCCTGGCGAGCTCGATCGCGGCGCTCCTGCCGATGCCGGAGCTGGCGCCCGTGACGATCGCGACTTTCATGATGGTCCTTTCACCGCTTGCTTGGGATGACTCCATTCAAGCGGTGCGACCAGGGGAAACCCTAGATCGATCCTCGCCGGTTCTTGCCTGATCCTCTCACCAGTCGTGGATCGTGCCGTCCTGGAGCCGGTTGATCGGCAGGTACGCCGCCTCGTACGGATGCGCCGCCGCCCGCTCCTCGTCCAGGCTCACGCCGAGCCCGGGCTCCTCGCCCGGGTGCAGGTGCCCGTCGGTGAAGGTGTAGGCGTGCGGGAAGACGGCCTCGGTCGCCTCGGTGTAGCCGGCGTACTCCTGGATGCCGAAGTTGTGCACGGCGAGGTCCAGGTGGATCGCGGCGGCCATGCCGACGGGGGAGATGTCCTCGGGCCCATGGACGGCGGTCTTGATCTGGTATTGGGCGGCGTAGTCGAACAGCTTGCGCAGCGGTGACACGCCGCCGAAGTGGGTGACGGCGGAGCGCACGTAGTCGATGAGCTGCTCGCCGATCAGCGTCCTGTAGTCGTAGACGGTGTTGAAGACCTCACCGATGGCCAGCGGCGTCGTGGTGTGGGAGCGCACCAGCCGCAGGCCCTCCTGGTTCTCGGCGGGCGTGCAGTCCTCCAGCCAGAACAGGTCGTACGGCTCCAGGTCCTTGCCCAGCCGGGCCGCCTGCATGGGGGTGAGGCGGTGGTGGGCGTCGTGCAGCAGCGGCAGGTCGGGGCCGAACTCCTGTCGCACGGCGTCGAAGACCTTGGGCAGGCTGCGCAGGTAGGCGGCGGTGTCCCAGTCCTCGACCACGGGACGCGGCCCTGCGGCGGTGTCCACGGTGTGCCGGACGCCGTACACCCGCTTGAGCCCCGGTACGCCGGTCTGCACGCGGATCGCCTGGTAGCCCTGTTCGAGGCGGGCCCTGATCGAGTCGAACAGCTCGGGCAGGTCGCGGCCGGAGGCGTGCCCGTAGGTGCGGACCCGCTCCCTGCTCGCGCCGCCCAGCAGCTGGTAGAGCGGCAGCCCGGCGACCTTGGCCTTGATGTCCCACAGGGCGACGTCCACGGCGGCGATGGCGGCCATCGTGACGGGACCGCGTCGCCAGTACGCGCCCCGGTAGAGCGACTGCCAGGTGTCCTCGATGCGGTGCGGGTCGGTGCCCAGCAGCAGCGGCACGACGTGGTCGGTCAGGTAGCTGACGACGGCGAGCTCGCGCCCGTTGAGCGTGGCGTCGCCGAGGCCGGTGACGCCCTCGTCGGTCTCGATCCTCAGCGTGACGAAGTTGCGGCCCGGGCTGGTCAGGACCACCTTGGCGTCGACGATCTTCAATGCTCTGCCTTTCGTGAAAGAGGGGGCCTCAGCCCTTGGTGGCCCCGGCGGTCAGCCCGGCGACGAGGTACTTCTGCCCGAGCACGGCGACGATGACGACCGGCACGGTCATGAGGGACGCGGCGGCCATCAGGCCGCCCCAGTCGGTGCTGGCGTAGGAGATGAAGTGGAACAGGGTCACCGGCGCGGTCTGGGTGTCCTCGTCGGAGAAGATCAGCGCGAACATGAAGTTGTTCCAGCTGAAGATGAACGCCAGCACCGACGCGGTGGTGGTGCCGGGCGCGGCCAGCGGCAGCGCGATGCGCCAGAACGCGCCGAAGACGCTCAGCCCGTCGGTACGCGCGGCCTCCTCCAGCTCGATCGGCAGCCCTTCGAAGAACCCGATCATGATCCACAGGATCAGCGGCACGGAGACGAACATGTGGCTGAGCACCAGCACGGTGTAGCTGCCGACCAGCCCGGCCTGCGCGAACAGGTAGTACCAGGGCACCAGCAGCGAGATGGCCGGCACGATCCGCGCGACCAGCACCAGCGAGCCGGTGCGGTGCATCCTGAACCGGCCGACCGCCCACGCGGCGGGCACCGCGATGATCGCCGACAGCACGGTGGAGACCACGCCGACGATCAGCGAGTTGCGCAGCGCCGCCACCACCTCGCCGTCGGCCAGGACGTTGCGGAAGTTGTCCAGCGTGGGGGAGAAGATCAGGCCCACCGTGGGATCGGTGACCTGCACGTTCGTCTTGAACGCGGCGGCGAACAACCACACGATCGGCAGCACGAAGATCAGGCACACGATCGTGATGAGGGCGCCCCGCAGCCACGGCAGGGCGCGGCGCCCGGAGCCGGCGGCGATCATGCGGACTTCCTTCCCGGACGGCGGCGGAGCAGGACCACCACTCCGGCGATGGCGAGGGTGAACAGGACCAGCACGGCCGAGGCCAGGCCGTACTCCTGGTAGTCGAAGGTCAGGCCGTAGGCGTAGACGTTGAGGGTCTCGACCTCGAAGTCGGAGCCGCCGCCTGGCCCCTTGGTGGCGTACAGGATGTCGAAGGTCTTCAGCGCGTCGATGGCGCGCAGGATCAGGGCGGTGGCCAGCGTGGGGAAGAGCATCGGCAGCACCACGAAGCGGAAGCGCTGCCAGCGGCCCGCGCCGTCCACGTGCGCGGCCTCCGCCGGCTCGGCCGGCAGCGTGGTGAGGCCGGCGAGCAGCAGCAGCGTCATCATCGGCGTCCACTGCCAGACGTCGATCAGCATGAGGACCGGCAGCGACTGGCCGACCGAGCCGAGGAACTCCTGCGGCGGCAGCCCGACGGAGGCCAGCAGGTGGTTGGCGATGCCGTTGGTGGGGTCGAGGATGAGCAGCCACAGGATGCCGACCGCGACCGGCGTGGTCAGCAGCGGGATGATGAGGATCGTCCGCACCCACCTGCTGCCCCTGAACGGCCTGCGCATCAGCATGGCAAGAGCCAGCCCGAGCACGGTCTCGATGATCACCGCGCCCACCGTGAAGGCGGCGGTGCGCCCGACGGCCGGCCAGAAGCGGCGCACGTCGGTGAGCGCGTCGGTGAAGTTGCGCAGCCCGACGTAGCCCTTGCCGGCGTTCACCGCGCCGAACGCGTCGGTGAAGGCCAGGTTGAGCGTGAAGATCAGCGGAAAGACGATCATCAGGCCGACGAAGGCGAGCGCCGGCGTCAGCATCGTCCACTTCAGGCGCCGATTGGCCTGCTCGAACGAGCGCTGCGGGCGTGCGCCGCGAGCGGTCGCGGGGCGGCGTGCCGCGGCGGAGGTGACCGACATCAGCCCTCCCTGTGGCGGTTGTCGCGGACGAGGAAGTCGGCGAACTCGGCGTCCGCCTCCCGGGCGATCGGCGCCACCGGCTCGCCGAGGATGCCGGCCACCAGCGGGCGGCCGACGATGTCGCGGGCCCTGCCCACCTGCAGCACGTCGGGCCGGTCGATGCCGAGCCCGATCTCCGCCTGCCGCCGCATGGCCTTGGCCAGGTCGGCGGGGAACGCGGCGAGCGTGGCGGAGTCGGACCAGGCCGACTGGCGGGCGCCGGGGATGCCGTCGGCCTGCATGCGCCTGACCATCTCGGGGTCTGCCGCCCAGCGGATGAACTGCCAGGCCTCGTCGCGCAGCCGGGAGAACCGGCTGACGCCGAGGCTCCAGGACGGGATGTTGAACGGCCGCGCCCCGGCGGGCCCGGCGGGGAAGGGGGCGAAGCCGACCTTGTCCTGCACGGTCGAGATCTTGGGGTCGAGGAAGTTGGTGTAGATGGCGTCGGCGTCCACGTAGAAGGCCGCCTTGCCCTGGGCGAAGATCGGCATGGCCTGTTCGAGGCTCATGTTGGTGGCTCCCGGCGGCCCGGCCTGCTCCAGCAGGCGGCCGTAGTACTCGTACGCGGCGATGGCCTCGGGGGTGGCGATGCCGGAGCGGCCGTCGACGGTGAAGTCGCCGCCGAAGGAGTACAGGAAGCTCGACCACATGCTGACCGCGCCGGCGCGCTGGCCGCGGCCGACGAAGCCGAAGAACCCGTCGCCGCGCCCGGCGAAGCGCAGCGCCTGCTCCATCAGCTCGTCCAGCGTCCCGGGCGGTGAGGTGAGGTCCTTGCGGTAGTAGAGGGCGGGCCGCTCGGTCACCACGGGGACGCTCAGCACCTTGCGCGCGCTGACGGAGCGCTCGCGGGTCGCCGGGAGGAAGTCGTTCCAGGCGAAGGCGGCGTCGCCCGTCACGAGGCCGGTGAGGTCGGCCAGCCAGTCGTTGTGCGCGAAGAGCAGCTGCTCCTGCAGCGCGCGGACCATCATCACGTCGATGTCGGCCGCCGAGGCGTTGAGCTTGACGTTGTAGCTGTTGGCGAGCTGGTCGGAGGTGAGCAGCGTCATCGACACCCGCCGCCCGATCCGCTCCTCGAACTCGGGCAGCAGCTTCGCGACGGCCTGCGACCAGACGTGGTTGACCGCCATGACGCGCAGCGGCGTGTTCGCCGAGGGCTTGCCGCCGCCGGACGAGCAGCCCGCGAGCGCCGTGCCGCCCAGGGAGACGGCGGCCGCCGCGGCGAGCCTGCCGAACGCCCGCCGGCTCACAGGGCGGCTGAGGGGGTGGTCGTTCATGGATCGGCTTTCTGCATCGGTACGTCCTCTGCGTGGTCCAACTGGTAGGACCAGTCGGACCATAGCAGTCCATCGTCACCGATCGCCACCCCCCGGTGACGGGAGACAGGGGAGGTCAGCGGCGGTGGGCGGCCTGGCTCAGCAGCGCCTCGATGTGCTGCCTGGCCATCACGTCGACGCTCACGTCGAGGTCGGCGCCGTAGGTGCGCAGCCCCAGCGTGAGGTGCTCGCGCATGTGGTCGCGGGCCCGCTCGACGTCGCGGGCGGCGATCGCCGCGTAGATCTCGGGGTGGTGCGGCACGCCCGGCTCGCCGATGCCGGGGTCGGAGTGGGAGCGCAGCATCATCTCGAACATCATGCCGCTGATCGACGACAGCATGATGCGCAGCACCGGATTGCCGCTGGCCTGCGCGATCGCGTCGTGGAAGTCGAGGTCGGCATGGGCCTTGTCGACGACGTCGGTGGCCTTGAGCAGCGCGTCGTTGGCCTGCTTGATGACCGCGAGCTGCGCCTCGTCGGCCCGCTCGGCCGCCAGCCCGACGATCTCGACCTCCAGCGGGATGCGCGCCTCGATGAGCTGGCGGACCGTCGGCCGGCCCGCGCGGTAGAGGGCGTCGTAGTGGCGGGCGTGCTGGGAGGTCTGCTCCCTGACGAACGAGCCACGGCCCGGCGCCACCTCGATCAGGTGCTGGGCCTCCAGCCGGCGCAGCACCTCGCGTACGACGTTGCGGCTGGCCCCGAACTGGGCGGCCAGCTCACGCTCGGAGGGAAGCTTGGAGCCCACCTGGATCTCGCCGGAGCGGATGCCGTGCTCCAGCTGGCGTGCGATGCGCTCGGTGAGCAGCCCCCGGTAGGACTGTGCGATGTCCTGGCCCATCGGTGCTGGCGGGTCGGCGGGCATGCACCAGAGGATACAGGAGGCCGTCCTGACCCCGTACGGAGCCGGAACGGCCGGACCTGATGACGACATATGATCGCTACGTTCGAAAGCTGCCCGGAAAGGCCCATATGACCCACCCGCTCAGCCGCCGCTCCGCTCTGCTCGGCGCCGCGGCCGTGGCCGGCCTGGCTCTCGAGGGCAGAGCCGGGGCGAGCGTGGTGGACGCGGCGGCTTTCGACACCGCCCGCCGCCGGTGGGTGAGCCTGCTGGCCGGCACGTCGTACGACCCCGCCTACGCCGACAAGACCAGGGCCGTCGAGGGCTCGGCCAGGGCCGTGCTGCGCAAGCTCAAGCCCGACGCGCGTCGCCCCAGCCTCTGGCCCGACCTGCCGCTCGGCGACCCGAACAG
Organism: Nonomuraea salmonea; assembly: GCF_042428605.1. NCBI lineage: Bacteria > Bacillati > Actinomycetota > Actinomycetes > Streptosporangiales > Streptosporangiaceae > Nonomuraea > Nonomuraea salmonea. The sequence continues at coordinate 6,511 of NZ_JBHMCF010000060.1, forward strand.
CGGCAACTTCAACCGCTCCTACAACCGCATGCGCACGCTGGCGATCGGCTGGGCCACCCCCGGCACCGCCCTGCACCACGACGCCCAGGTCGCCGAGACCGCCGTCAAAGCGCTCGACTTCCTGTACGAGCACGCCTACAACGAGCGCATCGGCCGGCGCGGCAGCAACTGGTACTGGTGGGAGATCGGCGTCCCCCGCGCCCTGACCGACACCTGCGCCCTGCTCTACGACGGCCTGCCCAAGGACCGGCTCGACCGGTGGCTGCGCCCGCTGCGCCGCTGGTGCCCCGACCCCGAGCGGCGCATCAGTCACCCCGGCGTCATCGAGACCGGCGCCAACCGGGCCGGCAAGGCCATGGCCGTCGCCATGCGCGGCCTGCTCACCCACGACGCCCGGCTCGTCAGGAAGGCCAAGGACGCCGTCTCCGACCTGCTGCGCCTCACCCGGGGGCCGGGCGACGGGTTCTACCGCGACGGGTCGTTCATCCAGCACGACATCTACCCCTACACCGGCAGCTACGGCGTCGACTATCTGGAGAGCGTGGCCAGGCTGATCGCCATGCTCGCCCGCTCGCCCTGGCAGATCGGCCGCATCGACGCGGTGTACGACCTCGTGGACCGCTCCTTCGTGCCGTTCGTCTTCGACGGGCTGATGATGGACTGCGTACGCGGGCGGCAGATCTCCGTGCAGGGCCACCGCGACCACCACTCGGGCCAGAAGACGATCGAGGCCATCCTGACCCTGCTGGACACGGCGCCCGAGAAGCACGCGAAACGGTGGCGGCCCCTGGTCAAGGGCTGGCTGACCCGCAACCAGGCCGTGCCGTACCAGGCGGTCGCGCCGCTGGCGAGCATCGCGCGGGCGGACGCCCTGCTGCGTGATCCGTCGGTGCCGGTCGGGCCGCGCACCACCGGCACGTACGTCTTCGCCGACATGGACCGGGTCGTGCACCGCCGGCCCACGTGGGCGTACGCGATCGCCATGAGCTCGCGGCGGATCGGCGCCGTCGAGGCCATGAACAGGGAGAACCTGCACGGCTGGTACACCGGCGACGGCATGACCTACCTCTACACCGCCGACCTCACCCACTGGAACGACGAGCTGTGGCCGACGATCGACCCGTACCGGCTGCCCGGCACGACCGTCGACCGCCGCAAGCGCGGCGACCTGCGCCACGGCACCCGCCGCCGCCCGGCGACCCCGTGGGCGGGCGGGGTGGCGCTGGACGGCGAGTACGGCCTGGCCGTCATGAAGCTCATCGGCGACGGATCCTCGCTGCGGGCCAAGAAGGCCTGGTTCCTGCTCGACGACGCCGTGATCGCGCTCGGCACCGGCATCACCGCCTCCGACGGCCGCCGCGTCGAGACCGTCGTCGAGAACCGCAACACCCACGGCGCCCACCCGGCCCTTTCCAAGGGCGACGGCTGGGTGCACCTGGCCGGCGTCGGCGGGTACGCGCTGCTCGACGGCGCCAAGCCGAAGGTGCTGCGCGAGAAGCGCACCGGGCGCTGGCGCGACATCGACAAGGGCGCCACGACCGGCGGCGACTCGACGCCCGTCACCCGGCACTACACGACGATCCTGCTCGACCACGGCGTGGACCCGCGCAAGGCCCGCTACGCCTACGCCGTGCTGCCCGACGCCTCGGCCAACCAGACCGCCGCCTACCAGGGCCGTGTCAAGATCCTCGCCAACTCCGGCACCGTTCAGGCCATCTATCGTGACAACCTGGTGGCCGCCGTGTTCTGGCGGGCCGGGACGGTCGAGACCGACGAGGGCCCGCTGAGCGCCGACGGGCCGTGCGCGGTGGTGATGCGCCGCGACCAGTTCCAGGTGCGCCTCGCCGTCGCCGACCCCTCCAGGACCGCCGACGACCTCAAGCTCACGCTGCCCTGGCGGATCAAGTCGATCAGGAAGGCCGACCGGGGCGTGCGCCGGTCGAAGGGCGCGCTCAAGGTCGAGGTCGCCGGCACCCGCGGCCACACCCGCACAGCGGTCCTGAACGTCTGACCGCCTTCGGAGGCGGCCTTGAAGGCACGCCGCCGCAAGGGCGCGCCCGTGCGGTGAGGCGCGCTCAGGACGGCCGATCCGTGCCTGGGGCGAGGAAGGCGGGGCGGAGCATCGTGAAGACGCGGTCCGTCAGCGCGGTCCTGTCGGCGGAGCCGCCGGTGCGCAGCCATTCGCGGGCCACCGTGTCGAGCGCGGCCCCGGCCGCGGCCGCCGCCAGGTCGGCCTCCAGCTCCGGCACCCCGCGCCCGGTCAGCGCCTCGATGATCCGGCCGCGCGCCTCGTCGCGCTTCTGCAGCAGCCTGGTACGCAGCGCCGGTGTGTCCTCGATCAGCCGCATCACCTCGATCTGGGTGTTGATCCGCGCCTCCCAGTCGCGCAGCACCGCGTGCAGGCACTCCCACGGCCCCTCGCCGGCGGGCCGCGCGGCGATCTCGGCGGCCACCTGCTCGGCCAGCGCCTCGACGCCGCCGAACAGCACGTCCTCCTTGGCCGGGAAGTAGCGGAAGAAGCTGCGCTTCGACAGCCCGGCCGCTCTGGCGATGTCGTCGACGGTCGTCTCGTCGAACCCGCGCTCGGTGAACAGCTCAAGCGCCCGCCCGGCCAGCTCGGCGCGGACGGCACGCCTGGTGCGATCTCGCAGACCTTCCATGACCACACACCCTACACCAGTTGCCATGTGTGGCACTCGGTGTCATATTTGGGCTCATGCTCTCAAGCGATGGAACCCCCAAGACCGTCCTGATCACCGGCAGCACCGGCGGGATCGGCAAGGAGACCGCACGCGGCCTCGCCGCACTGGGCGCCCGGGTGATCCTGGTCGGCCGCGACCTCTCACGGGCGCGGCAGGCCGCCGCCGAGATCGGCGGCAGGACCGAGGCCATCGCCGCCGACGTCACCCGCCTGCGCGACCTGACCAGGCTCGCCGCCGACGTGGCCGCCCGCTGCGACCGCCTCGACGTGCTGGTCAACAACGTCGGCGCCCACCCGCCGCGCCGCACCCTCACCGAGGACGGCGTGGAGCTCACGTTCGCCGCCCACGTGCTGGCGCCGTACACGCTGACCCGCCTGCTGCTGCCGCTGCTGACCGGCCGGGTGGTCAACCTCACCGGCGGCATCCCCGGCACCCCGATCGACCCGGGCGACCTGCAAGCCGAGCGCCGCTACCTGGGCTGGACGTTCAGCCAGTACAACCACACCAAGACGATGCTGATGGCGATGAGCCTGCGCTTCGCCGAGCAGGTGGCCGGCACCGGCGTCACGGTGAACGTCGCCTACCCGGGCCACGCCCACACCCCGATGAACCGGTCGATGACCACGGCCGGCTTCCCGTACGCCTACCGCCCGCTCGTCCCGCTCCTGCGCCTGGCCGCGCCCCGGCTCCTCGCCGACCTGGCGAAACCGGCCCGCTCCAGCATCCACCTCGCGTCGAGCCCCGAGGTGGAGGGCGTGAACGGGGCGTACTTCGACGCGAAGTGCCGGCGTACGGACTGGCCGGCCGCCGCGCTCGACCGCCGGGCTCAGGACGCCGTCTGGGCGCTGTGCGAGGAACTGACCGTGAGTCTCGCGCTCTGAGAAAAAAACTTCGGCCGGCGTGTAGAGGCGGCTGGGACGGCTCCGACTACAGGGTGACGGAGCCGAGAGGCGGCGCCGGTCGGAGCGAAGAAGGTGCACCATGAGCAGGATCGTGCTGGACGTGTCGATCTCCCTCGACGGTTTCTCGGCCGGCCCCAACGTACGGATGGACGAGCCGATGGGCGACGGCGGCGAGCGGCTGCACGCGTGGATGGCGGGCGAGGGCCCCGGCGGCGCGGCCGAGCTCGCGATCCGGCAGGAGGTGGACGCGTCCGTCGGAGCCGCCCTGATCGGCCGCCGCACGTTCGAGCTGGGCCTGCGCCCGTGGGGCGGCACGCCCTGGCCGTACGCACCGGGCTTCGTGGTCACCCACCGGATCGAGGAGGACTTCACCGGCGACAACGGCGGCAGGTTCTCCTTCGACGGGCTGGAGGCGGCGGCGCGGCGCGCCAAGGAGGCCGCGGGCGGCAAGGACGTCCTGGTGCTGGGCGCGGACCTGGCCAGGAGCCTGCTCGCGGCGGGCCTGCTGGACGAGGTGCACCTGCACGTCATGCCCTTCCTGCTGGGCGAGGGGACGCCGCTGTTCGGCGGCGTGCGGGCCGAGCTGGAGCCCCTGGGCGCGCCCGTCGGGGGCGTCGCCGCCCACATGCGCTACCGCGTGCGGTGAGGGGTGCCGCCGCCCGCCGGTCCCTGGGTGGCGGCGGCTCGCGGGGCGGCTCAGCGCCAGCGCAGGAAGTCCACCGTGTCGTTGTCGCCGGGCGGCTCCTCGATCGACCGCCCGGGGAGGAGCAGCCTGATCCTGAGCCGCCGGAGATCGACCAGGACGGCGGTGGAGCCGGTGCGGTTGACCCAGGAGGAGACGTTGTTCGCCGCCGTCGGGCCGCCGACGCCGCCGGGCATCGGCAGGTCGAACAGGTCGACGTCGTAGCCGGCGCGGACGCCGTACGCGGGGCCGCTGCGGTTGTAGTCCCGGTACAGGCACAGCGTCGCCCACGGGCAGGGCTGGCCGTCGGCGAGCCGGAAGACGCCCTCCGGCAGCGCCAGGCGCGGCGCGGCCTGGGCGGGGAGCGCGGTGGCCGTGACCGCGGCGGCGACGGCCAGGCCGGTCAGCAGGCGGGCGGCGGTGGTGGTGATGCGGCGCATCGGGGTGTTACCTCCATGAGAGTGCTGCGGATCTGACGACCTCACCATCTCGTAACCATGCGAATGAGAACAGTTACACGCAGTGACATCGCGCAGGTCATGGCGGTACGCCGACCTGGCCGAGCGGTCACCTTGGCATTCGGCCGTGATCGAAGCGTTACCGCACCCGGCGCGGGATCCCGTTTCCCGGCCCCGCCTCAGGGCAGTCGCGGTCCCATGGCTACTCTTCTTTGGATTCTCGCCGTCATCCTCGTCGTCGCCGGTGTCTACGTGCTGCTGGCCCGCCGCGACATCCTCTGGGGCATCGTCCTCATCGTCGTCGGACTGCTGGTCGGCCCCGGCGGGGTGAGCATCTTCAACGTCTGACGCCCGGCGCGACCGGGCCCCCACGCGGGCCACGTCCGGCCGCGACCGCGCGGCCGGCCCGCCCCCGTACGAACACGTCCCCCGCACACCCCCTGAGGAGAAAGCGCTCCATGGACGCCATCGTGCTGCTCAAAGACGACCACAAAACCGTGGAGAAGCTGTTCAAGCAGTTCGAGAAGGCCGGGCCGAAGGCCCACAAGGAAAAAGAGAAGATCGTCGCCCAGGTCATCGAAGAGCTGACCGCGCACACGTACATCGAAGAGACGATCTTCTACCCGGCCGTCCGCGCCGACGTGCCCGACACCGACGACCACGTCCTGGAGAGCGTCGAGGAACACCACGTCGTCGTCTGGATGCTGTCGGAGCTCAAGAAGCTCGACCCCGCCGACGAGCACTACGACGCGAAGATGACCGTTCTCATGGAGAACGTCCGTCACCACGTCGAGGAGGAGGAACAGGAGTGGTTCCCCCAGGTCCGCGAGGCCCTGGGCCGCAAGCGGCTGCAGGAGCTGGGCGAGCAGATGGCCCAGGCCAAGAGCGACGCGCCCCGGGACCCCCTGAAGATCCCCAGCGCCACCCAATGACCACCTGAACAGGACCGCTCGCAACGGGACCGCGCCGCATCCGGCGCGGTCCCGTTCTGATCACCGCATGCCCTGCCGTTCGCGCAGGACCTCCACCCCGTCGCCGGTCAGCTCGTCGCAGTACGCCGCCCGCCCGGTCATCGCCATCACCAGCGCCAGCGTGGACCCCGACACCAGCGGTCCCGACCCCGTCGCGAACGGGCCGTCCCCGGCCGCGAGCCGCAGCCCGGCGATCCGCTTCTTGCCGGGCAGCACCATGTCGGTGCCCTGGTAGTACTCGGCCACGCGGGTGAGGGTGCCGATCGGGTAGGCGCGCCGGATGCCCAGCGGCCGGCGGATGTCCTCACCGTGCACGATCGTCTCGCCCAGCATCGCGATCACCGGCAGCGGCGGCTTCGTGGTGCTGGTCACGACCCGGCGGAACCGGCCGAGCGTCTCGCTCGCGTCCGCGCCCAGCTGCTCGGCCAGCCGCATCGCGACCTGCCGGTCGAAGTCGAACCGGCACCGGATCACGCCCGCCAGCCACCGCACGCCGTTCAGGCTCGCGCCGGAGGTGAGGTGGGCGAGCACCTCGCGCACGCTCAGCCCCGCGCACAGGGACGGCGTCGCCCACTGCTCCCCGGTCAGCCCCGCCAGGTCGTCGGCCAGCGCCGCCCGCTCGGCGTGCACCAGCGCCCAGCCGCCGTCCGGGGGAGCGGCCTGCCGTCGTGCGTCCGTCATATCGTCCTTCTTCGTATATTTTCCAACGGTCAGCAGGTACGGACTCGCGCGGCGGCCCGAAATCATCGCTCACCGGGTCAGGTGCGTGGGGCGTACATGATGACGAGGACGCCGGCCAGGCAGACCAGGGCGCCGATGACGTCCCAGCGGTCGGGGCGGAAGCCGTCCACCACCATGCCCCACGCCAGCGAGCCCGCCACGAACACCCCGCCGTAGGCGGCCAGGATGCGGCCGAAGTTCGCGTCGGGCTGCAACGTGGCGACGAAGCCGTACAGGCCGAGGGCGATGACGCCGGCGCCGATCCACAGCAGCCCGCGCTGCTCCCGGACGCCCTGCCAGACCAGCCAGGCGCCGCCGATCTCGGCGAGGGCGGCCAGGGCGAACAGCAGCAGCGAGCGCAGGATGGTCATGGCAGGTAGTACATCGCATGGTGTCAGGGGGTGCTCGTCCGCGGGGTGATCCACAGGCCCTTCGCGGTGAGACGTTCCATGGCTCCTTCGAGGTCGTCGGTGAGGTGGTAGAACTCGTCCAGGACGGCGCGGGCGGTCTCGTCGTCGATGACCGCGCAGTCCCACACGACCTCCTCGCCCGTCCCGGTGACGTCGAAGGCGAAGAACGCGCAGCACGCCTTCTCCCGCGCGGCCAGATCCCGCACCCACGCGGCCACTCCCGGCTCGGCGCGCAGCCGGAACCGGATGCCCTGGGCGGTGCGCTCCCGGGCGATCAGGTGCCGGCCGAACAGTTCGTGGTATTCGTCCAGGCGCTGCCGGGGCGTGTCGGATGCGGTGCTCATGTCGCAGACGACCGGGGTGCCGGGGGCGGGGATGTCCATGATCTTCCTTCCTCTTGTGACGCCGGTGGAGGCAACCGTAGAGTCTGGACCCGGGTCCAGAGTCAAGGGATGAGATGCCGTGAAGATCGGTCAGGTCGCCCGTGAGGCCGGGGTCAGCGTGGACACGGTCCGCTTCTACGAACGCCGCGGCATCCTTCCCGCCGCCGCGCGCCGCCCCTCCGGCTACCGCGAGTTCGACCCCGCCGCCGTCGAACGCATCCGCACCGCCAAGGCCCTGCAGGAGCTGGGCTTCACCCTCGACGAGGTCACCGCCGCCCTGACCGCCCACGACGGGGGCGGTGCCACCTGCGAAAGCGAGCGCTGGCGGCTGGAGGCGGTGGTGGCCCGCTTCGACGCCCGCCTCGCCGAGCTGGAGCGCGCCAGGCAGGCGGCCGCCCGAGCCCTCCAGGACTGCCACTCGGGCCACTGCCGCCTCCGCTTCGAGAGTCCTTGAACCGAGGGCGCCGCTCGTGCGTACCCGTGTGTACGCGGCTGGGAGTGGTGCCTGATGACGGTTGATGCGCGGTTCGATGCTCGGGCGGGGGCGCGGCTGAGCACCCGGTGGTACGCGAAGGCTTACGTCGTTGCCCTGGCCGGTGTGGGGGCGCTGGTCCTGGTGGGGGCGTTGCGGTTCGGGGGCGGTGCCGGGGTGCCGCAGATCGCCGGGCTGCCCTCCGCCGGGCCGGTCACCGAGTGGGGGCTGCCGCTGGTCCGGCTGGTGTACGAAGTGTGTGCGGCGGCTTGTGTGGGGACGTTGCTGGCGGCGTCCGTGCTGGCGCCGGCCGCGGCGCCCGAGCGGGAGTCGTGTCTGCGGGCGGCCGGGTGGTGGGCGCTCGCGTGGGCGTTCTCCTCTTTGGTGAGCTATCTGCTCACCTTGTCCAGCTTCATTCCGATGCCGGTCGGCGAGCTGCTGGCCCAGCCGGACATGCTCGGGTTCGGCGCGGGGCTGCCGCAGACGCGGGCGTTGCTGCTGGTCGTGGCCGTCACGTTCGTGGTGGCGACCGCGACGATGGCGCCGCGCCTGCCGCGCCGGGTGCCGCTGGTGATCGCGTCGGCGGGGCTGCTGCCTCCCGCGTACGTCGGCCACGCCGCCTCCGCCGGCGACCACGACCTCGCGGTGTCCGGGCTGATGGTGCACCTGGCGGCGATGGCGGTGTGGGTCGGCGGGCTGGGCGCGGTGCTGCTGCACTTCCGCCGCTCCGGCGACCTGCCGGTGGTGCTGCGGCGCTTCAGCGCGATCGCGCTGTGCTGCTTCGCCGCCGTCGCCTTCTCCGGCGCGGTCAGCGGCTGGGTACGGCTGGGCACGCCGTCCGACCTGTGGCAGAGCCCGTACGGGATGCTGCTCCTGGCGAAGATCGCCACGCTGGCCGTGCTGGGGTGGTTCGGGTGGACGCATCGGCGGCGCACGGTCGCGGGCGTCGCCGACCGGAGCGTGCGCAGGACGTTCGTCCGGCTGGCGGCGGGCGAGCTGGTCGTGATGGCGGTGGCGATGGGGCTGGCGGTCGGCCTGGCCCGCACCCCGCCTCCGGCGGGCGGCGAGGCCGGCGCGCACGCCCATCCGGCGCTGGAGTACGCACTCGCCCCCTTCTCCCCGGCCGCGCTGATCACCGAGGTACGGCTGGACCCGCTGGTCGTGCTGCTGCTCGCGGTGCCCGCCGTCGCGTACCTGGCCGGCCTGCGCCGGGTCCGGGGCTGGCCGCGGACCCGCACGATCGCGTGGTACGCCGGGCTCGCGCTGGCCGGGCTGGTGCTGCTCGGCGGGGTGAGCGGGTACGCGCGGGCGATGCTGTCGGCACAGGTGCTGCAGCACGTGGTGCTCGCGCTGGTCGTGCCGCTGCTGCTGGCCGCCGGGGCGCCGGTCACGCTGGCGGCGCGCAACGACGCCCTCAGGAAGCGGCTCAGCCCGCGCGCCGCCGTGGGCCTGGCCGTCGCCTGGCCCGCCATGGCACTGCTGCTGTACGGAACGGGCTGGCTGGCCTGGTCGATGACCGGTTACGCCGAGCACCTGGGCACCGAGCTGCTGTTCCTCACCGTGGGCCTGGTGACGGCCTGGGCGCTGGTGGGCCCGGACCGGCCGGCCCTCCCGCCCGGGTGGCGGGGCCGCCTGGCGGCGGTGGCCGGCCTGACGTACGCGGGGGTGGGGGCGTACCTGCTGCTGGCGTCCCCCGTAGCGGCCCGCTGGTTCGCCCTGGCCAGGCCCCACGACGCCCCCGACCTCATCACCGACCAGTACCTGGCGGGAGTGCTGCTCCTGGTCATCCCCCTGCTCACACTGGCCGCGCTCCGTAAGGCTCAGTCCGTCCAGTGAAACCAGGCGTCGAACACGGTGTACGGCGGACTGCCCAGGAACGTCTCCACCCGGAGCCCCGCCGGCAGCGGCCGGCCGAGCGTCGCGGGATCGAGCAGCGTGCTGCCGTGCCGGAGGGATGGGAGCAGGAGCTCCGGCAGGTCGCCGCCGTGCTGGAACGTCACGACCCCGTCCAGCCGTCCTGGGTGGAAGCCCTCGACCGCACCTGGCCCACCCGCCCAGGCGCCGTGGTCGAAGGTCACATCTCTTCGGTGGTCTCCTTGATGAAGACGACGGCGTCGGCTGCGGCGAGGTGGGCGGGGTCGAGGGGGAAGTACGCGAAGTCGGGCGAGACGCGGGTGCTCATGCCGGGGACGGTGGCCAGGCGGCCGGCGTCGAGGAGGGAGCGGTCCCAGGGAAGGCCCGCCATGCGGCCCTCCACGGTGTCAGGGGAAGGCGGTTCGCCGGCGACGGTGCCGAGGGCCGAAGCGAGGAAGGCGTAGCCGGGGCCGAGCCTGGTCCGGGTGATCGCGCCCGCGCTCGACCAGCGCAGCACGTCGTCGCCGAACGGCATGGTGGACTCGTTGCGCTGCAGGTGCAGGTTGTGGGAGAAGACCAGGGCGGGACCGTGGCGCTCGGCGATGGCGCACAGGTTGTCCGCCATCATCACCGCGCGCAGGGCCGACAGCCGGGTCCAGCGGACGGGGGAGTCGTCGGCCAGCCAATAGTGGTAGCGCAACAGGCCGGTGGCGGTGCGCGCGTACAGCTCGGCCTGCTCCCTGTCCTCGTCGCTCAGCTGCGGCTGCTGCGTCGCCAGCAGGGCGACCAGGTCGTCGGCGATCACCCGCAGCCGGACGGCCTCGGGGGAGCGGCCGATCGAGCGGGCGGGGTTCATCGCCGACTCCTCGTCCGACCAGCGCTCGTCGGCGCCGAGCAACGCGTCGAGGGTCTCGCGGGTGCAGGGGTACGGCTCGCGCAGGAGGTCGTAGAGGCCGGTGAGCGCCTCGCGCGGGCTGTGCGCCCAGTATTCGAGCGGCCCGTCGAAGCCGAAGAAGCGCAGCTTCTCGTCATGCTCCTCGTTGTACGCCCGCATCCACCGCACCAGCTCCCTGTTGCCCGGCAGGCTGCCGAAGTCGTGGCTGAAGCCGTGCTCCATGACCTCGTCGAGGCTGCCCTTGCCGGTGGTGACGTAGTCGTCCACGATCCGGGCCTTGAGGCAGTCGATCTCGAGCACGACCGCGCGGTAGCCGTCGTGCTCGACCAGGTGGGGGAAGAGCTCGTTGCGCAGGTCGCGCAGCTCCTTGACGCGGTGGGTGGCCTCGCCGAGACCCAGCAGCCGGGGGCGGGCGGGCAGCGAGCCGAGGAAGGCCGACAGGGCGGCGCCGTCGAGGGGACGCGCTATGTCCTTGAAGTTCATGCCTTCAACGGTATCGTTGAACTTTCGGTGTGAACTTGGCGGAGAATCTCCTAGACAGGAGCAGAAAAAGTCTCAACCGTGCAGGTCAGGCCAGGCGACGTCGTCCACCGCCAGGAACGGCGCCGCCGCCACCGCCGCCGGGGTCATGCCGGCGAAGGCCACCACGTCCCGGTGCAGGTGCGACTGGTCGGCGTAGCCGCTGTCGGCGGCCACCGCGGCGGGGGCGTGGCCGGCGGCCAGCCGGTGGGCGGCGTGGTCGAAGCGGATCAGCTGGGCGACCCGCTTGGGCGTGAGGCCCGCCTGCGCGCGGAAGCGCGACCACAGGCGCTTACGGCTCCAGCCGACCTCGGTGACGAGCCCTTCCACGCGGACCCGGCCCCGCCGCGCCACCATCTGCCGCCAGCAGTGGGCCACCTCGGCATCCACCGTCCTGCGGACGTCGTCCCGCCGCCTGATCAGCGCGTCCTCAGCGATCGTGAAGCGCTCCTCCCAGGTGGCGGCGGCGGTGAGGCGCTCCTGGAGATGCACGGCCGCGCGCCCCCACAGGTCGTCGAGCGAGAGCACCGTGCCGCCCAGCTCCGACGACGCGCCCAGCAGCTCGTGGGCGAGCAGCGGCGACAGCCGCACCTGGAGGCAGGCCGTCTTCCTGGTCAGCCCCCGCCCCCTGATGCCCTTGGGCGCGAGCCCGGCCACGACGCGCTCGCTCTGCCGGGCGCCGTGGTCGTCCTCGATGACGAACGACGGCTCGCCCAGCTCGATGAGCACCGTCACCGCGGGGTGGGGCACCAGCGCGAGCTCGTGGTACTCGTTGGCCTGGTCGCTGAACCCCGCCATCGTGACCCCGGGCAGGCGGCCCGGCCGCGCGGGGACCGCGATGTCCCACCGCGGTCCGCGAATCGGCTGCGCTGATCGCACGCCGCCATGCTATGGCGCGCCGGACTCGGGTCCGCGGCCTGCCCCGCAGGCATGCCAGGATGCTCGGCATGTCGCAACGCGCCCTGAGCTTCGGCACGATCGCGGAAGCCTACGAACGGTACCGTCCCGGCTATCCCGACGAGCTGGCCCGCCTGGTCCTGGAGTACGCCCGCCGGCCGGTCACGACCGCGCTGGAGATCGGCGCGGGCACCGGCAAGGCCACCCGCGTCCTCGCCCGGCACGGCGTCGCCGTCACCGCGACGGAGCCCGACCCCGCCATGCTCGCCGAGCTGCGCAAACACGTCCCGGCGAACGTCACGCCGGTGCGGGCCGCGTTCGAGGAGCTGCGCCCCGGCGTGACGTACCCGCTGGTGTTCGCGGCGGCGGCGCTGCACTGGACCGACCCGGGCGAGCGGTGGGCGCGCATGGCCGCGCTGCTGGAGCCGGGCGGCGTGTTCGCCTCGTGCGGCGGGCCGCTGCTGCTCGCCGACCCCGCGGTGGCGGCGGCCGTGGCGGCGGCGCGGGAGCCGTACCTGGCCGACGACACCATCCCGGCGCCCGACGGGACGCCTCCCGAGGCCGCCATGCAATGGCCGGGCAGCGAGCTGGAGCGGTCGGAGTGGTTCGGCGACGTGGAGCAGCACGTGATCGAGCGGCGCGTCGAGCTCAGCGCCCGCGACTACGCCGGCCACCTGTCGACCGTCTCGGCCTATCTGATGCTGCCGGACGAGCAGCGCGAGCAGGTGCTGACCCGCATCCTGGAGGTGCTGCCCGCGACCGTGGAGATGACCGGCGACCTCATCCTCCACCTGGCCCGCCGCGTTCCATGACGGACCGTCAGCGGCGGATCTGGGCGGCGAGCAGGGCGACGTCGTCCTCGGCGCCGCCGCCCACCATCGTCCGCACCACCGCGTCGCAGAAGTCCTCCAGCGGCAGCCGCGCGGCGGCGGCGAGCGCGACGCCGAGCCGGTCGATGCCCGCCTCGATGTCGGCCTCCCTGGTCTCGATCAGGCCGTCGGTGTAGAGGACGATCCTGCTGCCCGGCGGCAGGTCCACCTCCAGCGAGTCGAACATGCCGAACCCGAGGCCGATCGGGGTGCCGGTGGGCGGACGGGGGAAGGAGACGGTGCCGTCCGGGTGCACGACGGCGGGCGGCGGATGACCTGCCGAGGCGAGCCTGCAACGCCCTGTGGCGGGGTCGTAGACGGCGTACAGGCAGGTCGCGCCGGCCGTGCCCAGGCGGGCGCCGCACGCGTCGGCGCTCTCGTCGGCCAGCCTGACCAGCATGTCGTCGAGGTGGTTGAGGAGCGCGCAGGGCGGCTGGTCGACGTACGCGAGGGTGCGCACCGCCATCCGCAGCCGTCCCATGGTGGCCGCGGCGTGGATGCCGTGGCCGGTCACGTCGCCCACGACCAGCGCTATCCGGCCGTCGGGCAGCGGGATCGCGTCGTACCAGTCGCCTCCCACGTCGTGCAGGTCGGACGGCATGTAGCGGGAGGCCAGCTCCACCTCGCCGGTGCCGGTCAGGCGCGGCGGCAGCATGTTGCGCTGCAGGGCCAGGGCGGCCGTGCGCTCCAAGGTGTACTGGCGGGCGTTGTCCAGGCTGAGCGCCGTCCGCGCGCCCAGGCCCTCGGCGAGCGCGAGGTCGCTCTTGGCGAACGGCACCTTGTTGTCGGTACGGACGAACACCGCGACGCCCAGGATGTCACCGCGCGCCTTGAGCGGCACGATGATCAGCGAGTGCATGCCGACGGCGTGGATGATCTCGGCACGGTCGGGGTCCCGGTCGAGCCAGGTGCCCGGTGCGGTGTCCAGGAACGGCTCGAAGTGCGAGCGCCCCGAGTCCAGCACCATGGTGAACGGCGACGACGGCGGCACGAACACCGCCTCGCCCCGCTCCCACAGCGACTCCGGCACGCCGTCGTGGATGGAGGCCACACCCGCCCGGTAGAAGGCGGGCACGCTGTCCTCCGTCGCCTCCAGCCGCTGCAGTGGCTCCGCTCCCGGCAGCACCGCCTCCGCCAGGTCCACGGTGACGTAGTCGGCCAGGGCGGGCACCGCCAGGTCGGCCAGCTCCTGGGCGGTGCGGCGGACGTCCAGCGTGCTGCCGATGCGGATGCTGGCCTCGTGCAGGAGGGTCAGGCGGTCGCGGGTGTGGCTGTGGCCGATGTCCAGCACCATCGAGCACAGGCCGACCGGGCGGCCGTCCGCGTCCTCCAGGCGGAAGAACGAGGTGGACAGCTTGTGCTCCTCGCTCCGGCCCGGCGACGTCCAGTGCGCCTCACGGTCGATCCGCGGGACGCCGTCGGCGAGCACCTGCAGCATCGCCTGCCTGGCGCCGCGCGTGTCCAGGCCCGGCTCCAGGTCCGACAGGGCGCGGCCGACCTGGTAGTAGGGGAACACGTGCTGCAACGCCCTGGCCGCGTCGTTACGCCAGACGCACCGCAGGTCCCGGTCCCAGACGGCGATCGCCATGGGAGTCCGCAGCAACATCGGCTCGAGAAAGGGCCGCACAGCGGAGAGCGCGTCGCCCCCATCGGTGTGCGATTGCGCGGGCGGCCTTTCCGCCGGCTCCCCGCCGGGCCGGTTCACGGGTGTGCCCATGAGGGACCCATTTCCACCACAAGCCCGGCTATGCGGGATGACCTGCGCGGATGCGCCGCCGCACGGGATCACGTGACCCCGTGCGGCGGCGCGTCCGGCCGGGGTCAGGTCAGCTGGATGTAGTCGAGCTCGGCGTAACCCGTGCCGCCGGCGAAGTGCGGGGAGCCCTTGGCGAGGCGGATGACGTTGTAGCCGGCCCGCAACGCCACCGTCGTGCTGACGGTCGCGCCGAACTGGCCCCACGCCGCCGTCGGCGGGTAGCTGACCGTGCTCCACGCCCCGCCGTTGTATGCGAGCCCCTGCGTGGCGGTGGCCCCGGTGCCGTTGGCGTAGCCGATGGTCAGCGTGTACGCCCGAGCGCTCGGCACGTTCACCACGAAGTCCACGTAGCTGTCGGTACGCGGCGTACCGGAGTTGTCGATGCGTCCCACGTACCCGCCGGCCGACGCGCTGGAGGAGGTCAGCCGCTGGGCGCGGAAGACGGAGGCGTTCTCGGCCTCGTACCGCTGCTGGAATGCGGGCACGCCGGAGGCGGGCTCGACGAGCAGCTGGTACGCGCTGGTCGCGACCATGTTCGGCACGGACACGCTGAGCTGCCCGTTGCTGACCGTCCTGGTCGTGGTGGAGACCGTGGTCGGCGTGCCGACGGCGGTGAACCGGCCGCTGGACGGCGTGGACAGCAGCGTGACCCGCACGCTGGAGCCCAGCGCGCCGAGCCCGGTCAGGTTGACGGTGTTGGTGCCGGACTCGTTGCCGAACACCACGTTGACGATCCTGCGCGTGGGGTCGTAGGCGGCGAACCCGTCGAGCCCGGACGAGGAGGTGGTGGTCGTCACCATGTTTCCGGCCATGTCGCCGTACCACTTGTACAGCCACCACGTGCCGGTCGGCTGGGAGTTGCCGGTGACCAGGCCGTTCATGGTGCCGTACTCGTACCAGAAGGCCCGGTGCGCCGACTCGGCGCCGCCGCGCTCCAGCTTGGCGACGTAACTGGCGATGCGGCCGGGCACGTCCACCTCGGCGGGGGCGGCGTACTCGTTGATCGACAGGCGGCGCGGGCTGATGCCCAGCGACGCCTCCAGGTTGCGGTAGTCGGCGATGTCGGCGGCGATGCGGTCCGGGTTCTGCAGCTCGTGCCAGCAGATGATGTCGGGTAGCGTGCCGGTGTCGCGAGCGCGGGTCAGGAACGCCTGCATCCACGAGCGGTTGTAGGTGGCGGTGCTGGGGCCGACGATCGGGGTGAGCGTGTCGAGCGCCCGAACCGCCCGGTGCGTCCGCACCCACCCGTCGTTGAACGACCCGGCGGCGCTGGTGTTCCAGGTGTAGTCGGGCTCGTTCCACAGCTCCCAGCCGAGCACGTTCGTGACGGTGGTGGCCGCGAGCCGCGCCCTGACCATGGTGTTCACCTTGGCCAGCCAGTCGTCCCAGCTCACCCACCGGTAGGGGAAGTCGGGGTAGATGTCGGGCATGCGGATGTACTGGCCGGCGCCGACGCGGTCGGCCTGCGGCGCGATGAGCAGGGAGTCGCCGCCGGGCGGCTGGCCGTTGGGCCGCTGGCCGACGCCGGGCGCGGGCTGGGTGAGTGAGTTGACCTTGATGGGGAGCAGGGTCGAGTCGGCGGGGCGGTTGTTCTCCGCCAGGCCGTAGAGGCCGCCTGAGGCGGCGTGGGTGACCGGGCGGAACGGGCGCGCGACGTCGACGGTGAGCGTCGCGCCGGCCGCCGCGGCCGGGGCGGCGCCGGTCACCACGGTGGCGGCCGTGGTGACCAGGGCTAACGCGAGTGCGGTGAGCGTACGGGCCATGGGGGGTCAGGCTCCTTCCTGAATCGGGGGGTGCTTGGTCAGGCGATGGGGAGGAAGATCCGCATGCTGGACGGTCCGCGCCGCGCCCAGGCGTGGTACGGCCGCAGCGGCACGTCGAACCAGTCGCCGCCGTCGCCGCTGACCGGCCGGTCCCGGTAGGACCAGGCTTGGTCGGGCACGCCACGGGCCCGGCCGCGGACCACGGCGCCGCCGGGGACGGCGCGCGGCGCGGAGCCGGCGTCGATGGTCAGGGCGTCGAGGACGCCGGGCGAGGGCAGGTCGGCCGACTCCACGCAGAGCACCTCGGGCCCACGCTCCACGGCGACGCAGCCGCGTACGGCGTCGATGCGCGGGTCGGGCCAGGTGAAGCGGGGCGTCACCGGCAGCTGGAGGACGATCTCGTCCCCGGCCGCGAAGGCCCGCCGCACCCGGGTCAGCCCTGGCGCGACCGTCGTGGTCCGCCCGCCCTCGGTGAGGGTGGCCCCGTCCGCCCAGCCGGGCACGCGCAGGGACAGCGTCCACGGCTCGTCGGGGCCGGCGACGACGCGGACGCGGACGGTGCCGTCGTCGGGGTAGGCGGTCTCGACGTCGAGGGCCACCGGACGGCCGCCGGGCAGCTCGGCGCGGATCTCGCTGGAGGCGTACTGGAGCAGCTGCAGCCCGTCGTCGTCGACGGTGGCGAGGTAGGCGTGCAGGCCGGCCAGGGTGCGGGCGACGTTCGTCGGGCAGCAGGACACGTCGAACCAGGCGGCCCGCACGCCCGCCTCGGCCCTGGGGCTGACCTCGTCAGGGTCGGCGGGCCGTCCGGCGGCGCGCTGGTGCAGCGGGTTGGCGTAGAAGAAGGCCCGCCCGTCGGCGCTGGGCGAGGTGGCGACGACGTTGTAGAGCGTGCGCTCGATGAGGTCGGTGTAGCGGACGTCGCCGGTGGCGAGGTAGAGCCGCCACGACACCATGATCGAGGCGACGCCGGCGCAGGTCTCGCAGTAGGCGCGGTCCGGCGGCAGCTCCCAGTCCTCGCCGAAGCCCTCGTCCTGGTGGCGCGAGCCCATGCCGCCGGTGACGTACGTGCGCCGCGCCACCGAGCGCTCCCACTGCCGCCGCACGGCGTCGAGCAGCTCGGAGTCGCCGGTCTCGACGGCGACGTCCACCGACGCGGCGGCCAGATAGAGGGCCCGCACCGCGTGGCCGCGCCACACGTCCGCCTCGCGTACGGGAATGTCGTCCTGGAAGTAGACGCGCCCGAGCGGGATGTCCTTCAGCCTGCCGTGGCCGCGCCGCTCGATGAACAGGCGGGCCTGCTCGACGTAGCGCGGCTCGCCGAGCGCGCGGCCGAACTCGGCCAGCCCGGCCTCGATCTCCGGGTGCCCGCAGACGCCGTCGATCCCGCCGGGGCCGAACGTGCGGCACACGTGGTCGGCGGCTCGCCGGGCGACGCTGACCAGGTCGTCGTCGCCCGCGGTGCGCAGCCTGGCCACCGCGGCCTGCAGCAGGTGGCCGGTGTTGTAGAGCTCGTGGCCCATCTCCAGGTCGCTGTAGCGGGGCGGCCTGCCGGGATGGCCGAAGCAGGTGTTGAGGTAGCCGTCCGGGTCCTGGGCGCGGGCGACGCGGGCGGTCAGCCGCTTGATCGCCGACTCCGCCTCGGGGTCGCCGGACCTGGCGCTCTCCCAGGACAGCGCCTCCAGCAGCTTGTAGACCTCCGAGTCGGAGAACGACCAGCCGGGCCGGTCGGGGCCGGTGGTGCCGTCGGCGACCCGGTCGAAGTTGGCGAGCCAGCCGAGGCGCTCCATCCACGACTCGCAGTGGGCGAGCGTCGCCGTGGCGTTCACGGTCTGGCGGCCGCCCCAGAACCCGCCGGTGAGCGAGACCTGCGTGAGCCCGAGCGGGCGTACCCGGCCGTGCGAGGGCAGCACGGGGCTGGTCATACGGCGTTACCTTTCTTTCAGTCCTTGACGGCGCCCGCGGTGACCCCGGCGGCGATGTAACGCTGCGCGAGGACGAGGAGGAACGCCGCGGGCAGCGACGCGATCACGGCGGTGGCCATGATCGAGTTCCATTGCGTGGTGTTGTTGCCGATGTAGCGGAAGATGCCGAGCGTGATCGGGATGACGTCGCTGCTGCGGTTGAGCGTGGAGGCGAAGATGAAGTCCGACCACGCCCACAGGAACGCGAACAGCGACACGGTGATCACCGAGTTGCGGCTGAGCGGCAGCACGATCGAGCGGAACGACCGCCACGTGCTCGCCCCGTCGATCTGCGCCGCCGACAGCACCTCCTGCGGGATGCCCGCCATGAACGCGCGGAACAGCAGCACCCCGAACGGCACGGCCAGCGTCGAGTCCGCCACGATCAGCCCCCAGACGGTGTTGAGCAGCCCGAGCCGCAGGTAGATCGCGTAGAAGCCCATGGCCATCACGACCGCGGGGATCATCTGCGCGGCCAGCAGCAGGAAGTCGAGCAGCCGGGTGCCGCGCGGGCGCAGCCTGGCCAGGGCGAACCCGGCCGGCAGCGACACCACCAGCGTCAGCACGACCGTGCCGAGGCCGATGAACAGGCTGGTCGCCAGCGCGGGCAGCTGCTGGCCGAGCGCGGCGGCGTACCCCTCGAAGGTGGGGTTCCACGGGAACCAGTGCGGCGGGTCGGCCCGCAGGTCCCGCGTCCTGGTGAGCGAGACGTTGACCATCCAGTAGACGGGGAAGAGCATCACGCCCGCCAGCACCACGCCGAGCGCCGTCTTCCAGCCGCTTCTGCGGGTCTTCATGCCGTTTCCTCCCTCTGCAGGCGCACGTGCACGAGGCCCGCGACGAAGGCGATGAGGATGAGCAGGTTGCCGACCGCCGCCGCGGGCGAGAAGTCGGGCTGTCCGGTGCCGAACGCCTCCCGGTACGACCAGATGGCCAGCGTCGTCGAGGCGTCGGCCGGGCCGCCGCGGGTCATGATCCAGATGATGTCGACGACCTTGAGCGTGTAGATCAGCCCGAGCAGCAGCGTGATCAGCGTCACCGGCCGCAGCAGCGGGAACGTGATGCGGGTGAAGCGCTGCCAGGGCCCCGCACCGTCAAGGCCGGCGGCCTCGTACAGGTCGCCGGGGATGTTCTGCAGCCCGGCGTACAGGATGACCAGGTTGAACGGCACGCCCAGCCAGATGTTGGCGACGGTGACCGCGAGCAGCGCGGTGTCCGGCGAGGTCAGCCAGTTGATCTGGCCGATGCCGAACGCCTGCAGCGCCGCGTTCACGATGCCGTTGTCGCTGTTGAGCAGCCACGACCAGGTGGACGCCGAGACGATCAGCGGCAGCAGCCACGGCACCAGGAACAGCGCGCGCAGCACGCCGGACAGGCGGAAGTTGCGGTGGAAGAAGACCGCGAGCGCCAGCCCGATGAGGTACTGCGCGGCGATGGACGCCAGCGTGAACACGGCGGTGTTGCGCAGCGCCCGCAGGAAGGTGTCGTCGGAGAGGATGGCGCGGTAGTTCGCCAGGCCGGTGAACTCCGGGTTCCCCTGGATGAACGCCCGCGGCGTGTAGTCGTGCAGGCTCAGGTCGATGTTGCGGTAGAGCGGATAGGCGTAGAAGACGATCATGTAGATGATGAGCGGGGCGAGGAAGGCGGCGGCGGTCCACCGCCCGGTTCGCCGCCGGCGGGGAGCGGCGTGCGCCGCTTCCCGCACCGCGCCCGCTCGGGTGTGCAGCGAGGTCATGAGCCACTCAGCCGCCGGTCGCCTGCTTGGCCTGCGCCTGCGCCTGCTTGAGCGCGTCGGCCGGATCGGCCGAGCCGCTCAGCGCCTTCTGCACGCCGGTCCACAACGCCTCGGAGATCTTCGGGTAGTCGGTGCCGAGGTTGTCGCTGGTACGTCCCTTCGCCGAGCGCACCGCGTCCACCCACGGCTTCAGGCTCGGCTCCGACTCCAGGATGCGCTGCTGCCCGTCGGCGGTGGAGGGGATGTAGTACGCGAACGTCGTGCCGGTCTCCACCAGGCCCTCGGGCGTGGTCATGCACTCGAGGATCTTCTTGGTGACGTCGTAGCGCTTGGTGTCCTTCTGCACCGGGACGGTGATGAACTCGCCGCCCGTCGGCGTGGGCGCGACCCCGCCGTCCTTGCCGGGGATCTGCACGATCCCGGTCGGGAACTCCGCCTTCTTGGCGCTGTCGATCTGCCAGGTGCCGTTCTCGGCGAAGGCGAACTCGCCGGTCAGGAACTCCTCCCAGGTGGTGTTCTGGGAGTTGCTGATGACCGAGTTGGGGGCGATGCCGCTCTTGACCCACGACGTCCACAGCTCCAGGGCCTCCACGGCCTGCGGCGAGTCGAGCGCGGTGAGCTGCGCGCCGGCGCCCCAGAACCAGGGCAGGAACTGGAAGGAGCCCTCCTCGGTGCCGATGCCGGCGAACGTGATCGGCTTCTTGCCCGCCTCCTTGACCTTCTTCAGCGCGGCGTCGAGCGAGGCCCAGTCCTTGATGGAGTCCGGATCCACGCCCGCCGCGTCGAGGATCTTCTTGTTGTAGTAGAGCGCGAGGGTGTTGGCGCCGATGGGGATGCCGTACGTCTGCCCGTCCAGCTCGCCCGCCGCGATGAGGTTCTTGTCGAAGCGGGAGGTGTCGAGGCCGAAGTCGGCCATCGTGGCCAGCATCCCGGCGTCCGCGAGCGTCGAGACGGCCGGGTTGTCGAGCAGGATCACGTCCGGCGCGTTGCCCTCCTGCCCGGCCAGCAGGGCCTGGTTGGTCAGCGCGGTCGTGTCGTAGGCGGTGCGCTCGATGGTGACGCCGGCCTCCTTGCCGCAGGCGTTCACTCGTCCGGCCCAGGCGGAGGACTTGTCGTGCTGCGGGTACGGATCCCACCACGTGTACGTGCCACCGCCGGAACTGCTCGCCGAATCCGTGCCGGACCCGCCCTGAGGGGCGGACGCGCAGGCGGCGAGTGCGGACAGCGCCAGGACCGCGGTTCCGAAGACCGCCGCCCTCGCGGACACCGACGGACGGTTCATCGATTCCTCCAATGTTAACGCTCACATGTCTCACATGGGGAGCGTGCCGGACTGATGGGGGGTGAAGGGACGGATGGCTAGGAAGCGTGCGGGCGCGGGGGAGCGGTGCTGCCCCGGTCGGCCAGCTCGGGCGAGATGAAGCGCACCACGAACGGCTCCTTCCTGGCCGAAGCCGACTCCACGCGGCGCACGAGCTGGCGCACCGCCATGGAGCCGAGCCGGTCGGGCGCGCTCTCGATGAAGGAGTAGGGCAGGGAGAACGTCGCGGCGAAGTCGGCGGAGTAGCGCCCGATGACCGACAGGTCGCCGGGCACCCGCAGCCCCCGCTCGTAGGTGACCGAGGGCAGCGCCGCCGCGGCCGCCTCGTTGTTGATCAGCAGTCCTGTCGCCGCCGGGTAGGCGTCGAGCAGGCCGTGCAGCAGGCGGCCCACGGCCGGTTGCCGGGACTCGCCGTAGACGGCGTGCAGGGTGAGGCCGAGTGTGCGGGCGCGTTCCAGTGCCGCGTCGCGCAGGCGCCAGACGTACGCGCCGCCCCGCTCCACCACGTGCTCGGGCTGCGAGATGAGGATCAGCTCGCGGTGGCCGAGCCGGTGCAGGTGGTCCACCATGACCCGGCCGGCCTCCTCGAAGTCGAGGTCGAACACGTCGAGCCCCGAGCAGTCGCCCGGCAGCCCGACCAGCGCGCCCGGCTGCGGGGCGGCGCGCAGGATGGGCAGGCGGGCGTCGTCCTCGGCGATGTTCATCAGCACGACGCCGTCGACCATGCGCGAGTCGGTGACCCGCCGCAGTGCCCGCACGCCGTCGGCCTCGGTGACCAGCAGCGTGTCGTAGCCCAGGTCGCGGGCGGTGTTGGTGACGCCCAGGATGTACTGCATCATCGCGGGCGCGAACTCGTCCTCGTGGAACTGGGCGAGCAGACCGAGGACCTTGGTCTGGGCGGTGGCGAGGGCGCGGGCGCCCGCGTTCGGCGTGTACGCCAGCGCCTCGGCGGCGGCCAGCACGCGCCGGCGCACCTCCTCCGAGATGGGCCGCTTGCCCGACAGCGCGTACGACGCCGTGCTGCGGCTCACCCCGGCCTCCCGGGCCACGTCTCCGATCGTCGCCACTCTCACCTCCCGAATTCATCGAACCGGTTCGACGGTCGCGTTACAGAGCTCCCTCGTATCGTCGCGCCGATGTCGCCTTCCTTGGAGCTCCAGGGCGAAAGGCACCGTGACGGTGGCCGCCGGTGAGCACCGGAGGCGGCGAACCGGTTCGAACGATGTGGCTCGACTGTTGCTCCGCCGCACGGCGGACGTCAAGGAGGGGCGAGGGCGACGATACCGAATTGTGACATGTCGGAAACGCGGGGCCGGGCCCATTGACGGCGGCGGGCGGGGCTGCGTAACGTACCGGCAACCCTGCGGTCGCGTTGCGTTGAAGCTCCCTCGGCTCTGTTAGCGCTCACATCCCCAGGGACGTACGCATGCCATTCCCGCGCCTGACCGCCACTCGCCGGAGGGCGGTGCTCGCCGCGCTGCTCCCGGCCGCCCTCGCCCTCCCGTTAACCGCCACCCCCTCGACCGCGGCCGCCGTCCCGGAGCCCGTGCTCGCCTACGAGTTCGACGCCGACGACGTCACCCTCGGCACCGTCACCGACTCCTCGGGCAACGGCCTGGACGGCGAGCTGGTCAACGCCGGCACCGCCGCGCTGGTGGACGGCGCCTCAGGCGGGCACGCGCTCAGCCTGCCCGGCGGCGCCCCCACCTCGGACGGCGCCTACGTCAAGCTGCCCCTGGACGCGATCAAGGGCAGGACCGACCTGACCGTGTCCGCCCGCGTCAAGTGGGACGGCACCACCGCCCCCTGGCAGTGGATCTACGCCCTCGGCAAGGACAACTCCCGCTACCTGTTCAGCACCCCGTACAACGGGGACGGCCGGCTGCGCACCGCGGTCACCACCGGGGGCGGCGGCGCGGAGGCGCAGGTCACCGGCTACGCGCCGCTCCCGGCGAACGCCTGGAAGACGCTGACCGTCACCCTCGACACGGCGGCCGGGCGCCTCACCACCTACCTCGACGGCGCCGCCGTCGCCTCCGCCCCCACCACGATCACGGCGAGCCAGTTGGTGGACGCCGCCACCACCTCGGCCGGCTTCATCGGCCGCTCGTTCTACCCCGACCCGCTGTTCGACGGCGCCATCGACGACTTCCGGATCTACGGCGCCGCGCTCACCGCCGAGCAGGTCGCCGGGCTGGCCGGACCGCCGCCCGAGCCGGGCGAGCCGAGCACGGACACCTTCGACGTGCGCACGGTCATCGGCAAGGCGCCCGCCCTGCCGCCCGCCGTCCGCGCCGCCTACTCCGACGGCTACGATCGCGACGTCCCCATCACCTGGCAGCCCGTGGACCCCGACGACTACGCCGAGGCCGGCACGTTCACCGTCACCGGCGCCGCCGCGGGCCGGCCCGTCACCGCGACGGTCACCGTGATCCGCGAGGGCCAGCTGGTCATCGACCTGGCCAAGGACACCGGCGCCTTCCACGGTGGCGCGTCCGGCACGCTCTACGGCCTGTACGGCCCGGGCGTGCCGACGAACAACCTCATCGAGGGCATGAAGCTGCGCACGGTCTCCACCAAGGCGCAGGACGGCCCGCAGCATCCCGGCGCCGACGCCCTGGAGGTGGTCAAGCCGCTGGCCGACAGCACCGGCGGCGACGTGTACATCTACATGACCGACATCCACCGCGGCTTCCCCTACCAGTGGCCGGGCGACACGCCGCAGGAGAAGCTCGCGACGTACCGGGAGAAGATCGCGGGGCAGGTCGACCAGGTGCTCACGCTCGACCCGGAGTACCGCGAGCACGTGGTGTTCGTGCCGTTCAACGAGCCCGAGGGCAACATGTTCGGCACCGGTGAGTGGAGCTACAACGGCGTCAGCTGGCTGAGCGACCCAACCGACTATTTCCGTACATGGGATGACTTCTACCGGCTCATCAAGGGCAAGCTGCCCTCGGCCCGCATCGCGGGCCCGAACACCAGCGTGCTCTACTCCCAGGTCAAGGGCTTCCTGGAGCACACCGTCGAGGCCGGGACCGTGCCCGACGTGATGACCTGGCACGAGCTCAGTCACCCCGAGCAGGTGCGCTCCAGCGTCAAGCGCTACCGCGAGATGGAGGCCGAGGTCTTCGCGGGCACCGCGCACGAGGGCAGGAAGCTGCCGATCAACATCAACGAGTACGCCTTCAACTACCACACCTCGGTGCCCGGCCAGATGATCCAGTGGATCTCCGCCATCGAGGAGTCGAAGGTGGACGCCGACATCGCGTACTGGAACATCGACGGCAACCTCAGTGACTCGGCGGTGCAGGCGAACCGCGGCAACGGCCAGTGGTGGCTGCTGCACGCCTACGGGCAGATGAGCGGGCACACCGTCGCGGTCACGCCGCCGTACCCCGGTCAGAACTACACGCTGCAGGGCGTCGCGACGCTGGACACCGGTAAGCGCCAGGCCCGCGCGATCATCGGCGGCGCGAGCAGCGCCGGGCACATCCGCTTCGAGCACGTGCCGGAGAAGGTGTTCGGGCGCGAGGTGCACGCGTGGATCAAGGAGATCCCCTGGACCGGGCAGGTCGGCGACTCGCCGCAGCCGCGCGTCGTCGCCGAGCGCGACCTGACCGTCTCCGGCGGGGCCGTGGCGCTCGACTTCGGCTCCGGTGACCTGCCCAGGCTGGCGGAGTCGTCGGCGTACGAGATCGTGCTGACCCCGGCGGGGACCGGCACGCTGACCGCGCCCGCGCCGCAACGGTGGGAGGGCTCGTACGAGGCCGAGGACGCCCGCTACACCGGCTCCGGCTACACCCGCAACGGGCCCGAGGGCTCGCCGTCGGACGTGTCGAAGTTCTACACCTCGGGCGGCTACGACGTCGGCGGGCTGCGCACCGGCTCCGACGGCGTGCTCGACTTCACCGTCGAGGTGCCCGAGACCGGCGACTACGACCTGAGCGTGTTCGCCAACTCGCTCAACACCTACGACCTCGTGCGCGAGCAGGGCCCCACGAACGTCTTCGTGCGCGTGGACGGGGGAGCGGAGCAGGAGGTGTTCCTGCCGCTCGGGTACAAGTGGGTGGTCTGGGACCACGCTGACACCACCGTACGGCTCACGGCGGGCCGGCACGTCATCTCCCTGGCCGCGCGCAGCCTCGACGGGAAGCGGGCCACCAAGGGCGACGCGATCGTGGACCGGATCGTGCTGCGGCTGCCGAACCCGGCGGCGGCGACGGCCGTCTACGAGGCCGAGCTGACCGATGCGCGGACGGTCTATGACATCAAGGGCGCCAAGGTGTCCGGCTCGGGCGGCGCGTCGCTCGGCAAGGGCAAGCCGGCGACGTTCTGGGTATATTCGGCGCGCGACGCCGCCTCCGTCCTGGACCTCAAGGTGCTGTCCGGCGCGGCGAAGGTGGCCGTGAACGGCGTCGAGGTGCTGGGCAACGCCACGCGCGGTCATGCCACCGCCACGGTGTCGCTGGCGGGCGGCGTCAACAAGGTCACGGTGACCGGCCGCTCGGGCAAGACGGTCATCGACCGGCTCGACGTGCGGCCGGGGACGCTGCCGGAGACCGCGTACCAGGCCGAGTCGGCCCGGCTGGCCGGCGCCGCCAAGGCCGCCCCGCTCACCCTGGCCGACGGCGGGTCCGCCGTCACCGGCGTCGGAGGGCCGCCCGGCAACGGCAACACGCTCACCTTCGCCGTGCGGGCCGACGCGGCGGGCACGTACGCGATGCGGGTCCGCTACTCCAACCCCGAGCAGTCGCCCGCCACCCACTACAACCCCGACCCCCTGGCCCGCCACGCCGACATCAGCGTCAACGGCGGCACGCCGCAGCGGGTGTCGTTCCCGCACACCTTCCACGAGAACAACTTCTGGGAGCTGACCGTCCCGGTGAAGCTGAAGAAGGGGGTCAACACGATCGGTTTCGCGAGCGAGGAGCTGCCGAACTTCGACGGCGAGACGTACGCCTCGGACACCTTCCCCGGCGTGCTGCTGCGCTCGCAGTTCGCGCCGATCATCGACAAGATCACCGTCGCGCGCTACAGCCGCTGACACCGTTCCTCGGAAGGACCGCCCGCACCCCGCGGGCGGTCCTTCACGTCGCGCGCGGGGCCGCGCCGTAGAGGGCGTGGTCCACCAGGCGCTCGACGATCGAGGTGTCGAAGTCGACCTTGAGCACCAGCAGCCGGTGGTAACAGGCGCCCCAGAGCTGGTCGACGATGACGTGCAGGTCGGCGTCCGCGCGCAGCTGGCCCTGGCGCTGGGCGATGCGCAGGCGCTCGGCGGCGAGATCGCGCCGGGGGACGGCGTAGCTCTGCGACCAGGCGCGGGCGAGGTCGGCGTCGAGCTGGGCGGCCCCGACGAGCTGCGACACCGGGCCCTCGGCGCCCGACTCCTTCAGCCACCGCACGAACGCGCCGAGCTGCGTGACCAGGTCGGCGCGGATGTCGCCGGTGTCGGGGAAGTCGAGCAGCGCCCTGCTGTGCGTGAAGTACGCCTCGGCGGCCAGCGCCCCCGGCGACGGCCACCACTTGTAGAGGGTCGTCTTGCTGGACCCGGCCTCGGCCGCGACCCGCTCGAACGTGACCGCCTGCATGCCGTCGCGCAGCAGGATGCGCCCCGCCGCCTCCAGTACGGCGGCGCGCACCTCGGCGGCGGGCCGGCGGCCCCGTCCCCGTCGTACGGCTGCGCTCTCGGACATCGGCACCTCACTTATGGACGGAATGTTCATTTCGCTGTTATGGTTGAAATGAACGAACGGTCCATATAGTAGCGGAAGGCATCCAGCATGTCCGACAAGATCCAGCGAGTCGCCCTCATCACCGGCGCGTCCGGCGGCATCGGCAGGGCGAGCGCAGAACGCCTGGCCGCCGACGGCTTCTCCGTCGTCGTGCACTACGCGGGCGGCAAGGACCGCGCCGAGCAGGCCGCCCAGGCCGTGCGGGACGCCGGCGGCCGGGCCGTCGTCGCAGCCGGCGACGTCGCCGACGAGGACGCGATGGCGGAGGTGTTC
This sequence comes from Nonomuraea salmonea, assembly GCF_042428605.1. Taxonomy (NCBI): domain Bacteria; kingdom Bacillati; phylum Actinomycetota; class Actinomycetes; order Streptosporangiales; family Streptosporangiaceae; genus Nonomuraea; species Nonomuraea salmonea. Next base: position 33,786 of record NZ_JBHMCF010000060.1, read on the forward strand.
GACCTCGCCGAGCGCGAGTTCGGCGGCATCGACGTGCTCGTCCACGCCGCCGGCGTCATGCCGACCGCGCCCATCGCGGAGACTCCGCTCGACACCTTCGACCACATCCAGCGCGTCAACGTGCGCGGCACGTTCGTGGTGGACCAGCTCGCCGCCCGCCGCCTGCGCGCCGGCGGCGCGATCATCAACCTGTCCTCCTCGCTCACCCGCCTGCAGACCCCGACCTACGGCGCGTATGCCGCGTCGAAGGGCGCCGTCGAGGCGATGACGCTCATCCTCGCCCGCGAGCTGCGCGGCCGCGACATCACCGTCAACGCCGTCGCGCCCGGCCCGACCGCCACGCCGCTGTTCTTCGCCGGCAAGAGCCAGGAGACCATCGACCGCCTCGCCTCGCTCACCCCGATGGGCCGCCTCGGCGAGCCCGCCGACGCCGCCGAGGTGATCGCCTTCCTCGCCGGGCCGGGCCGCTGGATGAACGGCCAGGTCCTCTACGTCAACGGCGGCGCCGCCTGAGCCCCGCCCGCCGGAAAGGAGCCCCCACCATGTCCGTCGTGCTCATCACCGGATCGTCCACGGGCATCGGCCGCCTGACCGCCGAGACCCTGGCCGCGGCCGGCCACACCGTCTACGCCACCATGCGCGACCCCGAGGGCCGCGACGCCACCGCCGTGGCGGAGCTGACGAAGCGCGCCCGGGACCGGGGTCACGACCTGCGGGTCGTCGCCCTCGACGTCACCTCGCAGACCTCCGCCGACGCCGCCGTGCGCACCGTGCTGGACGAGGCGGGCGAGCTGGACGTCGTCGTGCACAACGCCGGTCACCTGTTCATCGGGTACGCCGAGGCGTTCACCGACGACGACGTCGCCCACCTGTTCGACGTCAACACGATCGGGGCGCAGCGGGTCAACCGCGCGGCGCTGCCGCACCTGCGCGAGCGCCGCTCGGGGACGCTCGTCTACGTCAGCAGCACCAGCCTCGTCACCACCCCGCCGTTCCTCGGCCCGTACGTGGCCTCGAAGGCGGCCTTCGACGCGCTGGCCGTCGTGACGTCGTACGAGGTGTCGCAGTTCGGCATCGAGACCTCGATCGTCATGCCCGGCGCGATCACCCGGGGCACCGGCCACTTCGCCAACGCCTCCAAGGCCAGCGACCGGCAGGTGACCGCCCAGTACGCCGAGCTGGACCCGCTCGTCGAGCGCACCCACGAGGCGCACGAGCTGCTGTTCGAGGCGGGCACGACCGCCGACCCGCAGGACGTGGCCGACGAGATCCGCCGCATCCTCGCCCTGCCCGCCGGCCGCCGCCCGTTCCGCTCGGTCGTGGACGCCGCACGGGCCGGGGTGGACCACGTCATGGCCCTCAGCGACCTCACCCGCGAAGCCTTCGTCCGCCGCCTCGGCTTCGCCGAAACCCTGGAGCTGAAGCGATGACCGCGCGCACCGTTACAGCGGCCGTGGTCGCGGTGCTGGTGGCGGGGGCCTGTTCGGCGGCGCCCGCACCCGCGCCGGTGGCGGACCCGTCCCGGCTGGTGGTGACCTTACCGGCGGGCCCGGTGGCGACCTTAGGCGAGCCGGCCGAGCTGGTCACCGGCCTGGAGGCGCCGTGGGGCCTGACGTTCCTGCCCGACGGCTCGGCGCTGGTGTCGGAGCGCATCAGCGGCCGCATCCTGCGCATCCCCGCCGCCGGCGGCGCGGCCCGCGAGGTGGGCGTCGTGCCGGACGTGCACGCCAGCTCGGAGGGCGGCCTGCTCGGCATCGTCGCCTCACCGAGCTTCGCCACCGACCGCACCGTCTACGCCTCCGTCTCGGGTCAGGACGCCAACCGCGTCGTCGCCCTCACCATCGCCGCCGGCTACGACGCGCTCAGCGTGGACCGGGTGCTGCTCGACGGCATCCAGACCGCCGACAGGCACCACGGCGGCCGCCTCGTGATCGGCCCCGACGGCCACCTGTGGATCGGGACGGGTGACGCGTTCGAGCCCGAGAACGCCGCCACCCCCGGCTCGCTCAACGGCAAGATCCTCCGCATCGCACTCGACGGCTCCGTCCCGGAGGACAACCCGGCCCGATCACCCATCTACTCCAGCGGCCACCGCAACGTGCAGGGCATCGCGTTCGGCCCCGACGGCACCGCGTACGCCTCCGAGCTGGGCCATCGCACCTGGGACGAGGTGAACGTGCTGCGCGCGGGGGCCGACTACGGCTGGCCGGAGACCGAGGGCACGGAAGGCTCGACCGGCGTCCCCCCGATCGCCACCCTCCACCCCGACGACGCCAGCCCCTCGGGAGTCGCCTACGCGAAAGGCTCGCTCTGGATCGGCGCGCTCGGCGGCCGGCGCCTGTGGCAGGTCCCGGTCACCGCCGGCACCGCCGCCTCCGACCCCATCGCCCACTTCCACGGCGACTACGGCCGCATCCGCACGGTCGAGGTCGCCCCCGACGGCGCCCTGTGGCTCGTCACCTCCAACACCGACCGCGCGACCTGGGGCGGCACCGACCCCCGCCCAGGCGACGACCGCGTACTCAGGGTCGAGGTTCAGGAAGGCCGCTGACTCAGCGGAGCAGGCCGACGAACATCGTGTGGTGCAGGACCTCCACGTGGGCCCTGGCCACGCGGACCGCCTCCACCGCGTCGCCCCGTTCCAGCGCCGTCACCAGCGCGGCGTGCTCCTTGTTCGACTCGCGCAGGTAGTCCAGGGGATAAGGGAGGTAGTAGCGGTAGAGGCGGCGCAGCACAGGCCCGTAGTGCGCCGTCGCCGACTCCACGCCGGACGCCGCCGCGAGCGCGAGGTGGAAGCGTTCGTCGCAGGTGTGGAAGTCGGCCCAGCCCGCAGCGTGGTCCATCTCGGCGACCAGGGACTTCAGTTCGGCCAGCCGCTCGGCGGTGACGGCGGTCGCGGCCAGGTGGGTCAGGCCGCACTCCAGCAGCAGGCGCTGGTCGATGAGCCGGTGCACCTCGGCCGCGGCCGTGCGGTAGGCCGCGGTCTCGGCCACCGTTCCGATGGCCGGCTCGTCGGCGACCATGGTGCCGCCTGAACGGCCGCGGCGGCGTACCAGGACGCCTTCCTCGCACAGTGCGGTGAGCGCGCGCCGCACGGTGATCTCCCCGACGTCCAGCGCGCGGGCGACGTCGGTGGTGGGGGGCAGGCGCTCGCCGGGCTTGAGCAGCCCGAGGTCGACGGCCAGGGCGATGCGGGCGCGCACGGTGTCGAGCGCGGTGAGCCGCCGCAGCCCCTCCAGGGCCTCCGAGTTGAGCGCGGTCAGGGCGTCCATGGTTCACCACCGTACGTTGCTTTAAAAGCTCAATATGAGCTATTTTGGGGCATCGCCGCACAGACGTGCTGGTCAGAAGGCAGGTGGACGATGCCCAGGCCCCTCCCCGTCGCGCTCGCACAGAGCGAGCCGCTGCCCGCGGGCGCGCCCGTGTCGCGGTTCGCCGAGCACGTGGAGGACGTCCTGGCGAGCTTTCCCGGCACCCGGATGGTGATATTTCCGGAGCTGCACCTGTTCGGCAGCCGGGTACGCCCGGCCGAGCGCGACGCCGAGCTGGCCGCCACGGCGCAGCCGCTCGACGGCCCCCTGGTCAGGCAGCTGGCCGAGCTGGCCGGTGACCTCGGCGTCTGGCTGCTGCCCGGCACGATCTGCGAACGCGGCGACGGCGGCGCGCTGCACAACACCGCGCTGATGCTCTCCCCTGAGGGCGAGCTGACGGCCTCCTACCGCAAGGTCTTCCCCTGGCGGCCGTACGAGCCGTACCTGCCGGGCGACCGCTTCGTCGTCTGCGACCTGCCGGGCGCCGGCCGCATCGGCCTGTCCATCTGCTACGACGCCTGGTTCCCCGAGGTGGCCAGGCACCTGGCCTGGATGGGCGCCGAGGTGATCGTCAACCCGGTGATGACCACCACCGCCGACCGCGCGCAGGAGCTCGTGCTGGCCCGCGCCAACGCGATCGTCAATCAGGTGTACGTCGTCTCCGTCAACACCGCCGCCCCCACCGGCACGGGACGCAGCCTCGTGGTGGACCCGGAAGGCCGGGTCAGGGCCGAGGCGGGGGAGGCGGCCACCGTGCTGACCGACGTGCTCGACCTCGACGACGTCACTCGCGTCCGCCGCCACGGAACCGCCGGGCTCAACCGCGTCTGGTCGCAGTTCACCGACGCCGACCGGCCCATCGACCTGCCCCTCTACCAGGGGCGTATCGACCCCGGCCGGTGGAGGCCGGCCGGCGCATCCCCGGAGTGACCATGCCACCCACCCCGCACCCCACGCTCCGGCGTACGCTCGGCCTGCGGTCCGTCGTCCTGTTCGGGCTGGCGTACCTGACGCCGCTCATCGTGCTCGGCATCTTCGGCGTCGTCGCCGAGACCACGGCGGGCGCGGCGCCGTCGGCGTACGCGCTGGCGCTGGTCGCGATGCTGTTCACCGCGCTCAGCTACGGCCGGATGGCCGCCGCCTACCCGGTCGCCGGCTCGGCCTACACCTACGTCCGCCGCACCGTGGACGCCCGCGCCGGGTTCCTGGTCGGGTGGGCCGTGCTGCTCGACTACTTCTTCCTGCCCATGGTCATCTGGCTGATCGGCGGCTCCTACCTGGCGGCGCAGTTCCCCGGTGTGCCGGTGCCGGTGTGGATCGTCGCGTTCGTCGTGCTCACCACCGGGCTCAACCTGGCCGGCATCAAGGTCGCCGACCGGGCCAACTCGCTGCTCATGATCTTCCAGATCCTCGTGCTCGGCTTCTTCGTGCTGCTCGCCGCCGGGCACCTCATCAGCGGCAGCGGGCCCGGGGCGCTGTTCGAGCTGACGCCGTTCACCGGGCAGGGCGCGAGCCTGTCCACGGTCGCCGCGGGCGCGGCCATCGCCGCGTACTCCTTTCTCGGCTTCGACGCCGTCACCACGCTCACCGAGGAGACCGTGGAGCCGCGGCGCACGATCCCGCGGGCGATCCTGCTGGTCGCGCTCATCGGCGGCGGCATCTTCGTCGTCGTCTCGTACGTCACCCAGCTCGTCCACCCGGGCGGCGCGTTCGCCGACTCCTCCGCGGCGGCCTCGGAGATCGCCCGGACCATCGGCGGCAGCCTGTTCGGCGCGGTCTTCCTGGCCGGGCTGGTGGTGGCCCAGTTCACCTCGGGCCTGGCCGCCCAGGCCAGCACCACCCGCCTGCTGTACGCGATGGGCCGCGACGCCGTGCTGCCCCGCCGGATCTTCGGCTACCTGCACCCGCGCCTGCGCACCCCCGTCTTCTCCATCCTGCTCACCGGCCTGGTCGGCCTGATCGCGGTCAGGATGGACGTGGCCACCTCGACGTCGTTCATCAACTTCGGCGCCTTCACCGCGTTCGTGTTCGTCAACGTGGCGGTGATCGCCCACTACGTCCGCGAGCGCCGGGCCGGGCGGCGGCTCGGCGTGCTCGCGTACGCGGTGGCGCCGGCGATCGGCGCGGTCATCGACCTCTACCTGCTCACGCAGCTCGACGGCCACGCCATCACGCTCGGGCTGGTCTGGCTGGCCGCCGGCGCCGTCTATCTCGCCTACCTGACCCGGCTGTTCCGTGTCCCGCCGCCCGAGCTGGACTTCACCGAGCAGCAGGCCGCGCCGGTCAGCTCGGGCTGAACCAGCGGATGAGCGCCGCCTTCAGCCCGTCGGGGTCGTCACCGGCCCACGCCACATAGCCGTCGGGGCGGATCAACAGGGCGGGCGCGGGGGAACCCGTGGTCGTCGCGGCGACCCTGCGAACCTCGGTCCAGGGCTCGGCGACGGCGGCCAGGGCGGTGCCGCCGGTCAGGTCGAGCAGCAGCGGGCGGGCGTCGCGCAGCAGCTCGGCCAGCCGCCCGGTCCGGCCGTCGGCGGTGGTCACGTCGAGCGGCGGCGTGAACCGGCCGGTGGGCTCGGCCTGCTGGTCGCCGCCCATGCCGTAGCGGACGTCCGAGCCCGCCACCAGGCCGGCCACCAGCCGCAGGTTGCCGGTGCCGGTCAGCAGCTCGGCGAACAGGGCGCGCAGCGCGGTGACGTCGTCGCCGGGCGCCAGCAGCGCGCTCGCCGCCCTGGTGTGCATGATGACGCGCTCGGCGCTGGCCCGCCGCTCGCTCTCGTACGTCGCGAGCAGGCCGTCCCCGGCGCTGCCGCGTACGACGGCGGCGAGCTTCCACGCCAGGTTGGCCGCGTCCTGGAGCGCGAGGTTCAGGGTCGGGCCGTGGCTGACGTGCGCCGCGTCGCCGGCGAGGAAGACCCGTCCGTCGCGGTAGCGCTCGGCGATCCGGTAGCTGCGGCCGGACATGCGGCGCAGCATCGTGGGCGCGCCCGGCGGCGGCGGGCTCAGCGGCAGCCGCACGCCGAGCACCCGCTCGACGCTGGCCTCCATCTCGGCCAGCGTCATCGGCGTGCCGGGCCCGGGATGGTCGCCGTCCGGGTGCTCCTCCCACTCCGCCGTGTTGATCAGCGGCCGCTGCGGGTCGTGCCCGAGCAGCGTGAAGACGCCCCTGCCGGTACGGTGGAACGCCGCCGGGATCTCGCCCAGCCCCTCGATCGCCACCCGCCCGCCCGGCAGGAACCGGATGCGGTCGCTCGGCCCGATCAGCGCGGACCGGTCGACGGTGTGCTCGTCCTCGCCGCCGGCGAACGCGATGCCCGCCTGCTTGCGGATCGCGCTGCGGCTGCCGTCGCAGCCCACGAGGTAGCGGGCCGCCAGCGTGGTCTCGGTGCCGTCCAGGCCGCGGGCCACGACCTCCACCCGGTCGCCGTACTGCGCGAACGAGCGCACCTCCCAGCCCCGCCACACCTCCGCGCCCAGCTCGGCCGCCCGCTCGGCGAGTACCCGCTCCAGGTCGCGCTGGTTGATCGGCAGCAGGTGCATCGGGTTGTCCGCGCCGAGCAGGTGCAGCGGCAGCGGCAGGCCGCCGAAGAAGAACCCCGGCGCCGGGCGCGGCGCCCCCGGGCTGCCGCAGCGGTCGAGCAGGCCGCGATGGTCCAGCAGCCGCACGACCTGCCCGGCCAGGCCGTGCGCCTTGTCGGCCTGGTCGGGCTCCGGCCGCCGCTCCAGGACGAGGGGCCTGGCCCCGGCCAGGCGCAGCTCGGCGGCGAGAAAGAGGCCGGCGGGACCGCCGCCGACGATGATGACGTCGAACGTCAAGGACGTCTCCTTAGGATACGCGTGTGTATCTAACGAGGGAGACCGTAGGGCAGCGCGATAAGATACACAAGTGAGTCTTGAGAGCGGTTCGCGGCGGCGGGGGGCCCGGCTGGAGGAGGCGATCCTCGACGCCGCCTGGCACGTGCTGGTCGAGCACGGCTACCACGGCTTCACCTACGAGGCCGTCGCCGCCCGCGCCGGCACCAGCCGCCCCGTCCTCTACCGGCGCTGGCCCCAGCGCGAGGACCTGCTGCTCGCCACCCTCACCACCTACTGGCGGCCGATCGAGATCCCCGACACCGGCAGCCTGCGCGACGACGCCATCGGGTTCCTGCGCAACGCCGACGCCGACAGGAGCGGCATGATCACGCTGATGAGCGTGCAGCTCGGCGGCTACTTCCACGAGACCGGCAGCAGCCTGTCGCGCCTGCGCGACTCGCTCCTGGAACCCGGCCGGCCCGCCCCGTTCGAGACGATCGTGGGCCGCGCCGTCGCCCGGGGCGACCTGCCCGACGTGCCGCGCCCGTCCCGCGTCGTCAACCTGCCGCTCGATCTGCTGCGCCACGACCTGTTCATGACCATGCGGCCGGTGCCGTACGAGAAGATCGTCGAGATCGTCGACGTGGTGTGGCTGCCCCTGCTGAGCGGGTGATTTTAATCGTTGGTGCGGCGGTCGCCGCGCGGGCTAGGGTGGCTGCGTTCCGCGCCGGGAGGCCGTCGGCCCGCCCGTTCCCGAACCTGCAAGAGGGGAGCCGCCGGATGACGGCACAGCTCGTCGCACTCAGCTGGGACGCACACGACCCCGCCGCCCTCGCCCGCTTCTGGGCCGGGGTGCTGCGCTGGGAGAGCGCCGACGATCCGCGCGGCGGAGTGGCGCTGCTGCCGCCCGACGACACCGGCTTCCGCATCCGGTTCCAGCCGACCGAGGCGGAGAAGATCGGCCAGAACCAGATCCACTTCGACCTCACCAGCGCCTCCCCCGACGCCCAGCAGGCCACCGTCGACAGGGCGCTGGCGCTCGGCGGCCGGCACATCGACATCGGCCAGGGCCCCGACGAGGGCCACGTGGTGCTCGCCGACCCCGAGGGCAACGAGTTCTGCGTCATCGAGTACGGCAACAAGTTCCTGGCCGAGTGCGGCTTCATCGGGGCGCTGTCGTGCGACGGCTCCCAGAAGGTCGGCTACTTCTGGAGCGCGGCTCTGGAGTGGCCGCTGGTGTGGGACCAGGACGAGGAGACCGCGATCCGCTCCCCGCACGGCGGCCCCAAGATCACCTGGGGCGGCCCGCCCCTCGCCCCCAAGAAGGGCAAGAACCGCCTCCACTTCGACCTCGCCCCACCCGCCGGCGGAGACCAGGAGGCGGAGATCGAGCGCCTGCTCGCCTTGGGCGCGACCCGCATCGACATCGGCCAGGGCGACGCGGAGTGGGCCGTCCTCGCCGACCCGGACGGCAACGAATTCTGCGTCCTGCCCTGGTGAGTTCGGCGGGGGCGTTCCGTGTCTTGGCCCGGTGAGTCAGCCGGGGGTGTTGTGTGGTGCGCCGGTGGCCGGCCGGCTGTTGTTCCTGGCGTGTCGGTTCGGCGAGCCGGGGCCGTTCAGCGGGCGGTCATGCCGCCGTCGATCGCGAGTGCGGCGCCGGTGATGAACGAGGCTTCGTCGCTCAGGAGGAACGCCGCCAGCGCTGCCACCTCCTCCGGCTGGGCGATCCGGCCGACCGGGTGCATGGCGGCGGCCGCTCGCAGCGACTCCTCAGGGCTCGGGCCCAGGTTCGAGCGGGTCAGAGGCGTGTCGACGCCGCCGGTGACCAGGGCGTTGACGCGGATGCCCGCCGTCGCCGTCTCGAGCGCGGCCGACCTGGTGAGGCCGATCACGCCGTGCTTGGCGGCGCTGTAAGCGGCCATGCCGGGCTGGCCGCTCGCGCCCGCGACGGAGGCGTTGTTCACGATGGCTCCGCCGCTCCCGGACGCGCGCAGCGCCGGGATCTGGTGCTTGAGGCCGTAGAAGACGCTGGTGAGATTCAGGGCCAGCTCGGCCTGCCAGGCGCCGGCGTCGATTCCGGTGAGCTCGCCCATCGCGGTGGCGGCGCCGACGTTGTTGAACGCGCCGTCGAGCCGGCCGTACCGGCTGACCGCCTGCCTGACCACCTCGGCCGCCTCGCTCTCGACGGTGACGTCGGCACGGACGAACGTCGCCTCGCCGCCCGCGTCACGGATGCCGGCGACCACCTCGTCGCCGGCCTCCTTGCCCCGCGCGGCCAGCACCACCTTGGCGCCCTCGGCGGCCAGCCGCTCAGCAGTGGCACGGCCCATGCCGGAGGTGGCGCCGGTGATCAGGATGACTTTGCCGGTGAAACGTGTGGACACGATGACTCCTTGTGAACAAGTGAAGAATCCATTGGGTTCGGGACGCTGGGGGGAGCCGGTGGCGAGATCGGGGCGACCGGCCGGGGGACCGGGGTCCCCGCCGGTCGCTGTCGTGGCCGGTTGCGGCGTGGTCAGAAGGTCAGGACCAGGCGGCCGCGTGTTCCGCCCTTCGCGAGCAGGCGGTGGGCCTCGGGGGCCTCGGCGGCGGGCAGGGTTGCGGCGACGCGCGGGGTCAGGACGCCTGCCTCGGCCAGGTGGAGGATTTCGTGCAGTTTGTCCGGGCGGTTCGTGTACTCGGGGACGAACACGGCGGCGATCCTGATGTCGCGGACGCTCTCGACGTTCTTGAATCCGGGCTCGCCCGGGCTGCGGAAACGCGCGTAGGTGCCGCCGTCGCGTACGGCGTCAAGCAGCACGGGACCCATGAGTGCCGTGTCCGCGACCGCCGACACCCCGTCAGGGAATGCGGCCAGGACGTGGCCGGTGACTTCGGCGCCTCTGGGCACGACCACGTGCGCGCCGAGCGAGCGTACGAGATCCTCGTCGCTGGGCGCGGCGTCGGCCACCACGGTCAGCCCCGCGTGCCTGGCGAGCTGCACGAGGTAGCCGCCGAGCATTCCGGCGGCTCCCGTCACCGCCAGCACCGAGCCGGGGGCGAGCGCCAGCAGGTCGCGCGCCAGGAGCGCGGTGAGGCTGTTCATGGGCAACGTCGCGGCCGCCACGTGATCGAGGCCGGCCGGAGCGCGGACGACCCGGGCGGCCGGCAGGACGACCTGCTCGGCGTAGCCGCCGGCGGCCGTACCGAGCGGGATGACCATCGCCATCACCGCGTCGCCCACGGTCAGGTCGGTGTCCGTGCCGGGGCCGATCTCGTCGATCACGCCGGCGACGTCCATGCCGGGCACCCACGGGGGCGGCGACCCCTCGAGGAACGGGGCGGTGACGCCGGCGCGCAGCAGCGTGTCGGAGGGGTTCACGGCGGCGGCGTGTACGCGTACCCGTACCTCGCCGGGGCCGGCGTGCGGCTCGGGCAGGTCGAGGACGCGCAGGACTTCAGGTCCGCCGTACTCGTATAGGCCGATGGCTTGCAAAGTCCCAGCTCCTTAGTGGTTCTTGTCGTATACCTAGTCCGTCACCGACACCCTCGCATTCCTCCTTGTACGGCCACAAGTAGGCACTTTGACCTGCCCTGGTATCACTGAGAGAACCACCAGGCCATCAGAACCAGGTATCCGTCGTATACTGCTTCCATGTCACCACCCATCGCCGAGATCGAGCTGGACGAGCAGGCCCGCCGCGCCCTGATCCGGGACGTGCTCGAACGCATCGGAGACAAGTGGTCCGTGGTGGTCATCTGCCAGCTGGGCGACGGCACGCGGCGCTTCAACGAGCTGAGCCGGCTGAGCGAGCCCATCACCAAGCGCATGCTCAGCGCCACCCTGCAGGGGCTCGAACGCGACGGCCTGGTCTCCCGGACCGTCCACGCCACCAAGCCGCCGCGAGTCGACTACGCGCTGACCCCGCGCGGGGCCAGCCTCCTGCAGATCGTCCGCGACCTGGCCGGCTGGGCCGAGGAGAACGCGGCGGGCATCGTGGAGGCCAGGGCGTCCTTCGACGCGAAATGAGCCAGCCCCGCAACCCCCGCCGCGCCTGACCGTTCGTGGGTGCGGGTGCGGATGAGCCACGGCGGCGCAGCGAGGCAACGATCGCGATGGCGCGGGGTGGCGGGTGAGGACTGCGGGGTTCAGGGGATACGATCGGCCTTGAATGTTCGATGGTGATCGTACACATGGGGGATGGCATGGCACGGACAGTGCGCTTTCACGAGCTCGGCGGGCCCGAGGTGATGCGGCTGGAGGATGAGGAGCCGGGGGAGCCGGGCGTCGGTGAGGTGCGGGTGCGGGTCGAAGCGATCGGCGTCAATCGGGCTGAGGCGTTGTTTCGCAGCGGGCAGTACATCGAGCCGGTCAAGCGGCTGCCGGGCAGGCTCGGTAACGAGGCCGCGGGTGTGATCGAGGCGGTCGGTCCGGGGGTGGCCGGGTTCGCGCCGGGAGAGCGGGTCAGCGTGATCCCCAACTTCTCGCAGAACGACTATGGGGTTTATGCCGAGCGGGCCGTCGTGCCCGTGACCTCCCTGGTGCCACGGCCCGAACAGGTGGACGCGGTTTCGGGCGCCGCCGTCTGGATGCCCTACCTGACCGCGTACGGCGCGATGGCCGAGGTCGCCCGCATGCGGGCGGGGGACGTGGCCGTGATCAACGCGGCGTCGAGCAGCGTCGGCCTGGCCGCCATCCACACCGCGGACCGGCTGGGCGCGCGGCCGTTCGCCGTCACCCGCACCCGCGCCAAGGCCCGGCAACTGGCCGAGGAGGGCGCCGCCGAGGTCATCGTCTCCGACGAGGAGGACGTGACCGCGCGCGTGCTGGAGCTGACCGGCGGCAAGGGCGCCGAGTACGTCTTCGACGCGGTAGCCGGTCCCGGCGTCGTGGACCTGGCACGGGCCGTGGCGGCGGACGGCACCCTGTTCCTGTGGGGTGCGCTGAGCGGGCAGCCGACTCCGTACCCGGGGTTCGAGCTGGGCATGCCGGCGCTCAACCTGCGCACGTACACGATGCTCGAGGTCGCCAAGGATCAGGAACGGCTGCGCCGCGCGGCCGCGTTCATCACTTCAGGGCTGCGGGCCGGAGCGTTCCGGCCGGTGGTGGACCGGGTGTTCCCCCTGGAGCAGATCGTGCAGGCACATCAGCACATGGAGTCGAACACCCAGTTCGGCAAGATCGTCGTCACCACCGCCTAGCGCTGTCCCCGGCGGTCGTTGTGCTCGGCGTCGGGCGGCTGTTCGAGGTACGGGTCGTCCGAGCCGCCGGGCACGGGCGGCAGCGGGACCGGGTCCTGCGCCACCGTGGCGGCTCCGGCCGTGCTGGTCCAGGCCGGACCGATCAGGGCGGACAGGGTGACGGCGGCGGCTACGAGCAGGCGTGGGAACATCGGGATCTCCTCCATGACGTACGAGCACATGGACGATGCGGCTTCCCGGAAGGCGCCATCTCGGCGCGAGACGCTTCCCACGCTAGCGACCGCGCCCTGCGAAATCCCCCAGCAGGGGGCAAAGCCTTCCATGCCGCAGGGTGGGTCAGGCGGTGGCGGGGAGGGCGAAGGCACGGCGGGCGTGGGTGAGGAAGGCGCGTACGGCGGGTCCGTACGGCGTCTTCCAGGTCAGGGCGAGCCGGGCGATCTCCTGTGCGTCGTCGATCACCCGCGCGGTGAGCCGGTCGCGGTAGGCCGCGGCCATGGACCCGCTGAGGATGCCGACGCCGAGCCCGCGTTCGGCCAGGGCGGCGATGGCGTCGGAGGCGCCGGCCTGGAACGCGATCGCCGGCCGGCACCCGCCCGCCGCGCATGCCCGGTCGAACGCCTGCCGCAGCCCGGTCCCCGGCGGCATGCACACGATCGGGTACGCCGCCACGTCCGCCAGTGTGACCTGCCCCGGCTCGGCGAGGGGGTGGGCGGGCGGCACGGCGGCGACGAGACGTTCGCTGACGATCGTCATCTCGGACAGGCCCTCGGGAGCGGTGGCGGCGGCGGTGCCGACGAGGGCGAGGTCGATGCTCCCCGCGCGGATGGCTTCGGCGAGCGCATCCGAGTTGCCCTCCAGCAGTGAGATCTCCACCCCGGGATGCGCTCGGTGAAAGGCCGCGAGCGTGTCGAACAGCGGCGTGATCGTGCACCCGTTCACCATGCCGACGACGAGACGGCCCTTGATGAGATGGGTGACCTCGCCCACCGCCTGACCGACGGCGGCGGCCGCGGCGAGGGTGGCGCGGGCGTGTTCGAGCGCGGCCTTGCCGGCGACGGTGAGCGTGGCCGTGCGCCCTGAGCGGTCGAAGAGGTCGGCGCCGAGCTCGCGTTCGAGCTGCCTGATCTGGGCGCTGACCCCGGACTGGCTGATGTGCACCCGCTCGGCCGCACGCGTGAAGTTCCGCTCTTCGGCGACGGCCACGAAGTATTCGAGCTGGCGCAGTTCCATGACTGCTGATTCTAGTTGCCATCACAACTAGCTGTTGGACTTCTGAAAGTGCCCGCTGCCATGCTGAAGAAAAGCGGAAAATCCTACTGAACGAGGACATATATGTACGAGAAGGCCATGCGTCCGGAAGACATCACCCGCCTGTTCGTCGAGCGGTCCAACGCCGGTGACGCGGCCGGGGTCGCCGCCCTCTATGAGGAGGACGCCGTTCTCGCCTACCCGCCCGGCAGCCGGACGAGGGGCCGGGAGGCGATCCGCGAGCTGTGGGAGAAGGTGCTGGCCGGTCGGCCGCACTTCGAGCAGGAGCCGCCGCTGCCGACGCTGATCAGCGGCGACATCGCGCTCACCGCCACCCCGCCCAGGGACGGGGCGGGCGCCCGCGCCCAGGTCGTCCGCCGTCAGCCCGACGGCAGCTGGCTCCGCGTCCTCGACCAGCCCGAGTTCGTCCCCGTCGGCCAGGAGAACTGACCGCTCAGGAGGTGACGTCGGCGCGGGACGCGCTCCGGGTCGGCTCGCCGTCCGGGAGCGCGTACGAGGACAGCAGGGCGAGCTTGTCGGCGTGCTCGGTCCCGGGCTGGGCGTGGTACATGACCAGCAGCTGCCCCGTGACGCCCGTGATCGCCAGCTTCTCCCTGAGCAGCCGCAGCTCCCCGACCTGCGGATGGTGCAGGACCACCGGGCTGCTCCGCCACCGGACCACGTCGTGGCGCGCCCACAACGTCCGGAACAGCTCGCTGGCCAGGGACAGCTCGCCGACCAGCTCGATGCCGCGCGGGTCGTCCACGTCGGTGCCCACCGAAGCCCGGAACCCGGCCACCAGCGCGGCGGCGGCCCGCTCCCAGTCGCCGTACAGCGCCTGCTCGGCCGGGTCCAGGAAGAGGTCCCGCAGCCGGTTGCCGCCCGGCGCCAGCCTGGGGGAGAGCGCGACGGCCAGCCGGTTGGCGGCGAGTACGTCGAAACAGCGCCCTTCCACGAACGCGGGCAGCGGCAGCGTCCCCAGCAGCGTACGGGTGCCCTCGGGCACGACCTCGCGGCGCGGACGGCGACGGCGGCGCGGCGGCGGGGCGGCGCCGAGGCCGAGCAGGTAGTCGGTGGCGGCGGCGTCGAGCTGCAGCACCCGGGCCAGCGAGCGCAGCACCTGCTCCGACGGGTGGCGGTCGCGGCCCTGCTCCAGCCGCAGGTAGTAGTCGGCGCTGATGCCGGCCAGCATCGCCACCTCCTCCCGCCGCAGCCCCGGCACCCGCCGCAGGCCGGCCTTCGGCAGCCCGACCGTCTCCGGCGCGACCTGCTCGCGGCGGGCGCGCAGGTAGGAGCCCAGGACGTTCGCGTCATCCGTCATGGCATCGAGCCTATGCAGTCGGGCCCGACGCTGACTGGTCCTGTCACCCCCAGGAACGCCGGGACACTGCCACCACCCCTCTCCGGCGCTGGACGATCGTCCCGTACCGAAGAGAGGAACGATCATGACTGTGACCCTGGTGACCGGTGCGAACAAGGGCATCGGCTACGAGACCGTCCGCCTCCTCGTCGCGGCCGGCCACACCGTCTACGCCGCCGCCCGCGACGAAGAACGCGGCCGCCGCGCCGCCGCCGAGCTGGGCGCGCGGTTCGTCCGGCTGGACGTCACCGACGACGCCTCCGTGGTTGCGGCCATGAAGACCGTCGAGGCCGAGCAGGGCCGCCTGGACGTGCTCATCAACAACGCGGGCCTCGGGCTCGAGAGCCCCACCGGGCCGGAGGCGCTGCTGGTGTTCGACACCAACGTCGTCGGGGTGATCCGCGTGACCCAGGCGGCGCTGCCGCTGCTGCGCAAGTCGGACCACCCGGTGGTGGTGAACCTGTCCAGCGCGCTCGGCTCGTTCCACGCCGTCACCGACCCGCAGCGGCCCGCGTTCCACGTGCCGTCCCTCGTGTACGGCTCCAGCAAGGCCGCCGTCTCCATGCTCACCCTGCAGTACGCGAAGACGGTGCCGGACATCACGTTCAACGCGGTGGAGCCCGGCTACACCGACACGGACCTGACCAAGGACCACCCCGGTGGCCGGTCCGCCGAGGTGAGCGCGCAGGTCGTCGCCCGCGTGGCCATGATGGGCAAGGACGGCCCCACCGGCACCTTCCAGGAGGAGGACGGCATACTTCCCTGGTGATCTACAATGTAAAGGCGACGGCCAGGTGCAGGACCCCGCCGGGTACGTACGCTCGGGACGTACTCACCAGCACCTTACGATCACCCTGTGACGTACGACGCCGAGAGCTGGCTGACGCCCGCCGCCGAACCGCGCCGTTCGCCGATCGAGGGCACCGGGCTGTTCGCGGTCGGGCGGATCCGCCGGGGCGAGGTGGTGATGCGGCTCGGCGGCCGGGTCATCGACGACGACACGCTGGCCGCCCTCACGCCGCCCTACAGCAGCATCACCGTGGAGGACGGCGTCCACCTGCTCCTCGACCCCGCGCACCCCGTCCGGTACGGCAACCACTCCTGCGACCCGGCCCTGTGGCACCAGGACGCGACCACGCTCACCGCCCGCCGCGACATCGAGCCGGGGGAGGAGCTGACCATCGACTACGCGACGCACACCGGCGTCGAGGGGTGGTCGATGGCGTGCCGATGCGGGGCGCCGTCGTGCCGCGGGGTGGTCACCGGCGCCGACTGGCGGTCGGAGCGGCTGCGGCAGGTCTACGGCACGCACTGGAGCCCGGCGCTGCTGGCCAGGATGAGGGCGGGGTAGGGGACGCCGAGCACCTGCGGGCGAGCCGGTCAGGCGTCGTCGGCGGCGGGTGGGGTGCTCAGGCCTGGGATGCGGTGGGTCAGGTGTGGGTCGCGGTGGATGGGGTGCTCAGGCGTGGGTCGCGGCGCCGGCCGGGTGGGTCAGGTGTGGGTGGCTCGGTGGGAGAGCCACCGGTCGCGGGTGATGGCGTACTCGACCTCGCCCTGCTCGCTGCCGGGCAGAGGGTCGTCCCAGTCCTGATGGAACGTGCGCACGTACGTCATGCCGAGGGAGGCCATCGTGGCGCGGGAGGCGGCGTTGACCGCCATCGTCTCGGCGAAGACGCGGTCGAGCCCGAGGTCCTCGAAGCCGTGCCGCAGCAGCTCGCGCGCCCCCTCGCCGGCGAGGCCCCGCCGCCAGAAGCGGCGCAGCAGCCGGTAGCCCAGCTCGGCCTGCCCCTCGACCGGGCCCTGGTCGGCGCGCTCGGGCGGCTCCAAGATCCACCACCCGACGAACTCCCCGGCCACGAACCCCGCCCAGAATCCGAGCCCGGGGACCCGGCCGGCGGCCTCCAGCCGCAGCCGGTGCGCCGCCTCGACCTCCTCGCGGGTGCGGGCGCGCCCGGTGAGGTAGCGCATCACCTCGGGATCGGAGTCGAGCTCGATCTCGTGCTCGAGGTGCTCGTCGGCGAGCGGGACGAGATCGATCCGGTCGGTGCGCAACTTCGCCTGGGACATGCCCGCATTCTCCAGGGCGGGCGGGCGGCAAATCATCCGGTTTCTGCAAGGATGCGGTCCAGGGTGCGCCGCCCCATGAGGCTCATCGGCGGGTTGCTGTCGACGTAATACCAGACCGTGCCCATCGCCTGCTGGAACGCCCACGCCTTGCCGCGCTCCCACTCCAGGTCGCCGCAGCCGAGCGCGGCCCGCAACTCCTCGCGCGGCCCCGCCTCCAGCAGGTGCCAGGCGCTGACGAGGTCGAGCGCGGGGTCGGCGGCGCCGAGGCCGCCGGTGTCGAGCACGCCGGCCAGCCGCCCGTCCGCGACGAGCACGTTGCCGGGGATGAGGTCGCCGTGGTTCATCACGTCGGGGGACTCGCGGGGCAGCTCGCGCAGGTGTGCCCAGACGCGGCGCAGGCGGGAAACGTCCATCAGGTGCTCGCTGCTGCGGAAGCAGGTCTCCATCCACTCGTCGTGGGCGGGCAGGTCGCCGCCCCTGCCCCGGCCGGAGAACGTGCGGCCGCGGGTGTCGATGGCGCGGATGTCGCCGATGAGGTCGGCCAGGTCGCGGGCGAACGCCGACGACTCGCCGGGGTCGGCGTCGGTGGCCACCGTGCCCGGCAGCCAGGTCTGCACCGACCAGGGGAGCGGGTAGCCCGCGCCCGGCTCGCCCAGCGCGACCGGCTCGGGCACCGGGAAGCGGGTGGCCGCGGCCAGTTCGCGGGCCGCGCCCGCCTCCGCCTCCAGCCGGCTTCGCACGGCCTCTGGGTCGCCGGGCTGCAGCGGGAAGCGGGCGGCGAGGCGGTCGCCGATGCGGGCGATGGCGTTGACCGTGCCCTGGGTGGCGAGCATGGTGACGGGCAGGCCGCGCCACTGCGGGAACTGCTCGTCCACCAGCGTCTGTACGGTTCCGGCCTCGATCGTCAGTTGGTCGGCGTGCATTTTCACGAGGGGCAAGGCTGCCCGATGCCGGTCGCGGTCCGCAAATCCTTTTGCGGCGCGTGGTCAGGGAGCGACGTCGGTCACGCCGCACACGTCGCAGCGGTAGAGGGTGCCCAGATCGTCCTCGCCGAACTCGCTCCACGAGTGCGCGGTGCCCGTCAAGTCGTACGGGTCGCCGGAGCAGAGCACCCGCGCCCCTCCACCCGCGGCCGCGTCATGGGGGCCGGCGGGAACGGGAGCAGTGGGTGTGAGCATGGAGGTCTCCCGGGGGTCAGGTGGGGTAGCGGTCAGTGGGCAAGGTTCTTTCCTGAAAGGGAGCGTTGAAACCGTCAGATCAGGACAATGCACGTCAATGCCCACATATCCGTTTGGGTGCCTCTCTCCGGGTAGGGCGAGCGCCGCACCATCCGCAGCGTTGGGAGGAACCCGGTGGAACCGGTCTGGATCATCTCCGCCATCGCCATCCTGATCGCGATCGGCATCGCCTACCGCAGCGAGCGCAACAAGCGCAAGGACTGATCAGGCCGCACACCCTGCGCCCCGGACGGCGTGGCGTCCAGGTCGACGAGTCACTGGGAGACGCTGGTCGCGCTGCGGCGCGGGCCGGCGTACCGCCAGAAGAAGTTGAGCGGCACGCTCGCCCGGTTGCGGCCGCCGAGCAGGTACATGACGTGGATGAAGATCCACACCAGCCAGGCCGGCAGGCCGCGCACGCTCACCCCGTTCGGCAACTGCAGCACGGCCTCGGCCTTGCCCACCGTCGCCATGATGCCGGGGTCGCGGTAGGCGAACGGCCGCGCCGAGCCGCCCCGCAGGGCGGCGGCGATCTGGCGGCCCGCGTGCGCGCCCATCTGGATCGCCGGCTGCGCGAGCTGCGGCTGCGGCGACGGCTGGCCCGCCAGGTCGCCGGCCACGAAGATCTCCGGATGACCCGGGACGTTCAGCGCCTCGGTGAGCGTGATCCGGCCGCCCGCGCCCTGCGGCAGCACCCAGTCGGCGACCTGCGAAGGCGCGGTCACCCCCAGCGCCCACACGGTCAGGTCGCTCGGGACCCGCCGGCCATCGCTCAGCACCACCGCGTCCTGCTCCACCGCCGCGACCGTGCAGCCGAGCCGCAGCCGCACCCCGCGCCGGTGCAGCGCCTCCGCCGCGCCCGCACGTTCGGCCATCGGGCGGCGAACGTGCGGATCGGGTACGACACGTCGGCGGTGCTCATCCCGGCCGTGGCCACCTGGTAGAGCAGCGGCTGGAAGGTCGCGTACGGGTTGCGGTCGACGACCGTCACCAGCGCCCCGGTCCTCGCCAGCTCCTTCGTGGCCGCCAGGCCGGCGAACCCCGCTCCCACGACCACGATCCGTGCTCTGCGCGCCATGATCCGGCCCTCTCCGCTCGGCGGTCCCAGCGGAGCATCCCACGCGCCGCCGCCCGCGAAAAGCGATCGACCCCGGCCGTCCGCGTCGTCATCATGGCGACCATGACGGCCGACGGCGGCACGAACCCGCTGTTCGCCGCCGGGTCAGTGGCTGCCGGACAACTCGCCTGACAGGGTCTCGTGCATGCGGGCGCTCGGCCGGTTGAGGCCCACGATGCGCACGCTCTTGCCGCGCGCGGCGTACTTGGCCTCGACGGCGTCCAGCGCGGCGACCGATGAGGCGTCCCAGATGTGCGCGTCGGTCAGGTCGATGACCACGTCGTCGGGGTCGGTGGCGTAGGAGAACCGCGAGACCAGGTCGTTGCTGGAGGCGAAGAACAGCTCCCCGGTGACCGCGTAGACGACCTGCCCGCCGTCGGGGTCGAGGCAGGCGGTGACGTCGGCGAGGTGCGCGACCCGGCGGGCGAAGATGATCAGCGCGGTCAGCGAGCCGATGACGACGCCGATCGCCAGGTTGCTCGTGGCGACCACCACGGCGACCGTGACCAGCATGACGGTGGTCTCGCCGACCGGCAGCCGCCTGAGCGTGGCGGGCGCGATCGAGTGCCAGTCGAACGTGCCGAACGACACCAGGATCATCACCGCCACCAGCGCGGCCATCGGGATCTGCGAGACCAGCGGCCCGAACACCACGCACAGCACCATCAGCATGACTCCGGCCGTGAACGTGGACAGCCGGGTGCGGGCGCCGTTCCTGACGTTGATCATCGTCTGGCCGATCATGGCGCAGCCGCCCATGCCGCCGAAGAAGCCGGTGACGATGTTCGCGACGCCCTGGCCGATCGACTCGCGCGTCTTGGAGGAGCGGGTGTCGGTGATGTCATCCACGAGCTTGGCCGTCATCAGCGACTCCATCAGCCCGACCAGCGCGAAGCCCAGCGCGTACGGGGCGATGAGGGTGAGCGTGTCCCACGTGAACGGCACGTCGGGCAGGCCGGGCACGGGCAGCGAGGCCGGCAGCGCCCCGCGGTCGCCGACCGTCGGCACCGCCAGGTGCGCGCCGACGGTGAGCGCGGTGAGCGCCACGATCGAGATCAGCGGCGCCGGCACCACCCTGGTCAGGCGCGGCAGCAGCACCATCAGCACCAGCGCCCCGCCCACCAGCGGATAGACGACCCACGGCACGTCGATCAGCTCCGGCACCTGCGCCATGAAGATCAGGATGGCGAGCGCGTTCACGAACCCGACCATGACGCTGCGCGGCACGAACCGCATCAGCTTGGCCACGCCGAGCGCGCCCAGCACGATCTGGATCAGCCCGCCCAGGATGACGGTCGCGATCAGGTGGCCGAAGCCGTACTCGCGGGCCAGTGGCGCCACCACCAGCGCGATCGCGCCGGTCGCCGCGGAGATCATCGCGGGCCGGCCGCCGACGAACGCGATCACCACGGCCATGGTGAACGAGGCGAACAGGCCGACGCTGGGGTCCACCCCGGCGATGATCGAGAACGAGATCGCCTCAGGGATCAGCGCCAGCGCGACGACCAGGCCGGACAGGAACTCGGTACGCGCGACCGACGGCGACAGCCAGGCGGGCCGGCCGGGCCGCAGCCGGGCGGCCAGGGACGCGGACGGGCGGGCGGGCATGGAAGAGCTGGGCAACGAACGTCCTTCTGCTGAGGGTGAGGCGGCGCCGGAGCGTAACGGCGCGGTGGGAGAAAGGCGAGGGAGAGAGGCGGGGCGGCGATGCGCGCCGCGGCCAGGTCACGGTGGCCAGGTCACGGTGGGCAGGTCACGGTGGGCAGGTCACGGTGGGCAGCAGGCGGTGATGATCGAAGGCATGCGCGCGTCGAGAGTCCTGACCTCGGAGATGACGGCGGCGGCCCACGTCGTCGTGGCCGGAGCGCCGGGGGTGTCGGGTCCGCGCCTCTCCCGGCGCGGCCATCGGCAACTCTACCTTAACGTTAGGGTAGAGATCCGGCGGGGCCTGGCACGCCGCACCCACCACGCCGGGCAGTGAGGTCGTACGAGAGATGGACGAGCCCGCGCCGCCCGTCATGGAGACATCAGGTCACATGCACATCGGCGAGGTGGCGGCCCGCACCGAGCTGTCGTTGCGCACCATCCGTCACTACGACGAGGTCGGCCTCGTCCGGCCGTCCGCCCGGAGCCAGGGCGGCTTCCGCCTCTACACGGAGGCCGACGTCGCCCGCCTGATGGTGATCCGCCGCATGAAGCCACTCGGCTTCACCCTGGAGGAGATGGGCGAACTGCTCTCCATCACCGACCGCCTCGACGAAACCACCCCGACCGCCTCACAACCGGCCGAGCGGCAGGTCCTGTCACCGGCCGAACGCGCTCACCTGGCGGCCAGACTCGCCCGCTTCGAGGAGGCGGCCCGCGACCGCTGCGCCGCCCTGCGCACCCAACTGGCCCGCGCCGAGGAGTTCGCCACCGACCTCGCGAAGCGCGCCACCCAACTGGCAACCGACCCCATGTGAACGCCGACCCGCCCCCACCACCAGCCTTACTCTCACGCCTCTCACCCCCCGAAGGCCCTCAGCGCCAACGGCGGCCGAGCCGTGAGCCGGCCCAGGTCTGGTTGCGGTCCGTGGGAGTGGGTTCGGGGTCCCGGCGGTGCGGTAGGGCGAGGGCCAGGACGGCGACTGCGGCCAGCGCCGCCGCTATGAGCACGAACGCCTGTCCGTAGCCCTCCGCCAGGTCGGCCGGGTTGGCGTCGGCCCCTTGCGTGGACGTCAAGGCGACCAGGGTGGCCAGGCCAAGAGCGCCGCCGATCTGCTTGGCGGTGTTCATCAGGCCGGAGGCCGCCCCGGCGTCCTCCGAGGCCACGCCTGAGGTGACGGTGACGGTCAGCGGGGTGTTCAGCAGGCCGCTGCCGAGGGAGATGAGCACGGCCGGCCCCAGGACGGCGGTCACGTAGTCGCCGCCCGGCCCGAGGCGGCTCTGCCACAGGAAGCCGGCCGCCCCGATCAGCGCACCCGCCACGATGAGCACCCGGTCACCGGTACGCCGCATCAGCCAAGGCGTCACCCGCAGCCCGACGAGCATGGTCAGCAGCGTGTGCGGCAGGAACGCCAGCCCGGTCAGCAGCGGCCCGTACCCGAGGACGTTCTGCAGGGACAGCGTCAGGAAGTACCACATCGGGTTGAGGCACGCACCGGCCAGCAGCATCGCCACGTTGCCCAGCCAGATCGCCCGAGCCCGCACCAGGGCGGGCGGAACCAGCGGAACGGCCGCGACCCGCGTCTCCACCAGCACGAACAACCCCAGCAGCACACACCCCCCGAAGACGGCGACGACCGACCCGGACACCCCGTACGCCAGCGCCACCAGCCCGCCGGTGGCCGTCAGCGCGCCCGGCACGTCCAGCCGCCCGCGGCGCCGCCCTGGATCGGCGGGCAGCCGGCGGGCGGCGACCAGGCAGGCCAGCCCGATGGGCACGTTGACCAGCAGGATCGACCGCCACGACAGATACTGCGTCAGCGCCCCGCCGATGAGGTTGCCCGCCGTGCCGCCCGCCAGGCTGACGGCCGTCCAGACGGCGATGGCCCGGGTACGCCGCGGCCCCTCGGGAAAGACGGAGGTCAGGACGGTGAGCGTGGCCGGCGCCAGGATCGCCGCCCCCGCCCCCTGCCCGGCCCGCGCGGCGATCAGCAGCCCGGCCGTGTCCGCCAGCCCACCGGCCAGACTGGCCCCGGAGAACACGGCCAGGCCTGTGACGAAGACCCGCCGGTGCCCGTACAGGTCGGCCAGCCGCCCGCCGAGCAGCAGCAGCCCGCCGAAGGTCAGCGCGTACGCGTTCCCGACCCAGGCCAGCCCCAGAGGCCCGACGGCCAGCGCTTGCGCGATGGAGGGCAGGGCCACGTTCACCACGGACACGTCCAGGACGACCATGAACTGCGCGGCACACAGCAGCGCGAGGACGATCCGCACCCTGCCTCCTGGTCAAATCGATGTGTTCACATCGTACTGACGGGCAGGAGCGCCTCGGCGAGCAGCCGCCACTGCGGCATCGCCGACCTGCCGGGCTGCACGCCGATCACCTGGACGGTGACGTGGTCGGCCCCGGCCTCGCGGTGGGCGCGCAGCTTGTCCGCGATGGCGTCCGGCTCGCCCCAGAACACGAAGTCGTCCACCAGCCGGTCGCTGCCGCCCCCGCCGAACTCCTCGTCGGAGTAGCCGAGCCGCCGGAACTTGGCCACGTTGTACGGCCGGGACAGGTAGGGGCTCAGGTGCTCGCGCGCGATCGCCCGGGCCTTGTCCGGGTCGGACTCGAACAGCACGGGGTGTTCGACCGCGAGGAACGCCTCAGGTCCGAGCAGCTCGCGCGACTGCGCGGTGTGCGCGACGTTCACGTGGTAGGTCTGGGCGCCCGCGGCCCGGTCGCGGGCCAGCTCCAGCATCTTCGGCCCGTACGCGGCCAGGATCCGCCGCACCGGACCCCGCGGCGCCGGGTTCACGGTCTCGAGCCCGTCCATCTCGTCCAGGTACGCCGCCATCGCCCCCAGCGGCTTGACCCCCGGCTTCGGCTCGCCGCCGAACCCCAGCCCGAGCACGTGCCGTCCCGGGTAGGCGTCGGCCAGCAGGAGGGCGCCGCCGTGCGCCCACCGGGCTCCGCGCGACCAGATCTGCGCGATGCCGTTCACCACCTTGAGCCGCTCGGTGCTCGCCAGCAGGAAGCCGGCGTGCGAGAGCGCCTCGCGCCCGAGCAGCTCGGGGACCCACACGGCCGGCCAGCCCAGCTCCTCCAGCTCCTGAACCGCATCCCGCACCCGCGCCGCCGGCAGGTGCTCGAAGTCGAAGGTGTAGATGCCGAAAGGCCCGAGGTCAAGGCGGTCGTTCCCGCTCATGGCAGTTCTCCTTCCTCATGCGACAAGTCGGATCAACATATCGCATTTTGTCGATCCATCATGCTACAGCTCGGACGGACCCCACTCGGTGATCTGGACGGTCTCGCCGACCGCCGCCCTTCCGGGCCTGAGCACCGCGTACCGCACCCCGAACGCCACCCCGCCCTTCGCCACCCGGCGGTAGTCGGCCAGGGTCCGCAGCGGTTCCGGGCCCGCCTTCGCCCCCGTCTCCTGCTCGACCATGGTGGACGGCGCAGCGGATGGCAAGCTTGGCGTAGGCGAGTCCGGCGGTGCCGGGGGTGCTTCCGCTGGTGGTCCTGTCGTGTTCGGGCGGCACCCGCACGAGGCGGCTCGGCCGACCGAGCACCTCCGTCAGCCGCTGCGCCGCCGCGTCGCCCTGGTCGATGCCCCGGTACGCGCGATCGGGATCGTCAACCGCGGGTCACCAGACGACGTACGGGCTCTCCGCGCCGCCGCTCCACGACACGCTGCCGGTGCGCCGCCAGCGCTGCCGCACGTCCGTCTTCGCCCCCTTGCGCGGGACGCTGATCGTGAACGGGCCGCACGTGGCGACCCCGCCCGCCGGCGCGAGCACATCCGCGCAGATGAACGGCTGCGACAGGTTCGTGTCGGCGTCGGTGTCGTAGAGCTGGACGTGGACGTCGGACCGCGCCGACCCCCTGACCTGGCCCTTCAGGTGGATGATGTCGCCGGTCACCGCCATGCACGGTGACATGTCCACCCCGCCGGCCGTCGTGAGCCAGGAGCGGCAGCGCCACTGCGGCGCCGGCGGCTCCGACGGCGGCGCCTCGGTCTCAGGCTCGGTCTCCCGGGGCTTCGGCTTGCTCGACTTCGTCCGTACGGGCTGCGTCGGCGCGGTGGTCGCCGGGCTCGGCGGGGCGGCGGTGACCGTGACGACCACCTTCGGGGTCTCCTGGCGTTCCTTGGGCTTGGCCAGTGACTTGGGCGACGGCGTCGCGATGTCCACGGCCGCGGCCCCCGACGGCGTGGCGGGTGGCGTGGACGCGGTGGACGGCGGCGTCGTGGGCGCGGCCACGGGAGCGGCCTCCTGCCGCCACGGGGCCGCGACGACCAGCGCCGTCCCGGCCAGCACCACCGCCAGGGCCCCGCTCGCCACGAGCACGCCCCGCTTCCGCGACGGCCGAGCGAAGCTCCCCGCGCCGCCAGCGGGAGGCGGGCCACCGGCTCCGCGAGGCCAGGTGGACTGCTCAGCCGAGGAAGGCGGCTGCGAAGGGGCCGCCTGCGGGTGGGGCTCCGGAGTGAAGGGGGCGTGGTGTCCGGACGGAGGGGAGGCGGAGGTGCTGAACGCGCCCGGAGTCGCGGGGCCGGAGCCCGGGGGCCAAGGCTCGGGGTTGGTGGCGGCGCCAGGGCCGGAGTGCCGCGGGTTGGTGGCGGGGCCCAGGGGGCCGGGGACGGCGGGCAGCGGATCCGGGGTGGGGGAGGGGGCCGGTTGCGACGGGGTGGAGGAGGTCGGTTGCGACGGGGTGGGGGCCGGCTTGGGTGGGGTGGGGAGGGGCTCTGAGGTGGAGGAAGCGGGGTCGGTGCGGGGGACGGGAGGCAAGGCGGTGAGGCCGGTCAGGGCCGGGGCCGCCTGGTGGAGGGCGGCGGCGACGGCTTCGGCGGTCGGGCGGGCGGCCGGGTCCTTGGCGGAGCAGGTCCGGATCAGCGTCCACAGGGCGTCGGGCATGCCGGGGAGGCGGCGGGGCATGGCCGTGGCGTGCTGACGGAGGAGCGCCATCGGGTGGTCGCCGGCGAAGGGCGGGCGGCCGGCGAGCAGCTCGTACAGGATGAGGCCGAGCGCGTAGACGTCCACGGCGGCCGTGGCGGCGTCACCCTCGGCGACCTCGGGGGCCAGGTAGGCGGGGGTGCCGATGATCGAGCTGGTGCCGGTCAGGCCGGGGCCGTGCACGATGCGGGCAACGCCGAAGTCGCTCAGCCGCGCCCGCCCGGCGGTGTCGATCAGCACGTTCGCCGGCTTGACGTCCCGGTGCACGACCCCGAGTGCGTGCGCGGCGGCCAGCGCCTCGGCGACCTGCGCCATCAGCCGGGCCGTCTCCGGCGGCGGCAGGGTGTCGCGCTGGCGCAGCAGGCCGCGCAGGTCGCCGCCCTCGACGAGGTCCATGACCAGGGCGAGCCGGTCGCCTTCGATGACGAAGTCGCGTAGCGGCACGATGTGGGGGTGGCGCAGGCTGCGCATGACGTTGCGTTCCTGGACGAAGCGCAGCACCAGGTCCTGGTCGGCGGCCAGGCCGTCGCGCAGCAGCTTGACCGCCACGATCTCGCCGGTGTCGCGCAGGCGCGCCCGCCGGACCGTCCCCATGGCACCGCCGCCGATCTCCTCCAGCAGCACGTACCGGCTCCCCAGAGACGCCTCGGACTCGTCCTGAGCCATCTGTCGTGATCCCCCTCCGCCGCATTGTGGAGATCAACAATAGCCAGGGCGGGCGAGGCCCGAGCAAGATCACACCGTAGCGGTCTGATATGAGGCGGCGGCCAGCGCCTTGATCTCGTCGGCGTCGGCCGGGAGCAGGAAGCCGGCCGCCACCGCCGCGTCGGTGGCCGCCCCGAACGCCTCGAGGTAGTCGGCCGCCCCGCCCGGATAGAGCGTCTCGAGGGTCGCCGCGTCGAACGGCACGGTCTCGCCGAAGAGCCGCTCGATGAGCCCGTCGTTCGGGCTGATGCCGGTCAGGACGGCGGTGGGCGCGTCCATCCAGGGGGTGCGCACGCCGCCGAGCGCGTTGCTGAACGCGTCCCTGGCCAGCGCGGCCGACGATCCGGGCCGCAGCTCAAGGCGGGGGGCGTGCGGCGGGGGCGTGCCGTCGCGCACCCAGCGGGCGAGGTGGTGGACGGCGGCGTTGGCCACGTAATGGTGCTGCGGCGCCGCGTTCACGGTGTGACCGAAGTCGAACCCGGCCGCCCGCCGGCGCGGAGCGAGCGCGGCGGCCAGCCGAGCCGGGTCGAGGCGGGTCATGTCGTGCGCGGCGCCGGCCTCGGCGTAGGTGTCGGCGTGGGCGGCGCCGGCGATCTCCCACACGCGCAGGGCGGGCCCGTCGGGACGCCTGGCCGCCCCGTAGCCGAGGGTGACCACGTCCGTCTCGGTGAGCAGCGCCAGCACCGGCACGCGCGGGTCGTCGCGGAACGGCACAGGCGTCGGATCGAACGCGGGCGGATCGGACAGGACGAGCGGCGCGGCGGCGCCCATGCGGCTGTGGATCAGGAACCCGTCGTAGACCTGGGCGAGGGGGTCGATCGCGTTGACGTAGGTGGTGAGCCGGTGCGCACCCAGCGACATCCCCGCCGCGACCAGCCGCGCTCCCGGGAACAGCTCGGCGATCGCCTGCCCGGCCTGGGAGAAGATGTCGTACGAGAAGTCGTCGCCCGGGTGCTGCAGCGTGCCGTACCGGGTGGGGTCCCATGCCTGGAGACCGCCGGGTGCGGGACCCTCGGGCGGCAGGGCGCTGCCGGTCACCCCGGCGCACTGGGCGGAGACGCCGACCCAGGCGTAGCCGCCGCGTACCAGCTCGGTGTGCGTGTAGACCCACTCGACGCCCGCGTCCATGTACGCCGAGACGTTGAACCACTCCACGATCACCACGCCGTTGAACCCCCGCTCGGGGGCCCGGGTGAGCAGGCGGGTGACGTACGGGGCGCGCGCCCGCACGCCGGCCCCGCCCTCCTGGTAGGCGGCGGCGGTGCCGCTGATCACGTACTCCTCCTCGACATGGCCGCCGGGCACGTCGCCGGGACGGGCGGCGTCGAAGGGCCGGCCGCGCCCGCCGTGGCAGGGGCGCAGGTCGGGCAGGGGAGTGGGCATGGGGGAGTCCTTCCCGTCGGGTGGTCGTGTCAGCCTGCCCTTGACAAGCAGGGCTGTCAAGCTTGGGCTGACAAGCCTCCGTGGGATGATCCTGCCGTGACACGCAGCAGACGCACCCGTCCCGTGGGCGCGGCCGACGGCCTGCCGACCCGCTGCTCGTTCTGCGGCAAGCCGTACGCCGAGGCCGCCCGCGTCGTCGCGGGCCCCGGCGTCTACATCTGCGACGCCTGCGTCGACCTCGCCGCCCAGATCATCGCCGGCCCGCCGGCCGATTCCGGCGACGCTCCCCCGCCGGTGCACCGCGGCCCCGACCCCCGCACCGACGCCTACCTGACCACCATGTCCGACGACGACATGCTGGCCATGCTGCCCCGCCAGGCCCTCACCGTGGAGCAGGCGGAGCGCGACCTGCGCGCCTGGGTGCGGCTGCTGCGCGAGCGCGGGGTGACGTGGGCCAGAATCGGCGAGGCGCTGGGGGTGTCACGGCAGGCCGCGTGGGACCGGTTCGCGGCCGACGTCGCCGGCGCGCTCGACGACGAACGCACCGGCTGACCGCCCACCTACTCCGCGAAGGACGAACATGACCACCGCACCGCAGATCGGCGTGCACGCGCTCGGGGGACCCACCGCGATCCTGGAGGTGGGCGGGCTGCGCCTGCTCACCGACCCGACGTTCGACCCGGTCGGCTCGTACGAGGTCGCGCCAGGACGCGTCCTCACCAAGACCGCGCCCGCCGTGCTGGGCCCGTCCGAGGTCGGGCCGATCGACGCCGTGCTGCTCTCCCACGACCAGCACAAGGACAACCTCGACGACGGCGGGCGCGACTACCTCGGCGAGGTCCCGATCGTGCTCACCACGGCGAGCGCGGCCGGGCGGCTGGGCGGGACGACCCGCGCCGTGCCCGTCTGGGAGCACGTCGACCTGCCCCGCCCCGGGGGCGGGACGCTGCGGGTCACCCGGGTGCCCGCCCTGCACGGGCCCGAGGGCAGCGAGCCCGTCGTGGGAGAGGTCGCCGGGTTCGTGCTGTCGGGCGACGGGGCGCCGACCGTGCCGACCGTGTACGTCAGCGGCGACAACGCCTCACTCGACCTCGTCGCCGAGATCGCCGGACGGTTCTCCGTCGATGTGGCCGTGCTGTTCGCCGGCGCCGCCAGAACCGCCCTCATGGACGGCGCCAACCTCACCCTGACCAGCGCCCAGGCCGCCGAGGCCGCCCGGATCCTGGGCGCCTCGCACGTCGTGCCCCTGCACTTCGAGGGCTGGGGTCACTTCACCGAGGGCCCCGACACGCTCACCGCCGCCTTCACCGCCGCAGGTCTCGCCGCCCGCCTCACCTTGCTACGCGCCGGCACCTATACGACCCTGACCGTCACCCCACGCTGACACCGCCGCCCCCGCCCTGCCGCCTCGCGGGCGTCGGGCTGGGGTCAGGAGGCCGGGGTTTCGGCGGTGGCCATGAGGGTGGCGCGGGCGAGGGTGTGGCCGGCCATGGTGAAGCCGAGGTAGGCCGGGGTCGCGTCGGCGGGCACGCCGATGTCCTCGACGTCGAGGGCGTGGACGGTGATGAAGTAGCGGTGCTCGCCGTGCCCGGCGGGTGGAGCGGCGCCGATGTAGCGGGCCAGGCGGGCGTCGTTCGGGATCCGCACAGCGTCGGCGGGCAGGCCGGAGCCGGTGTCGTCGCCCGCGCCCTCCGGCAGCGAGGTGGTGGTGGCGGGGAGGTTGGCGACGGCCCAGTGCCAGAACCCGGACCCGGTGGGGGCGTCGGGGTCGTACACGGTGACCGCGTAGCTCCGGGTGCCCTCGGGGGCGCCGCTCCACGACAGCTGCGGCGAGATGTCGCTGCCGCCCATCTGGGGCGGGGGCAGCGGCTTGCCGTCCTCCACGCTGGTGCTGGTCAATGTGAAGGACGGCACCTCGGGCAGGCGGGCGAACGGGTTGTTGCTCATGAACGGATCTCCTGTTTCGGGGACATGCGGCACAAGGGCGCCGCGATCGACCACTCTACACAAAATCGATTATTTGGCTAGGATGTGAGTTATGGCGAGTGAATCGATCGAAGGGTCGCCGTCCGAGCGTATGTACGCGGCGCTGCGGGCCGCCGTGCTGCACGGTGAGTTCGCGCCCCGGCAGCCGCTCAAGCCGCAGGAGCTGGCCACCCGGCACGGCGTCAGCCTCGCCGTCGCCAGGGAGGCGCTGCTGCGGCTCGTGGGGGAGGGGCTGGCGGAACGGCTCCCGAACCGGGGCTTCGCCGTGCCCGAGACCGGGGCGGCGCGGTGGCGGCAGATCGCCGAGGCCAGGGCGCTGACCGAGCCGGCCATGCTGCGGCTGGCCATCGAGCGCGGTGACCTGGAGTGGGAGGCGCGCGTACGGGCCGCCCATCACCGCCTCGCCGGCACCCCGCCGTACGAGGACGATCGCGACGCCCCGTACGGCGAGGCCTGGGCGGAGGCGCACCGCCGCTTCCACCGCGCACTGCTCGAAGGCTGCGGCAACGACGTCCTGCTGGACGGCTTCGACCGGCTCTGGACCGCAGGCGAGCTGGCCCGCCGCTGGTCAGGCGCCGCCACCCCCGACCGGGACGCCGACGCCGAGCACCGCGCCCTGGAGGAGGCGGCCTTGTCCCGCGACCCCGGCAAAGCGGCCACCCTGCTCCGCCGACACATCCTCCGCACCGTCGACGCCCTGACCCGCCTGCCTTGAGGCAGGTCCGAGCGCCGCGGGCTCAGGTGCCGAGGAGGCGTTCGCTCAGGTCCCAGAGGCGGCGGGCCGAGTCCGGGTCGAGAGCGTGGGGGACGACGTAGGAGCGGATGTTGTCGTCGGCGCCGAAGTTGATCTCAGTGGGTTCGTCCACCGGTGAGATGTCGTTGTCCTTCAGGTAGACGCCGCCGATGTCGTCGAGCAGCGGGCTGGTCGCCGCGAAGACGCTGGTCGAGGCTCCCTGCTGCGGGGTCTTCAGCTCGCGGTCGGGGTCGTGTACCGGCCGGCCGGACTCGTCGATGATGCCCATGGCCCGCAGTTCGGCGTCGCTCAGCCACTGCCGGCGCTCCTCGCCGACGGCCAGGTGCGGCCCGAGGTCGGTGCCGTGGACGATGCCGGGGTGCACGGCGTACCCGCGGATGCCGTCGGCTTTCCATCGGCGGTCCAGTTCGACGGCGAACAGGACGTTGGCCGTCTTGGACTGGCCGTAGCCGAGCATGCCCTCGTACCCGGTGGTGAAGTGAGGGTCGTCCCACCGGATGTCGGAGAGCCGGTGCCCGCCGGAGGTCACGTTCACGACGCGGGCGCCGTGTGCGGCGCGCAGGGCGGGCAGCAGGCCGAGTGTGAGCTGGAAGTGGCCGAGGTGGTTGGTGGCGAACTGGGACTCGTACCCGCGTGCGTCCCTGACCAGCGGCCCGGACATGATGCCGGCGTTGTTGATCAGGATGTGCAGCGGACGTCCCGACGCGAGGTAGCGGGCGGCGAAGGCGCTGATCGAGGCGGGGTCGAGCAGGTCGAGCCGGTCGACCTCGACCCGCTCGATGCCCTCCAGCGCCGGCGCCGCACGTTCGGGGCTGCGCGCGCCCACGAGGACCGACGCCCCCGCCTTGCTCAGTGCCCGGGTGGTCTCCAGGCCGATGCCGTTGTGGCCGCCGGTGACGATGACGTTCTTGCCGGACAGGTCGATGCCTTTGAGCACGTCGCCGGCGGTGGAGGCGGCGGTGAATCCGGACCCGATGGGATGCTGTGTGTCGTTCATGCCTCCCACTCTGGCCGCCGCCGTCCGTACGCTGAATAATTGACAGTTCAGATTTTCTGCTCGATAGTACGGCCATGCGCAGCGACCAGCTCTCGGAAGTGTTCGAACTCGTCGAGGTGCGCGGCCAGATGACGGGCGCGTTCGAGGTGTACGGCCCCTGGCGGTCGCAGCACGAGATCGGCGACCCGCTGAAGCTCATCGCGATGGTCCACGGGCACGGGCGGCTGCTCGCCGACGGCCTCGACACGCCGATCGAGCTCGGGCCGGGCGAGGTCGCCATCCTGAATGGGCGCTCGTGGCTGCGCATCGAGGGCGGCACCGGCGACGGGCCGGTGTGCGAGTTCCTGCCGGGGCCCGGCTACAACTCCTACGGCCACGACGACGCTGACGGCCCGCCCGACGTCGTCGTGGGCGGCCACATCGAGGTCAACCACGTCGGGCGGACGCTGCTCGCGCAGGCGCTGCCGCCCGTGGGGCACGTGCGCGCCGCCGAGGCCTCCGCCCTGCACCGCAACCTGCGCCTGCTGGCCGAGGAGGCGGGCGCGGGCCGGGTGGGGTCGGCGTTCGCGATCCGCCAGTACGCCCAGCTCCTGGTGCTCGAGCTGCTGCGCGCCTACGTCGATCAGGCCGACCTGCCTCCTGGCTGGCTGCGGGTGATGACCGACGAGCGCCTGAGCCCGGCGCTCACCCTCATGCACGGCGAGCCCGGCCGGCCTTGGAGCCTGGAGGAGCTGGCCAGGGCCGCCGCGATGTCGCGCACCTCGTTCGCCGAACGCTTCAGGACGCTGGCGGGGGTGCCGCCGCTGACGTACCTCGGCCGGTGGCGGATGCTGCTGGCGCGGCGGGCCCTGCGCGACGGCGACGTACGCGTCGGGTCGCTGGCCGCCGAGCTGGGCTACGGGTCGGAGAGCGCGTTCAGCACCGCGTTCAAGCGCGAGGTGGGCATGTCGCCCCTGCGCTACCGCTCCCGCGCCCGCCAGGCGGGCGAGCCCCACCCCGCCGCGGCACCCGCCTGAACACCCCGGACCGCCCGCACGCCGCCATCCCCTGAGCCTGCCGGGGGTCAGGCGGTCTTGATGACGCCGCCGTCGATGATGTGATCGGCGCCGGTGACGCTGGCCGCGTGGGGTGAGGCCAGCCACGCCACCAGCGAGGCGACCTCCTCGGGCTCGATGAGCCGGCCGGTCGTCATGCCGGTGGCCGCCGGCAGGCCGGCGAGGAACTGCTCCAGCTCCACCCCGTGCATCCCGGCCAGCAGAGCGCCGTACCCGCCCGACTCCTCCCACATCGCGGTGCGGATGGTGCCGGGGGAGATCGTGTTGACCCGCACCCCCTGCGGCCCGACCTCCTCCGACAGCGCCTTGCCGAACGCGGTCAGCGCCGCCTTGGCCGTCGCGTACGGCATCGGCCCGCCGCTCGGCATCCGTGCCGAGATGGAGGAGATGTTGACCACGCCGCCGCGCCGCCGCAGCAGGCTGGGCAGGGCGGCGCGGGTGGCGCGGATGGCGCTGAAGAGGTTCAGCTCGTAGGTGCGCTGCCAGAGGTCGTCGCTCATGTCCGCGAACGGGCCGGCGACTTCGGGGGTCGCGTCGCCGCCGCCGACGTTGTTGACCAGCAGGTCGATCTCGCCCAGCTCGGCGAGCGCCTGCGCGATCAGCTCGCCGGGCCCGCCGGGGGTGGCCAGGTCGGCCGACACCGTGACGGCGCCGGTCTCCTTGAGCTGAGGGGTGATCGTACGCGCCGCCGCGACGACCCGCATGCCCTCGGCCGTCAGCGTCCGCACGATCGCCAGGCCGAGGCCCTTGCTCGCGCCGGTGACCACGGCCGTCTTGCCGCTGAGGTGCAGATCCATGTCATCTCCACGTGCTAGTCGCATCAATGTCGTTGCGATGACCATAGAACTTGCACGGATTTGTTGCAAGTTCGCGTGCAAGCGGAGCGATCACGTATCCTTCTGGGCGTGAGTGGGACGACCCGGGCGTTGCGTTCCGACGCCGAGCGCACGGTGCGCACGATCCTGGAGGCCGCGGAGCGGGTGTTCGCCGCGGATCCGGCGGCGAGCATGGAGCAGGTCGCCGAGGCGGCCGGGGTGGCGCGCACGACCGTTCACCGCCGCTTCGCCTCCCGCGAGGCGCTGCTGGAGGCGCTGGCCGCGGTGGCGGCCCGCGAGTTCGGCGCGGCCGTGGAGGCCGCG
Organism: Nonomuraea salmonea; assembly: GCF_042428605.1. Lineage (NCBI taxonomy): Bacteria > Bacillati > Actinomycetota > Actinomycetes > Streptosporangiales > Streptosporangiaceae > Nonomuraea > Nonomuraea salmonea. The sequence continues at coordinate 67,677 of NZ_JBHMCF010000060.1, forward strand.
CACCCCGAGACTACCCCGCCGCTGGTCGCGCTCTACCAGGTCGCGGTCAACGTGCTGCGGGTCAAGCGGCAGTGGCCGTTCGCGCTCGAGCTCGACAGGCCCGGCGGCAGCGAGCCCGCCTGGGCGCACGCCGAGGTGGAGCTGCGCTGCGACCGCCTGCTCCAGCGGGCCAAGGACGACGGCGTGCTGCGTGCCGACGCCGACCTGGCCTGGGCTAAGTGGGTCTATTACGCGATGATCGGGGTGGCGGCGCAGCTGCGCGAGTGCGAGATCGACGCCGCCGCCACCCGCGTGGTCGACACCCTGCTGTGCGGTGTCGGCACCGGCCAGGGCCTGACGCGCAAGGGGACCGACGTCAGCTGAGCTCCATGACGCTCGCCCTCAGGCGGGCGGCGATCACCGCCAGAAGCGCGACGGCGGCCACGGCGAACACGATGTTGCCCACCAGGTCGGCCGCCGGCGCCACCGGTACGGCCGGAGGCTGCAGGAAACCGTGCCAGGCGTACGTGAGCATGCTCCCCGCCCCCAGCGCGAACATCTGGCGCAGGCCCCAGCCCGACCGGCGCGACCAGCGGACCACCAGGACGCAGACGACGGCGTACACCGCCAGGTTGATCACCACCGTCGGCCACGCGCCGACCGCTCCGGAGGCCAGGTTCGCCAGCCAGAACACCGCGCCCGCCGCCATCGAGCAGCCGAGCACCGGCCACGGCCCCGGCGCCTGGCCCGCGTCCGTCCCCGCCGTCCTGCGGCGCAGCGCCACGAACGCGAGCAGCGCCACCGCCACCAGCACGCCCACGACCTGCGCGATCGACGGAACGTACGCCCCCGGATCGAACGCGGAGGCCATCACCGCCCCCAGCACGAACAGCACCCCCGCCACCACCAGGCCGGGCACGCGCAGCCACGGCTCCGACGCCCTGGCGGGCACCAGCGCCTCCATGACCGCGATCGGGGCGCAGACGCTGCCCGCGACGTGCACGCCGCCGAGCACGAAGCTCGCCCACCAGGCGCTCATCTCGACCCCGGGAATCCACGCCTGAGCCGTCAGGTCCATCCCCGCGAAGCTCGGGGCGAACAGCGAGCGGGTGACCAGGCCCTCCTCGATCAGCGCGTACGCCAGCGCCAGCAGGACGATGCCCGGCCAGCCCGCGCCCGTGCGCCTGGCCAGTTCACGGACGAGCAGGGCGCCGCCGCCGTACAGCGGGGCCAGCGCCACGAGCGCCGGCAGCATGGTGATGGGCAGGTTGCCCAGCAGGAACTCGCCGGCCAGCGGCGAGAGGAAGAAGAGCCCGATGGCGGGCGCGACACGTTTCAGCATGTCTCCAGCCTCGCGAGCGCCGGATCGGGCCGGTAGTGACGATCGTCAGGGGTTGCCGCGGTCGTCAGAGCCAGCCTCTGGCCTCCGCGGCACGCGCCGCCTCGGCCCGGTTGCGCGCGCCCAGCTTGCCGATCGCCGACGACAGGTAATTGCGTACGGTGCCGTCGGACAGGTAGAGGCGTCCCGCGATGTCGGCGATGGTGCCGCCCTCGGCGGCGGCGCGCAGCACGTCCCGTTCGCGGCTGGTGAGCGGGTTCGCGCCGATGGACAGGCTGGCGGCGGAGAGCCCGCGGTCGAAGACCTGGCCACCGGCGTGCACCAGGCGTACCGCGCCGGCCAGCTCACCTGCTCGGGCGTCCTTGAGCACGTACCCGGCCACGCCCGCGTCCTTCGCCCGCCGCAGATACCCGGGCCGGCCGAACGTGGTCAGAATGATCACCTTGACGCCGTCCAGCAGGCCCGCCGCGGTCAGCCCGTCGAGCCCCGGCATCTCGATGTCGAGCAGCACCACGTCGGGCCGGCACCGCTCCACCGCCCCAGCGACCTCGTCCCCCCGGCTGACCTGCCCGACCACCTCGATCCCTTCCTCCAGCCCCAGCAATGCCGCCAGCGCCTCCCTGACCAGATGCTGATCGTCGGCCAGCAGCACACGAATCACGGCGACCCCCTGAAGGCGAAGTGAGCGACACGCCGCCGGACGGCGGAACGTGGATCATGACGGATCTCTGGGAGCGGTGCGGGCCGGCGGCTGGACCCGCCCCCCACGGGACGCGCGGATCACGACAGGTCCGCTGGGCAGGTCGCGGGCGAGTGGCGCGGTGCCGGGCACCGGGATGCGCGCGTTGAGCAGGAAGCCGCCGTCCTCCGCAGGGCCGCTGGTGAGGGTGCCGCCCGCGACCTCGATGCGCTCGGCGAGGCCGCGCAGGCCGTTGCCGCCGCACTCGTCACCTGCGACTTCCGATCCCCGGCCGTCGTCACGCACCTCCGCGTACGCCTGCCCGTCCGCCACGCCGAGCCTGATACGGCAGGCACGGGCGCCGCTGTGCCGGACGACGTTCGTCGTGCCCTCCCTGACCACCCAGGCCAGCACGGGTTCCGCGGCCGGGGGGAGCGGCCCGGCCGCCACCTCCAGCCGGACACCGGCGGTGCCGAGCGCGCGGCGCGCGCCGTCCAGCTCGTCGGGCAGTGACAGCTCCCGGTAGCCCGAGATCGCCTCGCGCACCTCGGCGAGCGCCTGCCGCGACAGCTCCTCCACCTGCTCCATCTCGGCTCTGGCCCGTGCCGGGTCGGCGTCGGCCAGCCGGGCGGCGAGCTGGCTCTTCACCGTCATGACCGCCAGGCTGTGGCCGAGAAGATCGTGCATGTCGCGGGCGAACCGCAGCCGCTCGTTGTCCACGGCCAGCCGTTCCACCTTGACGTTGGCCTCGCTCAGCGCCCGGTTGGCGGCGTTCAGCCGGAGAAAAGCGCGAATCGCCGCGGTAAACACCGCCGCCTGCAGCGGGATCCACCACAGCTCCGCCGGGGACTCGCCGAGCAGCGGCAGTGCGGCCGTGCCCGCCGCGATCGTCGCGCCCGCCGCCAGCGGCAGGGCCCGCTCGGGCAGCGCCGTGGCGACCGCCGTGATGAGGAAGAACGAGCTCGCGAACACCCACATCACGCCCAGCGCCGGCGCCATCGCCGCCGCGAGCGCGTACAGCAGGATCAGCGCGTACGGGGTGGCGTTGCGATGCGGCCGCTCCAGCGCCGTCCACGCGACCCGCAGATACAGCCCGGCGAAGCCCGCCACCCCCGCCACCACCGCCACGATCCCGGCAGGGGACGGCCCCGAGGCGAGGAACCCGGGAATCGGCCACACCAGGACGACGAGATAAACGGAGGTCCAGAACCGGGCCTTCATGCCAGCCACCCTAACCAGCAGCTCACCCGTACGAACCTGACGAATGTCACAAAGCCTCGCACCGTTGAGACGTGCAGGAGGCGCTCACGTCCGCTGGTGCCGGGAGCCACCGGGAGATACCGGCTCTCGGATCTCGGTCATGAGTCCTTTCCCGGCTGGGAGGGGGCCGCGTCGTCAGTTGACGCAGTCCTGGCGGTCGAGGGCCAGCACCAGCCGGCGCACCTTGCCCTGGGACTGCAGGAACGCGTAGTACGCGCGCGGGTTGCCGGGCACCGTCACGAACCGGAACCCGCTCGGCGCCGTCTCCCCGTCCTTCGGTGTCCTGCTTCCTGCGTGTCGTGTGGTTCGCGGGACATTCGTCCGGGAGGTCCGCGCTGGATGACGGGGTCGCCGGGAAAAGGAGATGCTCCGGAGGAGATTTGTCGGTGGCGTTGGGCAGAGTGACCGCATGACCGAGTCACCAGCCGGCATCGCCATGTCCGACCCCGCCGCCCCCACCCCGGCTCCCACCTCCGCCAACGTCACCCCCGTCACCCCTGTGGCCCCCGCAGCGAGCCACGGCCCGCCGGAGCTCGCCACCCCGGCCGGCGCCGATCAGTCGCTCGTCTGCACCGTCTGCCGGGGAGTCCTGGTGGGGGTGCCGGCCAGCGCCTACACGGTGGCGCGCGGCCGCCTGATCCTCGCCAACGGCTACTGCAAGGGCAGGTGCGCCCCCTCCAACCGCACGAACGGCGGCAACCCCGGGCAGGGCGGCGCTTCTGGGCAAGGTGATGGCGCCGGCCAGGCCGGCGGTCCTGGGCTGGGTGGTGCGCCCTGACGGAGTCTTCGGCTCAGCCGTTCTGCCGTACGTGCCGGTCGCCGGCACCGGTCGCCGTATCAGGGGTTGGCAGGTCGTAGCCCTCCTTGCGCAGGGCCCGCCGGTAGGTGGCGTCGATCGCGCGCCGGAGCAGTCGCGCGAAGACGGCGAGCAGCTTCGCGAGGCCGCGCAGGGCGGGTGTCTTCGCGGCGAGTTGCCGCGTCGTCGAGGCCATCAGCTCGGTGCGGGTGGCGTCGTCGGCATGTCCGGACGCGTCCCAGACGTTCGCGTCGGCCAGGGCCTGGTTGTGGCGCACCTCGGCGTGTTCCACGGTGACGACCAGGGCGAGCTGGGGCACGGCGCTGCCCTGTGCCATGCCGGCCAGCAGGTCCGGGTCGTCGGTCGGTACGGCGGTGCCGCTGAGACGCAGTACGTCGGTGCTCCCCGGCACCAGCGCGGCTGCCGAGGTCCGGCCGTCGGTGAGGAGGTTGCGGGAGGTGTCCGCGCGCTTGTTGCCCCGGCGGTCGGGGATGGCGAGCGTGTGCCCGTCCACTACTCGTACGAATCCGGGCACGTCGCCGCGCGGGCTCGTGTCACTACTCCCGTCGCCGTCCCAGGAGGACAGGACAAGGAACGGCGTCGCCGCCAGCACGTCACGAACGCCGGGCTCTGACAACGGGCCGCCGGGATCTTCCGCATCCGCAGGCGGCTGCCCAGGGGTTCCTGCGTGAGCCGGCGGCCGGAGGTGATCGCCCACAGCCTCTGGCAGTCGGCTGGCCGCCGGTCGGCCGGGAGCGTCCTTGCCCCGCTGGGCGGGGTCGCCGGTGGTGAGCCGCTGTTGGCCTGAGGGGCTCCACAGGCGGGAGCGGAGGATGGCCCGGGCGCAGTGCACATAGGCCTGTTCGACGGTGATGACCAGGCGGCCGGGTGTTCGCTCGGTGACCGTGCCGTTCACGCGCAGGGTCTCGCCGACGCCGGGCAGCAGGAAGACGAAGGAGACCGGGCCTGACACGTCCAGATCTGTGGCGATGGCCAGGCGGGTGGGTGATTCGGGGTGGGCGAAGCCCGGCGAGCCGCCGATCATCGTCGTCCGGGGGTGGCCGCCGGCGTCGAGGTGGCCGAAGCCGGCGAGTGAGGCGAGGGCCAGCATGTCGCGGCAGGCGTCGTCCAGCTCGGCGAGTTCCTTCTTCCGTACCATCGCGGACGGACGCCCGATGATCGCTTCGAGTTGCTCGGCCGTCGTGATCCGGTTCTTGACGGTGGCCGTCTTTCGGGCGGTCGGAGGCATGGCGTTGCTCGTCATGAGAGACCTCAGGGGTCGGGATGGACAGGACGGTGTGGAGTCACGCTGTCCGGGCGCGGGGCAGCACGACAGCGGCCCCATCTCCCATGGGGCGTGCCATGCGCTCACGCCGGCGGATCTGGTCAGGGCAGGGCGGTAGCAGTGGGGCTCGCTGGGGTGATCGTCACCGGCGTCGTCCGGGCTCGGGGGACGATTCGGCGGGCGAGGTCGTTTCGGCTGGGGTGTCGAAGAGGGCTTTGAGGGCTTCGACGTGGTCGGCGTAGGCGCGGCGGCCCTCCGGGGTGAGGCGTACCCAGGTGCGGACCCGGCCCCGGCCGGTCGGTTTCGAGATCGTCAGATAGCCGGCCTCCTGCAGCACCTTGAGATGCTTGCTGAGCACCGAGTCGGCCACGCCGAGGACGTCGCGCAGCATCCCGAACTCGGCGCTGGACGACGCGGCGAGGAGGGCGCAGATGCGCAGGCGGTTCGGGGCGTGCACGATCTCGTCGAACCGCCCCGTCATGTGCCCGCCCTGAGGCCCGCCCTGAGGCCCGCGCGGAGGTCGGCGTCGAACCGCCGGCACAGCACGACGGTGCCGGCGCACTCGACCGCGGCCAGGCCGTATACAAGCCACTGCGGGCCGGTCGCCGCTCCGGCCGCGAGCGCTCCGACGAACGTCAGGCCGGTGAGCACGCCCAGCATGCCGAGCCATCGGCTGGCGGGCCCGGCTTCGTACCCGGACACCCAGACACCCGTCAGCCGGCGATAGGCGCGGGCCAGCAGGGCACTGCACGCGATCAGCAGGAGGAAACCGCCGACCTTGACGAAGACGTCGCCGAGCCCGAGGGCGAGCACGCATCCGCCCAGCAGCGCCGCGAAGCCGGGGTGATACCACCACGGCGTGACCAGCCGATCGGCCAGCGCCGCGCGCACGCTCGCGATGGCGGCCAAGCCGTCGGCACCGTGACTTTCCATATCGGAAAGTCAATCACTTTCCAACAAGGAAAGTCAACGCACGGGCTCCAGCGCGGTGCGGAGATCAGTGGGCATTGGGCGGGGAGCGTCGTGCCTCCCGCCGTGTGGCCGGTGCCAGGCGGGAGGCGGTTGTCGCGTGGTCTGTCTCAGGTGGGGAGAGTCCTGGCTTCCGGCCTGTGCCAGAGGAGAGCCCTCGCCCTGCGGCTCGGCTCAAGTGGGGAAAGCACCGTCGCGTGCCCGTGCCAGGGGGAGCCTCCTCTTAGGTGGAGGAGGCTCCCCCTGGGGCGGTCGGAGGTCAGGCGGAGTCGAGGACTTCGCGGAGTCGGACGGCGAAGGCGTCGGGCTGGCCGGCGTAGCCGAACTCGTCGTCCAGGAAGCCGCCGTGGTGGCTGGGGAAGACGGTGGCCTTCTGGCCCAGGACGGTGGCGAGGGCTTCGGCGGTGCGGGCGGTGAGGATGCCGGTCGACTCCTCGCCGACCGCGATCACCACGCGGGTGGGGGCGGCGAGGAGGGCGGCGGTGTCGGGGCGGTAGTCGCTGACCGCCCATGAGCGGTCCGACAGGAGCGGGTCGTCGCGGGAACCGTCGTCCTCCGTCGGCATGCCGTACGCGGCGGGGTCGGGGGCGGGCTGGGCGAAGTAGTCGTCGGTGAACTCGCCCTGCCACGACGTCAGCCCCATGAAGGCGGCCATGCCGGCGCCCCAGCCCTTGCTGTCGTACGCCTTCTTGACCCCGGCGCGGGCGCGCAGGGCGGCCTCGGCGTCGGGCAGCAGCGGCATGACCGGCGGCTCGTGCGCCACCAGGGTGTGCACGTCGCCGGGGTGGGCGGCCACCAGGGCCAGCGCGGTCACCGCGCCGCCGCTGCTGGCGAACATGTCCACCGGGCCGCCGACGGCCTCGATGATCGCGTGGACGTCGCCCGCCTGGGTCTCGGGGGTGTGGTCGTCGCGGCCGTCCCTGCGGACGCTGCGGCCGAGGCCGCGCGGGTCGTAGGTGATCACCGTACGGTCGGTGAAGCGCGCGGCCAGCGCCCTGAACCCACTGGCGTCCATCGGCTGGCCGATCATGAACAGCGGCCGATGCCCGCCCTCGGCCGGCGACGGGCCGTGGACGTCGTAGGCCAGATCGACGTCATTGGTCTTGAGCAGGTGTGTCCTCATGCCCATGGAGACCTCCGCTGTTCGAAGAACTCATCGGTGCCGGCCGGCCGACTTCATCCAGCGTACGGGATGCCGTTGATAGCGGTTCCCGCATGGCGTACGGTGCGGCGATGGACGTGATCAGCTGGTTGCTCGACTCCGACCCCGCCATTCGCTGGCAGGTGCTGCGCGACCTCACCGGCGCCGCGCCGGAAGAGGTCGCCGCCGAGCGGGAACGCGTGGCCACGGAAGGCTGGGGGGCCAGGCTGCTGGCCCTGCAGGGCGCCGGCGGGATGTGGGACGGCGGCGCCTGCTTCCCCAAGGACTACACCGGTGGCGAGCCGGGTCAGCCCTGGACGACGACCCTGCACACCCTGCAGACCCTGCAGATCTTCGGGCTCGACCCGGAGTCGCCGCAGGCCAGGCAGGCGGTCGCGCTGGTCGGCGAGCACGGCCGGTGGGAGCACGCCGGGCAGCGCTACTTCGACGGCGAGGTCGAGCCGTGCATCAACGGCAGGACGGTCGAGACCGGCGCCTACTTCGGGGTGGACGTCTCGGCGATCGTCGCCCGGCTGCTGGACGAGCGCCTGGCGGACGGCGGCTGGAACTGCGAGGCGGAGAACGGCTCCGTGCGCTCGTCGTTCCACACCACGCTCGGCGTGCTGGACGGCCTGCTCGAGTACGAGCGCGCGACCGGCGCCGACGGGAAGGTGCGGGAGGCGCGGCGCGCGGGGGAGGAGTTCCTGCTGGAGCGCGGCCTGTTCCGGCGCAGGAGCACCGGCGAGGTGGCCGACCCGGCGTTCCTGGAGTTCGCCTTCCCCTACTACTGGCGGCACGACGTGCTGCGCGCGCTCGACTACTTCCGCCGGTCGGGGGCCGCGCAGGACCCCCGGATGGCGGAGGCCGTGGAGATCGTCGAGGCGAAGCGGCAGCCCGACGGCCGCTGGCCGCTCGACCGGGTCCACCCGGGACGCGTGCATTTCGCGTACGAGGAGGGCGTCGGGCGGCCGAGCCGCTGGAACACCCTGCGCGCGCTCCGGGTGCTCGCCTGGTGGCAGAGCTGAGGACCGCGCCCGCACAAAAGCGCCGCACGAAGGAGAAAGCGCCGCACGAAGGAGAAAGCGCCGCACGAAGGAGAAAGCGCCGCACGAAAAAGAAAGCGCCGCACGAAGGCGAAAGCGCGACACGAACGCCTCGCGTGAACGCGGTGCCGGCGGCGGCGTGCGCTGCTAGCGTCAGGAAGCGATCTTCATAGTCGCCGGGGAAAGGACAGCCGTTGTTCCGCCGCATCCTCGTCCTGCTCGCCACCGCCGCCACCCTCTTATCCCTGACGACCGCGCCCGCCCACGCGGCCGTCGCCACGGAAGCCGTCTTCAACGACCCGGTCAGCGCCCCTGCCGCCATCCAGGACCGGATCGTGCAGCTCATCCAGGGCGCCGACCCCGGCTCCACCATCCGCGTGTCGCTGTACTACGCCTCCGACGCCACCATCCCCAACGCCCTGATCGCGGCCAAGAACGCCGGCCGCAACGTCCAGGTCGTCTTCGACAAGAAGATGGCGGGCACGGCCATCCAGGCCGCGCTGGCGGGAGCGCTCGGCACCGACACCGGCCAGAGCTCGTGGGTGCTGGTGTGCCCGAGCGGCCGTGGCTGCATCGGCGACCGCCCGCTGTACGGGTCGGAGTCGCTGAACCACAACAAGTTCTTCCTGTTCTCCCGCACCGGCGGCACCGACAACGTCGTGGTGCAGTCGTCGGCCAACCTGCACACCGGCCGCGACGGCTTCAAGGGCTGGAACTCCGCGCTGGTGCTGGCCGGCAACGCCGGCATCTACAACGCCTACGCCGCCTACTTCACCGACCTGAAGAACCGCCGGGTCGACAACAACTACTACGACACCCGCACGCCGGTCACCTCGGGAGCCGCCAAGGTGCACTTCTACCCGCGCCAGGAGGGCAACGGCAGCCCCACCGACCCGGCCGAGGACACCCTGACCACGGTGCTCGACCACGTGACGTGCACCGGCAACAGCGAGGTCGGCACGGTGGACGGCACCCACCGCACGATCGTGCGGGTCGCGATGGGCATCTTCAGCCGTACGCACCTGGCGCAGAAGCTGCTCGCCCTCGACAGGGCGGGCTGCTACGTCGAGGTGGCGGTCAATTACAACAAGGTCAGCGCCTCCGAGGTGTCCTCGATGAACGAGCTGGTCAAGACGACGGGCGCGTACAACGGGATCAACGTCCGCTATTACTGCACCGCCGACCCGATCTGGATCCACTCCAAGTACCTGCTCGTGGAGGGCAAGTACTACGGCGTGCCCGACCGGAAGATCGTCTGGACCGGCAGCCACAACTGGAGCTGGAACTCCCTGCGCCAGGCCGACGAGGCGCTGCTGCAGCTGGAGGACAACACGATCTTCGACCGGTTCCGGTCGAACTACTACGCCGTACGCGTCGGCAGCGGCATCCGCTCGGCCGGGAACGGCACCGCCGCCCGCTGCTGACCGGCGAGGCGGACGACGTCCACGAGCAGGTCGGGGGAGCAGTGGCCGGTCATCGCGCCGTCGGCGCCGCGGTCCGCGCGGCCTTCGCGTAGCAGGCGACGACGGCGTCATCGGTACGCGGCGTGTGCGGCGGGCTCGCCATCACCCCTGCCGCGCGCCGCGCCATGACCTCCCCTGCCGGCTCCCGCGTCGCCGCGAAGCCCGGCGCGGACATCCCGGCGACCACGACCGGCAGCGCCGTGCGGTCCAGCACGGTCGCCACCTTCCCATCGGATATCCATGTACCGATCATGCTTGATGACAGGATGGACGCGATGGAGACAGACAAGGACGCCGAACGCGAGCTGGTGTCGGAGATGGCGGCCGTCGCGGCCGAGTTGCTCGACGGGTTGCCCCAGGAGCTGGCCGCCCGGGCGATGCTGGCGCCGTTCGGTGACCAGGACGTGGAGGAGGAGCGCGTCCGCTGGTTCTACACCCCGACCGACCACGGCGGCGTGCCGCTGAACGAGCTGGACCCCCGGCGGCAGGGCCTGGTCATGCGGCTGCTCGCGACCGGTCTGAGCCGGCCCGCGTACGTCACGGCCTGCACCGTGATCGGCCTGGAGAACGTGCTCGACGCGGTGGAGGGCTGGGGCACCGACTGGGGCAGGGAGCGGGGCCGCGACCCCGGCCTGTACTGGGTGCGCGTCTTCGGCCGGCCGGGCGAGCGCCTGTGGGGCTGGCGGGTGGGCGGCCACCACCTGTCGGTGAACGTGCTGATCCACGACGGCACGATCGCCGCCGCGACCCCGTCGTTCGTGGGCGCGGACCCCGCCACGGCGCCGCTGCCCGGCGGCACGCTGCGCCCGCTCGGCGGTACGGAGGACCTCGCCCGCGACCTCATGACCTCCCTGGGCCGCGAGGAGCGGGCACGGGCCCTGCTGCACCCGCGCGCGATCTCCGACATCGTCTCGGGCAACCGCGCCCGCGTCCGCCCGGGCGACCGCATGATCCGCGTCCCCGAGCTGTTCCGCGGCCCGATGCGGGAGCCGCGACTGGCCGCGCAGGCCGCCAGGATCGACGAGACCGCCGAGCGCGGCACCGGCTACACCGAGGAGGACCACGCGGCGATGGCGCTCACCCGCGAGCCGCGCGGGCTGCCCGCCGCCGATCTGACCGCCGGTCAGCGCGAGGTGCTGCGCGCCCTGCTCGACGTCTACACCGGCCGCGCACCCGAGCCGGTGGCGGCGGCCTACCGGCGCCACTACCTCGCCGACGACCATCTCGACCAGGTGCACTTCGGCTGGGCGGGCGCCGTCGAGCCGGGGGAGCCGCACTACTACCGGCTGTCCGGGCCGCGCCTGCTCATCGAGTACGACAACACGCAGCGCGGCGCGAACCACGCGCACTCGGTGTGGCGAGACCCGGACGGCGACTTCGGGCTCGACGTGCTCGCCGCGCACCGGTCCGGCCGGCCGCACCGGCACTAGGGCGTGTTTCAGAAGTGGTGGGCTCATAGCCAGGCGTCGATCACGGCGAGGTGAAC